>CAXTFJ010000108.1:0-16005 GCA_964243405.1 uncultured Lichenihabitans sp. | reverse complement strand
GCGTGTTCAGCAACCTGTTGGGCGTGTCCGGCCTGCCCTACGCGATCCCCCGGCAGCTCACGGGCGCGCGCAACTTCGGCTTCATGATCCTGCCGAACTATCGGATCTGGGTGATCGGGTTCAGCCTGCTCGTCTGCCTGGCGACCTGGCTCGCCATCGAGAAGACGCGGCTCGGCGCCACGCTCAGGGCCGCGACCGAGAACGCGACGCTGACCGAAGCCTTCGGGATCAACGTGCCGCGGCTCGTCACGGCGGTCTACGGGTTCGGGGCCGGGCTCGCGGCGCTCGCGGGGGTGCTGGCGGCCCCCATCTACTCGGTCAACCCGAACATGGGCGCGGACCTCGTCATCACGGTCTTCGCGGTGGTGGTGATCGGCGGCATGGGCTCGATCCTGGGCTCGATCGTCACGGGCTTCGGGCTCGGGCTGGTGGAGGGGCTCACGCGCGTGGTCTATCCGGCGGCCTCCGCCACCGTCATTTTCGCGGTGATGATCGTCGTGCTCCTGCTGAAGCCCGCCGGCCTGTTCGGGCGGGTCGCGTGAACGCGGCGGTCGCGCGGCGCGCTTCCGCCGAACCGGCCGCGACGCCCCGCGCGGTTCTGTCCCGCTGGTGGGGGTTCGGGCTCCTGGCTGTGCTGATCGTGATCGCGCCCGCGATCGCCTACCCCGTGTTCCTGATGAAGGTGATGTGCTTCGCGCTGTTCGCGGCGGGGTTCAACCTCCTGCTCGGTTTCGGCGGCCTCCTGTCCTTCGGGCACGCGGCCTATTTCGGCTGCGGGGCCTACGCGAGCGCCTACGCCGCCAAGACCTGGGGATGGCCGCCCGAGGCCGCAGTCGCGGGCGGCACCGCGACGGCGGCCCTGCTCGGCCTCCTGTTCGGCGGCGTCGCGATCCGGCGGCAGGGCATCTACTTCGCGATGATCACCCTGGCGCTGGCCCAGCTCATCTACTTCGTCTGTCTCCAGGCGCCGTTCACGGGCGGTGAGGACGGGCTGCAATCCGTGCCGCGGGGAAGTCTGTTCGGGCTCGTCGACCTGTCGAGCGACGCGAGCCTGTACGCGGCGGTCGGCGCGGTGTTCTTCCTGGCGCTGCTGCTGATCGCCCGCATCGTCCATTCCCCCTTCGGTCACGTCCTGCGGGCGATCCGCGACAACGAGGCGCGCGCGACCTCGCTCGGCTACGAGACGAACCGCTACCGCTTGGCCGTGTTCGTCCTGTCGAGCGCTCTGTGCGGCCTCGCGGGCGCCATGAAGGCCATCGTGTTCCAGCTCGCGGCGCTGACGGACGTCCACTGGACCACCTCGGGCGAGGTGGTGCTGATGACGCTGGTGGGCGGCATGGGGACGCTGTTCGGGCCCGTGGTCGGGGCCGCGGTGGTGGTGGGAACCGAGTTCTACCTCGCCTCCATCGGATCCTGGGTGCAGGTCATCGAGGGCGGCATCTTCGTGGCCTGCGTGCTCGGTTTCCGAGCGGGCATCGTGGGCACGCTCGCGGACCTCGGCCGCCGCGCAGCGGCATCGCGCGGGGAGGGTCGCGCGCGGGCCGCCCCGGACTGACGCCGATCCCGTCCGCGACAGCTCTTCTGGTCCGGCTTGCGCGGCATCCGCCGTCATCAACCCGCCTCGGCCAGAGCCCTGTTTTCCGCGCGGATGCGGACGGACAGCACGGCAAGGTTCAGAAGTGTGAACGCGGCCGCGAAGGTCGGAAGCCCGAACGCCATCGGCAGCACCGCGATTTCACCGATCACGACGGCGTAGTTCGGGTGCGACAGGAACCGGTAGGGGCCGGCTGCGATCAGCGGTGCGCCGGGCAGAACGATGATCCGGGTGGTCCAGCGCCGCCCAAGCGTGGACAGAACCCAGACCCGCAGGGCCTGCAGGACCGTGAAGGCGGCGAGCCATCCGACCGACACCGGGCGGTTCCAGGCCACGATCCACAACCCCGCGAGCCAGGCCGCATGCACGATGACGATAAGGACGTAGTGGCCGCGCGCGACCTCCTTGGCGCCGTGCGCCAGCAACGCCCGGGTGTTGCGACGCGCCAGGGCGAGTTCGAAGGCGCGCTCGACCGTCACGAAGCACAGGATCGCGAAGCCCGGCGTCACGCCGGCCGCTGCAAGGACACGCAGCTCAACGAGAAGCCGGGTCCCATCGCGCTGACGAGAACGCGGTTCGGCAGGCCTCGATCGAGGACACGCCTGAGCACGAACAGCACGGTCGGCGCGGACATGTTGCCGTGCGCCGCCAGGACCGCGCGCTCGTGATCGAGCGAGCCGTCGGCAAGACCGAGGGCTCGCTCCAGGGCGGTCACGACCCTGGCGCCTCCGGGGTGACAGACGTACCGATCGACGTCGCCCGACGACAGGCCCATCGGCGCGAGGATCGCCTCGATTGCGGCGGCGACGTTGTCCTGGGCGAACGATGGGATCGACCGGGAAAAGACGACGTCGAGCCCATGCTGGTCCACGTCCCAACCCATGATGTCCAGCGTTTCGGCCCAGAGATGGTCGCCCGACCCTTCGATCACGGCGAGGCTTGGAATCTCGGGCTCTTCACCGGCCGCGTCGGCCCGGAGGATGCAGGCGGCGGCGCCGTCGCCGAACAGCGCCGTCGCCACCACATTGGCCTTGGTCACCTTGTCGAGACGGAACGCCAGGGTGCAGAGCTCCACGACGACCAGCAGGACAGGGCGGCCGGGACGCGCGGCCGCCAAGCTGGACGCGATGCCCAGCCCCGCCGCGCCGCCGGCGCAGCCGAGCCCGAACACCGGCACGCGCCGGACGTTCGGGCGGAAATCGAGGTGCCGGAAGGCGTGCGCCTCGATGCTGGGCGTGGCGAGGCCGGTCGAGGAGACCGTGACCACCGTGTCGACGGACCGGGCTTCGAGACCTGCCGCGTCCAGCGCCCTCCGCGCCGCGAGAGCGAAGAGGTGCTGCGCACCCTCGAGATAGGCCGCGTTGCGATCCGACCAGCCATGCGGCTCCTTGAACCAGGCGATCGGCTGCGTCGACTGACGGGCGCGGATGCCGGAGGTTTCGAAGACCTTGGCGAGGCGCGCGAAATCGGTGTCCCGATCCGCAAAGAGGGCGTTCGCGGCCGCTGTGACCTCCACCTGGTCCAGAACGTGGTCCGGCACGGCGGTTTCAAGCGAAATGAGCCTGATTGGATTCGACAAACCTGGGACCCCTGCGAGAGCTGCCCTCGGTGATCGGCCACTCGCACCGTCAACACGTCAGTTCGCCGCTTTATTCGAATGACCAGCAAAGGATCGGAGCGGTCGGACGGCAAAAAGTCGCCTCCTGCTCCGAATAATCGCCGTCGAACGGTGTTTATGTCCGTTACCTCCCGAGGATGCGATCATGCCCGCACCGTGCAACGCCCCGGCGCCGCTTGCGCCGTTCGTTCCGGGCCACGGTCTCCAGTTCGGTCCGTTTCCCGCCGTGACGCCGATCCTGATCGGCGGCAGCGAGTCGCAGACCGATGGTGGTCGGGCGCCATCGGCTTCTGCACTGGCAGCGAGCCTTCCGGCGCCCTGCTCGACACGACCGAGACGATGCTAGGGGTTCGAAGATGCCCGATCCAGGGAAGGGTCCGACCTCGCCCGCCTCGGCCGCCGTCGTCAGGGCAGGCCTGAGCGGACATCTGATCCGGCTCTGGCGCTACGGCCTCGTGCTTAGCGGTCGCCGCGAGGTGGCCGAAGACCTTGTCCAGGCGACCTGCGTGCGGGCCCTCGAGCGGGCCGAACAGTTCCAGCCGGGAACGCACCTCGATCGTTGGCTGTTCGCGATCCTGCATTCCATCTGGTTGAACGAAGTACGCTCACGCCAGATCCGCCAAGGCAGCGGCTTCGTCGATCCGGAGACGACCCTCACGGTGGACGGCGCGCGGCAGATGGAGGCCGGGCTGCTCGCTGCGCAGGTGATGCGCGAGGTGCAGCGCCTTCCCGAAGCGCAGCGCTGCGCGGTCTTCCTGGTCTATGTGGAGGGCCTGTCCTACCGCGAAGCCGCCGACGTCCTCGCGGTGCCGATCGGGACCATCATGAGCCGGCTTGCGGCCGCGCGCGACAAGCTCGCCCGGCGCACCGGCGTCACCGACGCATCGACTATCGAGGAGATCCGGCGATGACGCGCGACGAGTGGGCCGTTGCCCCGGACGACGCCGAACTGGTCGCCTACCTCGACGGGGAGCTGTCGCCCGCCGACAGCGTGCGCATCGGCCAACGACTCGCGACCGACGGCAGGCTGGCGGCACGCGTGGAGCATCTCATGAAAGGGGGCCGACCGTTCAGGGAAGCCTTCGCACCGCTGCTGGCGGAGGCTCCGATCGCTCGCCTCGAGGTGATCTTAGGGGCGGCGCTCGCGCGGCCGGCCGAGCCTCCGCTCCGCTGGTTCGGACTTCGCCCGCTCGCTGCCATGCCATGGCCTGCGGCGGTCGCGGTCGCGGTGGTGCTGCTCGTCGTTGGCGCCGGCCTCGACCGCCTGGTCGTCAAACCTCTCGGTATGGCGCTGCTGGTGCCCGCATCGCCTTTGGACGGGTCGGACGATTGGCGTCGCGCGGTCGCGCAGTATCTCTCGCTGTACACCAGCGAGACACTGGCAGACATCCCGGAGCGCGCGAGGCCGTCCGCGCCGCAGCTCGAGGCGATTGGCCGGGGGCTCGGCTTGTCCCTCACGCCCGAGCGGATCGACCTTGCCGACCTCGCGCTCATGCGGGCCGACCTCTACGACTACGACGGCAAGCCCCTGGTCTTCCTGGCCTACCTCGATCCTCAGGGTGGTCCCGTGGCGCTCTGCATCACCCCCGGGCGGCAAGGCAGTGACGCCCAGCGGATCGAGCAGCGACGGGGTATGAACGCGGTCTACTGGTCGCAGGGTGGTCACAGCTTCATGCTGATCGGTCGTGCCGGTCCGGCGCGGCTTCAGGCGCTGGCGACCTCCGTCGCTTCCCGATTCGAGGTCAAGGCCGATGATCGTGGATAACGTTTCCGCCCTCCCCAATCGCACCGTCCGCCCCACTTGCGGCGGAAAGCCTGCGGGAGTTTGCGTGCCCCTACGTCGGGTCAGGCTCGAAAACCATACCCAAGGCGGAACACTTTCATAGGGACGGACGACCGGGCGCTCCGCTGAATCGCCAAAACTGGACAGGGCGCGAACGGCAGCTCCTGGCGCATGGCTGAGATACCGCACGCGTCGGCGCGGGCTCCCTTAGCGTACTCCAGCCGCGGCCGCCCGCGTCAGCGGCTCAGCCCTGCACGTTGCGCAGGATCGACACGTAGTTCGCGACGGCCGAGCCGCCCATGTTGTACACCGCGCCGGTTTCGGCTTTGGGCAACTGCATGTCGCCGGCTTCCCCGGTCAGCTGCATGGCGGCGATGACGTGCATGGAGACGCCCGTGGCGCCCACCGGATGGCCTTTGGCCTTGAGGCCTCCGGACCGGTTGACGGGCAGGCGGCCGTCCGGTTCGGTCCAGCCGTCCGCCACCGCGCGCCACCCCTGTCCCGGCGGGGTGAGCCCCATGGTCTCGTACTCGATCAGCTCGGCGATGGTGAAGCAGTCGTGCGTTTCGACGAAGGACAGGTCCCGGATCGTCAGGCCGGCGTCCGCGCAGGCCGTGGCCCAGGCGCGTTCCCCCGCTTCGAACCGGGTCATGTCGCGGCGGGACATCGGCATCAGGTCGCTGGCCTGGGCCCACGCCAGGACCTTCACGGCCTTGGGCAGGTCGCGCCCGACGTCGTCGTTGCGCAGCACGAGGGCCGCGGCTCCGTCCGACACGGGCGAGCAGTCCGTCCGGCGCAGCGGCGGCGCCACGAGGGGGTTCCTGTCGCTCACGGTGCGGCAGAAGTCGTAGCCGAGGTCCTTGCGCAACTGCGCATAGGGATTGTCGACGCCGTTCCGGTGGTTCTTGGCGGCGATCCGGGCCAGGGCGTCGGACTGGTCGCCGTACCTTTGAAAATAGCTCTGAGCGATGCGGCCGAACACACCCGCGAAACCGCCCGTGATGTCGTCTTCCTCGCGACGATAGCTGGCGCCCAGCAAATTGTCCCCCGCCTGCGGGCCGGGAACGGCCGTCATCTTCTCCGCCCCGATCACCAGGGCGAAGCGGGCGCCGGTCGCGGCCAGGTGGTGGCGGGCGGCGGCGATCGCCGCGCTGCCCGACGCGCAGGCGTTCTCGCAGCGGGTCGCGGGTTTGAAGCGGAGCTCGGGAACCGACTGCATGGCCAGCGAGGACGGGAAGTCCTGCCGGGAGAAGCCGTTGTTGAAGGTGCCCACGAAGACCGCGTCGATCTCGTCCGGTTCGAGGCCGGCGTCGGCGATCGCGGGACCCGCGACGCGCTCGATCAGGCTTTCCAGGTCCGGGTCGTCCAGCTTGCCGAACCGCGAATGCGCCCAACCCACGATTGATTGATTGATCATCGCCCGACATCCTTCGTGCTGTTTTGAGCGCCGGCCTCAGCGGGTCCGCCGCAGGACCCGGTTGCGCAGGACACCGATCCTCTCGACATCGAGTTCGACCACGTCGCCGGCCGATAGGAACCGCATCTGCTCCAGCCCGCAGCCGTTGCCCACGGTGCCGGAGCCGAAGAACTCTCCCGAATAGAGCGTTTCCGATCGCGACACGTGGGCGATGCAGTCGGCGAAGCGCCAGGACATCTCGCCCGAGTTCCCGCGACCCCATTCCTCGCCGTTGACCCGCACCACCATGGTCAGGTTGTACGGATCGGGAAGTTCGTCGGCCGTCACCAGGCAGGGGCCCATGACGTTCGCGCCATCGAAATCCTTGCCCTTGCCGGGGCCGAGCTGTCCCGGCATGTCCTTGGTCTGCTCGTCGCGGGCGGAGAAATCGTTGAAGATCGTGTAGCCGAAGATGTGCGCGGCCGCCTCGTCCTTGCCGATGTCACGGCCCGATCTGCCGATGTAGGCCCCGAACTCGAGTTCGAAATCCATCATGTCCGAATAGTCCGGCCAGACCACGTCCTCGTCGAGCCCGATCACGTTCAGGCGGTTGGGGTGGTAGAAGATCGGTCGCTCGTACCAGGTCTGCGGAACCGCGAGGATTCCTTTCCGATCCATGTCCTCCATCGCGCCCTGCGGATCGGGGAATTGTCGCGACCGGACGACCCGGGCCTGCTGGAAGGCCTGCACGAGGTGCTTCTCGAAACAGAGGAAGTCCCGCATCTGCGGCGGGCGCGGGATGGGGGCCAGGAGCTTGACCCCGTCCCGCTCGATCAGGCCGGACCTCGTCCGCACGGCGCTCGCGACGAGGTCGGTCGCCAGATCCATGGCCCCGTCGCCGCCTTCGGCCATCGCCAGGACGCTCGACAGCAGGGGCGAGGGCCGAGCGTAGCGCCCCACGTGGGCGGCTTGCAGGTCGACGATCCGGGCATCGCCCTCGACGAGCGCCCCCGCGCCGGGTCGGGCGTCCGCGGTCTGGAACGTGACGAGCCTCATGGATGTGTCCTCCCTCGTTTCGTTGAACCCGCTTGATCTACGGGTCGGTCGCGCGCAGCGAGCGGGCGACGAAGCGGACCAGGCGCTCGACCGCGCCGTCGTGCGAGCGGTCGTCGATCAGGTCGCCCGACAGCCGCTTCACCCGCTCCGGGTTGGCGAGCGTCATCAGCAAGGTGCTGGTCAAGAAGTGGTAGGCTTCGTGAACGTCGCTGCGGCTCCGGTCGGGAAGAACGCTTTCCATGGCGGCCAGGAATTCCACCGCGAGCGGATCCAGCAGATCGCGGACGATGCCGCGTTCGGCCTCGCGCGGGTCGTTGACCTCGCGGGCGATGAGCCGGGTGTAGTGCCGGCCCTCTTCGGTGCCGCGCATCTCGATCCAGGGGCGCGCGAAGGCGTCGAGCACGGCCTCGATCGTCGGAACCCCGCCGGCCCCCGACAGGGCCCGCCTCAGCGCGTCGCGGCGGCGCTCGCTGACCGGGCTGATGCGGTTCTCGAGGACCGCGCGGTAGAGCCTGTCCTTGGTTCCGAAGTGGTAATTGATCAGCGCGATCTGCGCATCGGACGCCGCCCCGATCTGACGCAGGGACACGCCGTCGTAGCCGTATTCCGCGAACAGCCTTTCGGCCGTGCCGAGAATGCGGTCGCGCGTACCGGAACGCTTGGCTTCTTTGGGGAAACCGGTCTGCATCGACGCTCTCCGTGATTTTATTAGTCGACTGATAAAACTCTTGTCAACGGGCCGATCGGCTTCTACGCTTTCGCAACAATCGACGCGAGCGGGGTTCAACTCCGTCCAGTGAATCGACCGGCGCCAGGATGGCGCTCGGGTCCAGGGAGGTCAGACGATGGCACAGTGGCCGTTCACCAAAGGATTGCACCAGGTCGGCGAGGGCGTTTGGGCCTATATCCAGCCGGACGGGTCCTGGGGATGGAGCAACGCCGGTCTCGTCGTCGACGGCGACGACACGTTGCTGATCGATACACTGTTCGACGTGAAGCTGACGCGGGAGATGCTGGACGCGATGCGCCACGTCGCGCCGGCCGCAGCCCACATCAGGACGCTCGTCAACACGCACGCGAATGGCGATCACGTCTACGGCAACGAACTGGTGGCCGGTGCCGAGATCATCAGCTCGGAAGCGACCCTGCACGAGATGGACGAGTTCCCCTCGTCCGTGTTCCAGCATCTCAAGGACACCGCCCACGACCTGGGCGAAGGCGGCGCCTTCTACGCCGAGCTGTTCGAGCCGTTCGACTTCAGCAACATCAAGCTGACCAAGCCCACCCGGACCTTCAAGGGCGAACTCGACATCCGGGTCGGCCGCAAGCCCGTGAAGCTGGTCGAACTGGGGCCGGCGCACAGCAAGGGGGACATCATCGTCCACCTGCCCGACGACGGGATCGTCTTCACGGGCGACATCCTGTTCAACGGCGGGACGCCGATCTCGTGGGCGGGGCCGGTGCGCAACTGGATCAAGGCCTGCGACTACGTGCTGGGCCTGAATGTCGACATCGTGGTTCCGGGCCACGGCCCCGTGACCGACAAATCGGCGGTCGTCCGCATGCGCGACTACCTGCAATACGTCTACGACGAGGCCTACAAGCGTTTTAAGGCCGGCATGCCGGCCCTCGAAGCCGCCCATGACATCCCGCTCGGTGACTACGCGAAATGGGACGACGCCGAGCGGATCGTGGTCACGGTCGCGGCCCTCTACGGCGAGTTCCAGGGCACGGAAACGCACGGCGAGTTCATCCCGTTCTTCGAGCAGATGTCGAAGATGCGTCGCAAGCTCAAGGCGTCCCAGCGGGCTGCCTGAAGCGGCCCGGTCGACCACTCAAAACATAGAAGTCAAACGGGGAGGGTGCAGTGACCAATCGTTGGATCGCCTTGGCGATCATCTTCGTCTCGTTCCTCCAGTTCACGTTGAATTGGTTCTGCATCATTCCCGCGTTCGGCAGCATCGTGGCCGACATGCACCTGTCGTTTCCGCAGGTCGGCGTGATCGTCGGCACCTTCATCGCCGGCTACGGCATCGCCCACATCCCCGCCGGCTGGATCGCCGAACGCTTCGGCATGAGGACCGCGATGCTGCTCGGGATCGCGGTCGAAACCCTGGGGGCCGGGGTGACGGCGTGGGCCCCTTCCTTCGACACGCTGCTCGTCGGGCGTTTCCTGTGCGGCATTGGTGGCTCGATTTACATCGGCAGCGCGGTCGGGCTGACGACGGCCTGGTTCCGCGATCGCGAACTCGCCACGGCCAACGCGTTGATCACCGGGGTGGCGTTCACGGTCGGGGCGGCCATCGGCCTGTTCGGGTGGGGGCCGCTCGTGGCCTCCTTGGGCTGGCGCGAGGCCCTGCTGGTCGGGGCGGCGATCGGCGTCGTGACGCTTGTCCTGATGGCCGTCCTGTTCCCGACGCCGTCCAATCGGGGGGCGGATGTCCTCCAGGGCGAGCACCTTGGCGCGGACTCGCTCCGTCGCGTGTTCGGCAATCCGACCCTCTGGGTCATGGGCGTCGCGTTCCTGGGGGCGTACGGCAGCTATTTCGGTGCGGTGCAGCTGCTGCCGCACTACGCGCAGGCGACCCTGAACATCGGCGCCGGCGCCGCGGAAGGGATCAGCGTCATCCTGCTGATCAGCGGCATCCCCGGCGCCTTCATCGGCGGGTGGCTCGCCGATCGGGTGATCGGCATCGTGCCCACCTTCCTGATCGCCTGCGCGCTCGAAGCGGTCGCGCTGTTCCTGGTCCCCTTCCTCGGCCTGCCCGGCCTGGAGCTCGCGGCCGCGGTGATCGGGGCCGCGACGATCACGGCCTTCGTGGTCTGGATCACCATCCCCGGCCAGCACAGCAGCGAGTTTCGCATCTCCGATATCCCGACCGCCGCCGGCTTGATGCTGACCATCGTCGCCATCGGTGGGGCCGTCGTGCCCCCGCTCTACGGCCAGATCGCCTCGACGTGGAGTTTTGCGGCGGCCTGGAGCTTTCAAGGCGCCGTCACGCTGGGCTTCGCCCTGATGGCGGTTTTCGCCCTCGCGCGACGACCGGTGATCGCCGCTGTCCCGCTCTCCGCCGGCAAGTGAGCGATCCGCCCGCTGGGGCGCCCGGTCACCGGACTTCAAGTCGAAGAAGCGATGTCCAAAGTCTTCGCGAACGCCACCGAGGCAGGTCGCGGAGAACGGCGATTTCGCGAACTGGGCGATTCCGGGCAAAATCGTCAAGAGGATGGGCGGGGCGATGGACCTCGTCGCGGGCGTGCCCCGCGTGGTGATCCTGATGGAGCATACCGCCAAGGGCGGTGACGCCGATGCGCAGCCCATCTACCTGACGGACGGGCCCGAGAACCCGAACGGCGCCGCGCTCCGGCTATTCACGGACGGCGTCGCGGTCCGACCCGGGCTGCGAGCGGGCCGTGCTGCTGTTCGACGGCCGTGACGACGGGGCGGTGGCGGGCGCGCGGCGGCAGTGGACGGAGCTGAAGCGGGCCGGACCCGCCGTGTCCTACTGGCAGCAGGGCGAGGACGGGCGCTGGGAAAAGCGGGCCTGACCGCGCGTTCGCCTCGCGAAACGGACGCGGGCCTGTGTCACCGCTCGGGCCACGTCCAGGAGGGCTGGCCGAGGAGACCGAGCCCCGCCATGGACGTCTCACCGAAGCTTTTTTCCAAAGCGATCGCACGATGCCCGGCTTCACGGGCCAAGGCTGCTCCCAGCGTGCCGCTGTGCGTGACGACCACGACCTGAGATCGCGCGGACGCCCTTACGATCAGCCGTGCAAGCGCGGGCAGGAGGTCGGGGTGCAGGCTGGTTTCGGGCTCGTTCAGGACGAGAAGCGGTGGCGGACGCGGCGTGAGCAGCGCCGCAACCAGCAGCAGGTAGCGCAGCGTACCGTCCGACAACTCGGCCGCCTTCAGCGGCCGCAGGAGTCCGTGCTGCCTGACTGTGACCTCGAACCATCCCGCAGCGGCGTAGATCTCGACCACGCTGCCCGGGAACGCATCCTCGATCGACCCATCCAGCGCCTCGGTGTCGCCGATCTCGCGGATGGTCTGTAGCGCAGCGGCGAGGTCTATCCCGTCGTGGTCGAGCACAGGCGTGTGCGTGCCGATCTGCGGCAGGCGGGCGGGCGCACCCGCGTCCGACCTGATATGGTCGTAGAAGCGCCAGGTACGCACGCGGTCGCGGACCACGATCATCTCGGGCGCGGTGCGGGGATCGGCAAATTCGGTCATCATGCTCACGAAGGGCGGCAGTCCGTGCGCGACGGCGCGCAGCGTACCGGACGCGTCGGTCGTGCTCAGTCTCGGCCCGTGTCGGTCAGTCAGAAGCGCGGCGCGTCGGAAGGTCGGGCCTGCCCAGATGCACTCGCGCTTGATCTCCGGGTCCAGCAGGAAAGCGCTCGGCGGTTTTTGCGGCGGCAACCCGAGATCGATGGCGTAGCCGTAATCCTCCGACGCGAAGCCGAGACGGAGTTGGACGGTTTCGGTCCGACGAGTCCCTTGCACGGCGACGCGCCCGCGGCGCATGGCACGCGACACGCGTTCGGGTCCGGCCCAGAGCGTCGAGGGTAGACCACCCTCCCGCGCCAACGAGGCAATCAGCCCGCCCTGAGCGACTTCAGCCAGAAGGCGGAGCGCCCTGTACAGACTCGATTTCCCACTGCCGTTGGGGCCGGTGACGACGTTCAAGCGTCCCAACGGAATGACGAGGTCGCGCAACGACCGATAGTTGGCGACCGCGAGCGTTTGCAGCACGCTTCACTCTCCCCGGCTACGGCCTTCCTGTCTCGTTTCCTTCATCCACCAAAAGAAGATTCCGCACGGCAACTCGGCTACTGCGCGGCCTCGCTCTGCGTGCTCAAGAGCAGCCAGTCCTCCTCCGCTGCCGTCAAAGCCCTGGCGAGTTCCTTGCGCTGCTGGGTCAGCGTCGCGGCGCGTCCTTTGTCCCGCTGAAAGGTTTCCGGGTTGGCGAGCGCGGCGTCGATGCGCTCGATGAGGCTCTGGAACTTGCCCATCTTCTCTTCGAGGACCTCGACCTGCCTGCGCAGCGGGATGTGCAAGCGGCCGGGTCTCCGGGGCGCGGGGGCCGCGACGACCTTCTCGACGCCCTTGCGCGGTGCGCCGCGCTTGGACGCGCCCGCGCGTTCCAGCACCAGGGCCTTGTAGTCGTCCATGTCGCCGTCGAAGGTCTGCACGGTGCCGTTGTCCACCAGCCACAGCCGGTCCGCGCAGGCGTCGATCAGGTAGCGGTCGTGGCTGATCAGGATGATGGCGCCCTCGTAGCCGTTCACCGCCTCGATCAGGGCCGCGCGGCTGTCGATGTCGAGGTGGTTGGTGGGCTCGTCGAGGATGAGCAGGTGGGGGCCGTCGAAGGTCGCGAGCCCCATCATCAGCCGGGCCTTCTCGCCGCCCGAGAGCTGCGCCACGGCCGTGTCGGCCTTGACGTTGGGAAATCCCATCTGGGCGCAGCGCGAGCGGACCTTGGCCTCGGGCGCGTCGCGCATGCGGTCGGCCACGCAACGGTAGGGCGTCTGCCGGACGTCCAGTTCCTCGACCTGGTGCTGGGCGAAGAAGCCCACCTGCAGCCGCGACGAGCGGCGCACCTCGCCGCCGAGCGCGTCCAGGCGACCCGCGACGAGCTTGGCGAAGGTCGACTTGCCGTTGCCGTTCGACCCCAGCAGGCCGATGCGGTCGTCGTTGGAGATGTTGAGGCTCAGGCGGCTCAGCACCGTGCGGTCACCGTAGCCCGCCGCGACCCGCTCCATGGCGACAATGGGCGGGCTCAGGGGCTTCTGGGGGGAGGGCAGGGTGAAAGGCTGCACCTCGCTGTCGACGATGGCCGCCACCGGCTGCAGGCGGGCCAGCATCTTGAGCCGCGACTGCGCCTGGCGGGCCTTGGTGGCCTGGGCGCGGAAGCGGTCCACGAAGTCCTGCATGTGGCGGCGGTGCTCCTCCTGCTTCTTGGCGTGCTTGAGGAGGATCGCCTGCTGCTCGCGGCGCTGGCGCTCGAAACTCTCGTAATTGCCCTTCCACAGCGTCAGCTTGGACTGGTCGAGGTGGAGGATGTGGTCGCACACCGCGTCGAGCAGGTCGCGGTCGTGGCTGATCACCAGGATCGTGGCCGGGTAGGTTGCGAGATAGTCGATGAGCCACAGCGTGCCCTCGAGGTCGAGGTAGTTGGTGGGCTCGTCGAGCAGCAGCAGGTCGGGGCGGGAGAACAGGACCGCGGCCAGCGCCACCCGCATGCGCCACCCGCCCGAGAATTCGCTCAAGGCGCGGTTCTGCGCGGCCTCGTCGAAGCCCAGGCCCGACAGGATGGTGGCGGCGCGCGAGGGCGCGGCGTGCGCCTCGATGTCGACCAGCCGGGTGTGGATGTCGGCGATGCGGGTCGGATCGGTGGCGGTCTCGGCTTCCACCGTCAGGGCCGCGCGCTCGATGTCGGCCGCGAGCACGAAGTCGACCAGCGTGGTCGGGCCGCCCGGCGCCTCCTGCTCGACGCGGCCGAGCCGCACGGAGCGGGGCAGGGTCACGGCCCCTCCCTCCGGGTGCAGGTCGCCCGAGATCATGTTGAAGAGCGTGGTCTTGCCCGTGCCGTTGCGGCCCACGAAGCCCACCCGGCCGCCATCGGGCAGGGCCGCGGTCGCGCGATCGAACAGCATGCGGGGCCCGAGCCGGTAGGTCAGGTCGTTGATGTGCAGCATGGCTGGCTAATGGCGTGCGCCACGGCCCGATGCAAGCGGCGGCGCGCAAACTGGCCGATGGGCTATGGATCGCGGTGGTCGAAGGCCGGCAGGCCCGTCACGGCGCTCCCCGTGATGATCACGTAGGCGATCCGGCGAAACGCGCGCTCGGACGCGTATGGGAAGAGCCGGGCGCCCGCCCAAACCGCCGCGCCGTAGACCGGGATCAGGAGCAGAGCGATGGCCACCATCTCGCGGTTGAACAGGCCATGGAGCGCGTATGTCACGCCGCTGACGCACGACATGATCGCCAAGAACACGATGATGTTGGCACGGATGACGTCGGGCCGGCTCTGTCCGCCCAGCCAGAACACCGCGATGGGCGGTCCCCAGAAGCTGCACAGCCCGCCCAGGAAGCCGGACAGGGTTCCGACGATGGCCGAAACGCGCCAGCTCGGCTCCTTCTGGTACCGCCATCCCGAACCGAGAAGCGCGACGGCGCCGAGCGCGATGCCGCTCAGGGCCCATCGCAGGGCCGTCGGATCGGCGCGGGTGAGAAAGTACGCCCCGATCGGCACGAGCATCGCAGCGCCGATGGACAGGGGCGCCACCTCGCGCCATGCACATCGACTGACTGCGTTCCGGATCAGCGGCAAGGTCGTGACGGTGTCGATGATGTAGAGGATGATCACGGCCTGCCACGGCTGCACCAGGGTGCTTGCCAGCGGCATGAAGACCAGCGCGGTCCCGAAACCGCTGAATCCTCGAACGAGCCCAGCGAGTACCGCGATGAGGCAAAGCGGCACCAGGAGATCGGAGGAGGGCAAGGCAGGCACCGGACTCGCTCCTGGTCGTGCGGTCCGAGACTATGCCTCAGGCGATCGCGCGGTCCATAGCTTAAACTTCACCTCTTGTAACCGGGCTTGCCGCTACGGTCTTGTGCCGCTTGCCTCAAATGCTCGCCGAAAAGAACCGAAGATGTTCGCTTGTGCAGCGATCAGGCGAACTCCGAGCTTGTCTACGGGCCTGCGGCGATCTCCGTTGGTGTCTCTTCGATCAACTCAGCTCGCCGCGGTCGGTCAGCCTCCCGCGGAACGCCGCCTCAATGCGGGCCTGCCAGCCGAGACCTTTGGTCGAAGTGTCGGGCACATCCGCCGATAGTCGCAGGTCGGTGGCCACCTGCGCAACGGACGGCTTTGGACGCCCGCGCGCTCGCGATCATCGGCCTATCTCTGCTGACCATGGGAGGGGTCTTCGCTGCCGGCAGCGTGAAGCACTGGAAACGATCGCGGCCGGCGCCTTGCCGCTCGCGTGCCGACGCCGTTATAAGCCGCGCGTTTCCCGCTTCTGATTTCAAGGTCCAGCGTCCCATCGCGATCCAGCGCACATTCTCCATCCTCAAGCCCGACGTGACCCGGCGCAACCTGACCGGCAAGGTCAATGCCAAGATCGAGGAGGCGGGCCTGCGCATCGTCGCCCAGAAGCGCCTGCAGATGACTCGCGCCCAGGCCGAGACCTTCTACGGCGTTCACCGGGAGCGGCCCTTCTTCGGCGAGCTCGTGGAGATGATGACGGCCGCTCCCGTCTTGGTACAGGTGCTGGAAGGCGAGGACGCGATTCTCAAGTACCGCACCGTGATGGGCGCCACGAACCCCGAGAAGGCCGACGCCGGGACGATCCGCAAGGACTTCGCGCTGTCGATGGGTGAGAACTCCGTGCATGGCTCCGACGCACCCGAGACCGCCGCGCAGGAGATCGCGCAGTTCTTCTCGGGCAACGAGATCACTGGCTGAGGGGTCTTCAGCGCGCGGCGGGCACCACCCGGGCCCGCCCGTCCTCCGCCTCCGAACCCGTCACCACGCGCCCGTCCCGAAGCCGCGCGT
>CAXTFJ010000107.1:0-16249 GCA_964243405.1 uncultured Lichenihabitans sp. | reverse complement strand
CCAGGCCCTGTCGATCGCCAACCAGAACAGCCAGCTCATCCTCAAGCTGTTCAACGGCTGATCCTGACCTGAACGGCCTCGAACCGAAGCCACGCCGCGGACACTCCGCGGCGTGGCGCTTCGCGCGTCAGGTGGCGCGCACGGGTGCGACGCTCGTGCGGAACTCGACCCGCACCCCGTCGCCGCTCACCACGCAGGCCACGACACCGTCCACGCGCGAGCCCGCGGCTCCGTCCTGGAACGTGAACGTGTCCCGGAAACTGCGCCCCACGCCCGTCGCCACCGCGATGTCGGGCCGGGCGCCCAGGTCGACGTCGCGCGGCTCGAATCCGGCCTCGCGCAGACGTCCCGACAGCGCGGGCGTGCAGGCGGCCTCAAGTCCCCCGCGGCCGAGCAGCGCGTCGACGACGCGTCCGCCGCTCATCAGGTCGGCCAGCAGGGCCGCCGCACCGAGCGCCAGGACAACCGCGGTCCCGGCCAGGATCAGCACCAGACGCCTCACGTCCACGTCTCCGGTCGCGTGACGGACCGTTCCCATCAGCGTTCGGGGCGCGGGCCATCACGGCTTTGAATGGGCACCCGCCCGGTTTCCCGTTGCGACGGATCAGTGACGTACCTATGGTCCCGCGGTTTCCAGATCAACCGGACCGCTTCCATGGCCTTCCTCGCCGACACCCTGGCCCGCGTCAAACCGTCCGCCACCATCGCGGTGACGCAGAAGGCGCGGGACCTCAAGGCGCAGGGCCGCGAGATCATCAGCCTGTCGGTGGGCGAGCCGGACTTCGACACGCCCGACAACATCAAGCGTGCCGCCATAGCGGCCATCGAGCGGGGCGAGACCAAATATACGCCCGTGCCCGGCATCGTGCCGCTGCGCGAGGCGGTGGCCCAGAAGTTCAAGCGGGAGAACGGGCTCGACTACAAGCCCTCGCAGGTGATCGTCGGCACGGGCGGCAAGCACGTTCTGTTCAACGCCTTCCTGGCGACGCTCAACCCCGGCGACGAGGTGGTGATCCCCGCCCCTTTCTGGGTGTCCTACCCCGACATGGTGCTGATCGCGGGCGGCACGCCGGTGATCGTGCCCACGACCATGGCGCACGGCTTCAAGCTGCAGGCCGAGGAGCTTGAGCGGGCCATCACGCCGCGGACGAAATGGGTGCTGCTCAACTCGCCCTCGAACCCGTCGGGGGCGGCCTACACGCGGAGCGAGCTCAAAACCGTCACCGACGTTCTGGTGCGCCACCCCGACGTGTGGGTGCTGACCGACGACATCTACGAGCACCTCGTCTACGGCGACTTCGAGTTCACGACCCCCGCCCAGGTCGAGCCCAACCTCCTCGACCGCACGCTGACCATGAACGGCGTGTCCAAGTCCTATGCCATGACGGGCTGGCGCATCGGCTTCGCGGCCGGCCCGGACAAGCTCATCAAGGCCATGGAACTGCTGCAGGGGCAGCAGACCTCGGGCGCCTGCTCGGTCGCCCAATGGGCCGCCGTGGAGGCGCTCACCGGCCCGCAGGATTTCATTCCGAAAAGCCGCAAGGTGTTCGAGGAGCGCCGCGACCTCGTGGTCTCCATGCTCAACCAGGCCAGGTTCCTCGACTGCCCCAAGCCCGAGGGCGCCTTCTACGTCTATCCGTCCTGCGCGGACGCGATGGGCAAGGTGGCGCCGTCGGGCAAGCGGCTGGAGACCGACGAGGACTTCGTGACCGAACTGCTGGAGGCCGAGGGCGTCGCGGCCGTGCAGGGCTCCGCCTTCGGGGCGGGTCCGAACTTCCGCATCTCTTACGCCACCTCGAATGCGCTGCTGGAGGACGCCTGCGCGAAGATCCAGCGCTTCACGGCCTCGCTGCGGTAGAGCCGTCGTGGGGCCCTGGACGGTCGCGCTGGAGGCCGATCCGGACCCTGAGGTCCACGAGGCGATCGCGGCGGCGCTGCAGGAACACAACGTCGCGGCCGTGGGCCGGAGCGACTACCACAAGGTCGCGGTCACCGTCCGCGGCCCCGACGGGGCCGTGGCGGGCGGCCTGTGGGGCAGAACCAGCCGCGGTTTCCTGATCGTCGAACTGCTCGCCCTCGGCCCGGCCCGCGGCAGGGGACTCGGGCGCGAAGTGATGGCGCTCGCCGAAGCCGAGGCGCGGCGGCTCGGGCTCAGCGGGATGTGGCTCGACACGTTCACGTTCCAGGCGCCGGACTTCTACCCCAGGTTCGGCTTCGTGGAGTTCGGGCGCATCACCGACCACCTGCCGGGCCATGACCGCATCTTCTACGTTAAGCGGTTCGATTAGCTTCGTCGTTTCAGCGACGTACCCTTGTCAGGGAATAGGTCGGCGAGCCGTGTGTCTGAACCGCAAAATGACGATCTCGTCCGTTCCAACAATATAGTCGATCGCGTACGGGTAGGGCACGAGGATCAGCCGACGCACCCCGGAGATCCGTGTCCTGGCGCCGACATGCGGGTACAGGCGAAGCATGTCCAACATGGTCGCCAGTCGGGCCGCGACGTTCGAGGCTCCCTGGGGCGACTGTTCCGCCAAATATCCGAGCACCTCGTCGATCTGGTGGAGGGCACGCTTTGAAGAGCGCAGCTTCACAGGCGATATTTGGACAGAACGGCCTGCAGCTCGACGTCGGTCGCCAAGTCACCCCGGGCAATTTCGGCTTGCGCCTCGATCAAGTCCGCCTCCTCCTCCGGCGTCAACTCGACGACGGGCTCGTCCGCGGCGTAGGCCAGCATCAGGCGGGCCGCCTGATCCTGCATCTCGGGAGGCAGGGCCTGAACTTTCTCCAAAGCGTGGTCGAGGAGCTTCGTCATCAATTGAGTTTAGCCGACTCTGGAGCTTCGATCAAAATGAGCCGGCTAGCGACGCTGGAATCGCGTCGCTCGCGACGGCGTAGTAAACCGTCACGCCGCCGTCGTTGCCGGTCCATTCGATCGTGACCTCGTAACGGTGCGTCCGCCCGGTCACGCGTCCCCTACTCCGCGGCCTGCAGCTCGACCATGTCCTTGGCGGCCGCGGTCGGCTCGTAGTTGAGGATGGGGGCGAGCCAGCGCTCCGCCTCGCGCAGGCTCATCCCCTTGCGGGCCGCGTAGTCCTCCGCCTGGTCGCGCTCCACCTTGGCGACCCCGAAATAGTGCGCGTCGGGGTGGGCGAGGTAGAGGCCCGACACCGACGAGCCCGGCCACATGGCGAGGCTCTCGGTCAGGGTCACGCCGATGCGCCGCTCGGCGTCCAGCAGGCGGAACAGGGTGAGCTTCTCGGTGTGGTCGGGCTGCGAGGGGTAGCCGGGCGCGGGACGAATACCGCGGTAGGTCTCCGCCAGCACGTCCTCGGGCGACAGGCGCTCGTCGGGCGCGTAGCCCCAGAACTCGCGCCGCACCCGCTCGTGCATCCGCTCCGCGAGGGCCTCCGCAATGCGGTCCGCCAGCGCCTTCACCAGGATGGAGGAGTAGTCGTCGTTGGCCCGCGCGAAGCGCGCCGAGATCTCCTCCTCCTCGACACCCGCCGTCACCACGAAACCGCCGACGTAGTCGGGGATTCCCTCGGGCGCCACGAAATCGGCCAGCGCCGTGTTGGGCCGGCCGTCGCGCTTGGCCAGTTGCTGGCGCAGCGTGAAGAAGGTCTCGCCCCGGGTCGCGCGGGTCTCGTCCGTGTAGAGCCGGATGTCGTCGCCGTCCCGGTTGGCGGGCCAGAAGCCGATCACCGCCTTGGGCTTGAACCAGGTCTCCGCCACGATGCGCGCCAGCATGGCCTGGGCGTCGTCATAGAGCGCGCGCGCGGCCTCGCCCTGCTTGGGGTCGTCGAGGATCGCGGGGAAGCGGCCCTTCATCTCCCAGGTCTGGAAGAACGGCGTCCAGTCGATGTAGGGGACGAGCTCCGCCACGTCGACCTGCTCGAACACCTTCGTGCCCAGGAGCTTCGGGCGCGGGGGCGCGTAGCCCGTCCAGTCGACGGGGAAGGCATTGGCGCGCGCCCTGGCGAGCGGCAGCCGCGTCTTCTCCCGCTCGGACCGGGCGTGCGCGTCGGCGACCTTGCGGTACTCGGCCCGGATCGCCTCCACCGTGCCCGCCTTGTTCTCGGGCGACAGCAGGGAGGAGACCACGCCCACCGCCCGGCTGGCGTCGGTCACGTAGACCGTCTGGCCGCGCGCGTAATTGGGGTGGATCTTCACCGCCGTGTGGACGCGGCTCGTGGTGGCGCCGCCGATCAGCAGGGGCAGGTCGAGGCCCTCCCGCTCCATCTCGGCCGCCACGAAGCACATCTCGTCGAGCGAGGGGGTGATCAGCCCCGACAGCCCGACGATGTCGACCTTCTCGGCCTTGGCGACCTCCAGGATCTTCGCGGCCGGCACCATGACGCCGAGGTCGATGATCTCGTAATTGTTGCAGGCCAGCACGACGCCCACGATGTTCTTGCCGATGTCGTGGACGTCGCCCTTCACGGTGGCCATCAGGATCTTACCCGCCGAACTGCGCCGCCCAGCCGCGCCGCCCGCGGCCTTCTCGGCCTCCATGTGGGGCAGCAACACGGCCACGGCCTGCTTCATGACGCGGGCGGACTTGACAACCTGCGGCAGGAACATTTTCCCTGAGCCGAACAGGTCGCCCACCACGTTCATGCCCGCCATCAGCGGACCCTCGATCACGTCGAGCGGACGGCTCGAGGCGAGACGCGCCTCCTCGGTGTCGGCCTCCACGTAGTCGGTGATGCCGTTGACCAGCGCGTGCTCCAGCCGCTTGGCGACAGGAGCCTCGCGCCAGGTGAGGTCCTTGACCTTGGCGGCCTGGCCCGGGCCGCCCTTGAAGCGCTCGGCCAGGGCAAGCAGCCGCTCCGTGCCGTCCGCGCGGCGGTTCAGCACGACGTCCTCGCAGGCCTCGCGCAGCTCGGGCTCGATCTCGCCGTAGACCGCGAGCTGGCCCGCGTTGACGATGCCCAGGTCCATGCCGACCTGGATGGCGTGGTAGAGGAACACGGCGTGCATGGCCTCGCGCACCGGCTCGTTGCCGCGGAACGAGAAGGACAGGTTCGACACGCCGCCCGACACGTGGGCGTGCGGCAGGGTGGTGCGGATGGCGCGCACCGCCTCGATGAAGTCGACCCCGTAATTGTTGTGCTCCTCGATGCCGGTCGCGACCGCGAAGATGTTGGGGTCGAAAATGATATCCTCGGGCGGGAAGCCGACCTGCCCGGTGAGGATGCGGTAGGCGCGCGCGCAGATCTCCACCTTGCGGGCCCGCGTGTCGGCCTGGCCCTGCTCGTCGAAGGCCATCACCACCACGGCCGCGCCGTAGCGGCGCACGGTCCGCGCGGCCTCGATGAACTTCGCCTCGCCCTCCTTGAGCGAGATGGAGTTCACGATCGCCTTGCCCTGCACGCACTTCAGGCCCGCCTCGATCACCGTGAACTTGGAGCTGTCCACCATGACGGGCACGCGGGCGATGTCGGGCTCGGCCGCGACCAGGTTGAGGAAGTCCACCATGGCCTTCTCGGAATCGAGCAGGCCCTCGTCCATGTTGACGTCGATGATCTGGGCGCCGTTGGCCACCTGGTCGCGCGCCACGTCCAGCGCGGCCGACAGATTGCCGTCCTTGATGAGCTTGCGGAAGCGCGCCGACCCGGTAACGTTGGTGCGCTCGCCCACGTTCACGAAGCGAATGTCGTCCGTCAGCGTGAACGGCTCCAGGCCCGACAGCCGGAGCCGCGGCTCGACGCTGGGCACCGCGCGGGGCGTCACGCCCCGAACGCGCTCCGCGATGGCGCGGATGTGGTCGGGCGTGGTGCCGCAGCAGCCGCCCACCACGTTGAGCAGGCCCGCGTCGGCGAACTCGCCCACCAGTTCCGCCATGTACTCCGGGCTCTCGTCGTAGAGCCCGAATTCGTTGGGCAGCCCGGCGTTGGGGTAGGCGCACACGAAGGTGTCGGCCGCGCGGGAGATCTCGGCCAGGTGGGCGCGCATCTCGCGCGCGCCGAGCGCGCAGTTGAGCCCCACCGTGAACGGGGTGGCGTGGCGGACCGAGTGCCAGAACGCGGTCGGCGTCTGCCCCGACAGCGTGCGGCCCGACAGGTCCGTGATGGTGCCCGAGATCATCACGGGCAGGGTGCGGCCGAGTTCCACGAAGACCTCGTCGATCCCCGCCAGCGCCGCCTTGGCGTTCAGCGTGTCGAAGATGGTTTCCACGATGATGATGTCGGCGCCGCCCTCGATCAGCCCGCGCGCCGCGTCCCCGTAGGCCACGCGCAGGTCGTCGAAGGAGACGGCGCGGAAGCCCGGATTGTTGACGTCGGGCGAGATGGAGGCGGTGCGGTTGGTCGGGCCGATGGCGCCGGCCACGAACCGGCGGCGACCGTCCCTGGCCTGCGCGGCGTCGGCGGCCTCCCGCGCGAGCCTCGCGCCCTCGCGGTTCATCTCGACCGCCAGCGCCTCCATGCCGTAGTCGGCCTGGGCGATGGTGGTGGAGGAGAAGGTGTTGGTCTCGACGATGTCGGCGCCCGCCAGGAAATAATCGAGGTGGATGGCGCGGATGGTGTCGGGCTGGGTCAGGATCAGCAGGTCGTTGTTGCCGCGCAGGTCGCGCGGCCAGTCCTTGAACCGCTCGCCCCGGAACGCCGCCTCGTCGAAGCGGTGCTGCTGGATCACCGTCCCCATGGCGCCATCGAGGATCAGGATGCGCTCGGAGGCGGCTTGGCGGAGGGCGTCGAGGGTGGTGGGCAAGGGCGAGGACTTTCCAAGGTTGTGCCCTTCTCCCGCGCGCGGGAGAAGGTGCCCGACAGGGCGGATGAGGGGAAACTCAGGCCTGGGGTTCCCCTCATCCGTCGCGCGTGCCGCGCGCCACCTTCTCCCGCGGCGCGGGAGAAGGGTAGAGTGAGTCAGGCCGCCACCCGCTCCAGCTTGGGGCGGAGCCCCAGCAGGTGGCAGATGGCGTAGACGAGGTCGGCCTTGTTCATCGTGTAGAAGTGGAAGTCGTGGACACCGTGGTCGACGAGGTCCAGCACCTGCTCGGCCGCCACCGCGGCCGCGATCAGCCGGCGGGTCGCGGGGTCGGCGTCCAGGCCCTCGAAGCGGTCGGCGAGCCATTGCGGCACGGAGGCGCCGGTCTTCTTGGCGAAGCTCGCGGTCTGCTTGAAGTTCTGGACCGGCACGATGCCGGGGATGATCGGGATCGCGATGCCACGCGCCCGGACCCTGTCGACGTAGCGGAGGTAGTGGGCGTTGTCGAAGAAGAACTGGGTGATGGCCCGCGTCGCGCCCGCGTCCACCTTGGCCTGCAGCGTGTCGAGGTCGTGCTCGAAGGTGGCGCTTTCGGGGTGCTTCTCGGGATAGGCCGACACCGACACCTCGAAGTCGCCCGCCCTGCGGATGGCGCGCACGAGGTCGGCCGAACTCTCGTAGCCGCCCGGATGCGCGGCGTAGCTGCCGCCCGCCCCACCCTGCGGGTCGCCGCGCAGGGCCACGATGTGGCGCACGCCCGCGGTCCAGTAGTCGGTCACCACGGCGTCGACCTCGGCCCTGCTCGCGTCCACGCAGGTCAGGTGGGCGGCGGGCCGCAGCGCGGTTTCGCGCACGAGGCGCGCCACGGTGGCATGGGTCCGCTCGCGCGTGGAACCGCCCGCCCCGTAGGTGACGGACACGAAGTCGGGCTCGAGCGGCGCCAGACGGGTGACGGCGTCCCACAGGCCCGCCTCCATCTCGGCGCTCTTGGGGGGAAAGAACTCGAACGACACCGCGATGGGGTCGCGCGTCACGAGGGCGTGGGCCCGGCTCGGGCGGGGGTCGGTCGGCATCAGGCAACCTCTCGGGCGAAGGCGGGCGGTGCGTCGGTGAGCGTGCGGCGGTCGCGGCCGGTCCAGATCGAAACGGTGAGCTTGCCGGCCTCGCCCGCGGGGGCCGCGAGGTCGCGGGCCCCCTCGACCGCGAGGCCGGCGTCGCGCAGGAATCCCTCGACCTCCGCGTGCGAGAAGCCGAGGCGGCGGTGGGCGTGGTGGTCGCGCAGGCTCTCGTCGCCGTGCGGCGCGAAGTCCACCACGACGAGGCGGCCGCCCGGGCGCAGGGTCCGCGCCGCCTCCTTGAGGGCGCGCGAGGGGTCGTCGAGGAAATGCAGCACCTGGTGCAGGATCACCAGGTCGAAGCCGTCGCGCTCCACCGGCAGCGCGTAAAGGTCGCCCTGGCGGACCTGGGTATTGCGGGACCCACCGCGCTCGAGCCGCGCGCGCGCCACCGTCAGCATGGCGTGGTTGGCGTCGATGCCGACCGCTCGGTCGGCGCGGGGCGCCAGCAGTTCCAGCATGCGGCCGGTGCCGGTGCCGAGGTCGAGCACGGCGCGGAACGGGCCTGGCCCCACGGCGTCGAGCACCGCGGCCTCGACGCGCTCCTCGGCGATGTGCAGCGACCGCAGCCGGTCCCACTGCCCGGCCTGGCTCGCGAAATAACGGTCGGCCGCAGCGCTGCGGGCGGAGCGTACTTCGAGGAGCCGCGCCCGGTCTGCAGCCAGCACCGGGTCGCCAGGGTCGAGGCGCCGCACGAGGTCGCGCGCCCAGTCGCCCACCGCGCCGTGCGCCGCGCAGGAGAAGAAGGCCCAGGCGCCCTCGCGATGGCGCTCCACCAGCCCCGCGTCGACCAGGAGCTTGAGATGGCGCGACACGCGGGGTTGCGATTGCCCCAGGATGGAAACGACCTCCGTTACGGTCAGCTCGGCTTCCGTAAGCAGGGCGAGGAGGCGCAGGCGCGTCCCCTCGCCTGCGGCTTCGAGCGCCGCGAGCGCAGGGCCGAAGGACAGCGGAATTGGATGAGGGGCTGAACGATCTCGCAACATATAAAGATATCTTTATACGTCACGAACCAAGTTGGCAAGGGCCCGGTTCAGGCTGCCTCGTAGCCGAGGATGCCCTTGATCTCCAGAAAGTCCTCCAGCCCGTATTCGGCATATTCCCGCCCGTTGCCGGACTGCTTGTAGCCGCCGAACGGCACGCCGAGATCGAGGACGGGGTAGTTGATGTGCACGTTGCCGGTCCGCATGCGCGCCGCGATGGCGCGCGCCGCGCCGAGGTCGCGACCCTGGATGTAGGACGCGAGGCCGTAGACCGTGTCGTTGGCGAGCGTCACCGCCTGCTCGACCGTGTCGTAGGGCACGACCGAGAGCACGGGCCCAAAGATCTCCTCGCGCATGACGCGCATGGCGGGCGTCACGTCGGCGAACACGGTGGGGCGGATGTAGTAGCCGCGGTTGAGGTCGGCGGGGCGGCCGGGACCGCCCGTCACCAGGGTCGCGCCCTCGGCGACGCCGCTCCCGATCAGGTCCTGGATCTTGTCGAACTGCACCCGGCTCACGACGGGCCCGAGGTCGACGCCCTCGCGGTCGGCGGGGCCCACGACGTAGCCTTCCGCGGCGGCCTTGGCGTGCGCCACCACCTCGGCCTGCCGCTCGCGGGGCACGAACATCAGCGTGGGGGCGTCGCAGGACTGGCCCGAATTGTCGAAGCAGCCCGCGATCCCCTTGGGGACGGCTTCGGCGAAATCCACGTCGGGCATGAGGATGTTGGCCGACTTGCCGCCCAGTTCCTGGTGCACGCGCTTGACCGTGTCGGCCGCAGCCTTGGCGACCAGGATGCCGGCCCGCGTCGAGCCCGTGAACGACATCATGTCGACGTCCGGGTGGGTGGCCAACGCCTGGCCCACGCCGGGCCCATCGCCGTTGACCAGGTTGAACACGCCCTTGGGCACGCCCGCTTCGTGCAGGATCTCGGCGAAGATGATCGCGTCGAGCGGCGCGATCTCGGAAGGCTTGAGGATCATGGTGCAGCCCGCCGCGAGCGCGGGGGCGACCTTGCAGGTGATCTGGTTGAGCGGCCAGTTCCAGGGTGTGATGAGCCCCACCACGCCGACCGCCTCCTTGATCACGAGCGAGGTGCCCTTGCGCTCCTCGAACGCGAACGTGCCCAGGACTTCGACCATCTTCTCCAGGTGCGCGAGGCCGCTCGCCACCTGCGCGCTGAGCGCGTAGGCGCGCGGGGCGCCCATTTCGCGCGACACCCGCACGGCGAGTTCGGACTCGCGCGACCTGTAGACCTCGACGATCCGGCGCAGCAGGTCGCGCCGCTCGGCCGGTGTCGTGCGCGAGAAGCTGGGGAAGGCCCGCCGGGCGGCCGCGACCGCCCTGTCGACGTCGGCCTTCGAGCCGAGCGAGATCCGCGCGAAGGCGTCCTCGTTGGACGGATCGATCACGTCGAAGGGCTCGGGCGTCACCGGGTCGACCCAGGCGCCGTCGATGTAGAATTGCAGGTCGTGGGACATCGGTGCCTACTCCGCCGCGAGCCGGTGCACCGGCCGCGGGTCCAGCTCGTCCCGCACCATGGCCTGGAACGCCTTCACGGCGCCCTCGTACTTGGGCGAGAGCGGGCCGCGCTCGTAGATTCCAGCCTCCAGGTTGCGCTGCACGCCCGTGATGATGTCGAGATCCTCGGTGACGATCTGCGCCGACCACTCGGCCGACCGGCGGTTCTCCTCGGCCTTAGCCTCGGACACGTCGGTGAAGAAGTACCAGTTGACGTGCCGGATGCGGCCGGGCCCGAGCGGCTCGACCGTGGCGATGGAGGAGCCCCAGTCGTAGAGGTTCAGCATCAGGAAGGGGAAGCGGTAGAAGTAGAGCCCGCGGGTCAGGCCGCCGTCGCGCCGCGGCGCGTGCAGGTGAAAGAACTTTTGGGCCGCGTAGGTGTCGACGCGGTAGCTGTCGATGTCCATGGAGGCGCACAGGCCCGGGTGCATGGTCCGGCAGTGGTAGCACTCGAGGTAGTTCTCGCCGTAGGTCTTCCAGTCCACCGCGCAATCGCGGTTCTTGGTCGAGAAGTAGTGCTGCTGTTCCAGCGGATAGTCGGCCGCCATGGCGTCGATGGGGCCGAGCCAGTCGCGCAAGGAGGGACCGCCGCGCTTGAGGCGCAGGAACACCAAGCCGCGCCATTCCTCCGCGTCGAGCGCGTGGAGGCTCCAGGCGTCGGGGTCGAAGGTCGCGTCCGAGCCGAAGTCGGTCGCCTTGTTGAGGCGCCCGGCGCGGGTGAAGCTCCAGGAATGGTAGGGGCACACGACGAGCTTGCCGCAATGGCCCTGCTCCTCGCTGAGCAGTTGCGCGGCGCGGTGGCGGCACACGTTGTGGAAGGCGCGCACCCGACCGTCGTCGTCGCGGATCGCGAAGACGGGATAGCCCGCGAGCGTGCCCGTCACGTAGTCGCCCGGCGCGGTCAGCCGCCCGGCCCAGGTGAACAGCATCCAGTTGCGGGCGAAGATCTCCTGCCGCTCGCGCTCGTAGAGCGCCGGGTCGCGGTAGTCGCGCGCGGGTAGGGTCCAGTCGAAGGAGGCGTCCACGGGGTTCGTCCTTGGCGGTCAGGTGCGGTAGGAGGGGTCGAGTTGGTCGAGCAGGCGCAGGTGCGCGTCCCATTCGAGCTGGAGGTCGCCGTCGTCGAAGGCCATCTGGTCGTACTGGCGGCCGACCTTCTCGCACACCGCCAAGGGCGGCGTGACGAGGTCGGTGCCCATGGACAGGGTCGCGACCTGCACCTCGCAGGCGAGGTTGAGGTAGTACATGAGGCTGAAGGCTTCCGCGACCGTGCGGCCCACGGTGAGCAGCCCGTGGTTGCGCAGGATGACGCCGCAGAAGGCGCCGAGGTCGCGGACGATGCGCTCCCGCTCGTCGAGGTCGAGCGCGATGCCCTCGTAGTCGTGGACGCCGAGCCGGCCGTAGAATTGTAGGGCGATCTGGCTCAGCGGCAGCAGCCCACCCTGGCAGGCCGACACCGCCATGCCGGCCCGCGTGTGGGTGTGGATCACGCAGGCCGCGTCGTGCCGGGCGCCGTGCACCGCGCTGTGGATGGTGAAGCCCGCGGGGTTCACGCGCGCCGAACTGTCGCCCACCCGGTTGCCGTCCACGTCGATCTTCACCAGCGAGGACGCGGTGATCTCCTCCCAGCGGAACCCGTAGGGGTTGATGAGGAAATGGCCCGGCTCGCCCGGCACGCGCACGGTGGAATGCGTGTAGATGAGGTCCGTCATCCGGTAGTGGGCCAGCAGGCGGTAGCAGGCCGCCAGCTCGACGCGCTGGAGCCATTCGGCGGAGGCGGACTCGGCGCGCAGCGGGGTGACGGACAAGGTGGCTGCTCCTCGACGTTATTTCGGGTGAGGCTCGGGCGGTCCCGCGATCAAGTCAAGCCGGTCGCAGCGAACCAACAGCGTCACGGGCCGGCGGGCAGATCCCCGAGGTCCCGCATCATGACGACCGAGGTCTGGGCGAAGCCGCGGTCGGCGAAGAAACGGTGCGCCCCGTGGTTGCCCGACCCGCTTTCCAGGAACAGGCGGCGGCAGTTCCGCGCCCGGCATTCCGCCGCGATCCAGTCGAGCACCAGGCGGCCCGCGCCCCGGCCGCGGTGGGCGGGTGCGATCAGCACGTCCTCCAGCGTCGCGTAGGGCACGGGCGCGTCCTCGGCGAAGGACACGAAGGCGAAGCCCGCGAGGTCGACGCCGTCGAGCAGGAGGGCGAGGTGCTTCGCTCCGCCGCCCTCGGGGCTGCAGGCCGCAGCGGCCTCGCGGGCGATCCGCGCCTCGATGTCGTCGGCCCAGCGCCCGACCGCCGCGGCCCGGCCACCCTGCAACTCGGAATGCGAGATGTAGGACGGCTCGGCCTGCGCCGCGAACAGCCGGGCGACGGCCGGCGCCTGGGACGGGTCGCGGCACCACGCCACCGTCAGGCGGCCGGTCGGCGAGGGGGCTTGGGGCATGGGCGTTTCCGGCGGGGCGCTTGGAATCCGACGGGGAGCGATGCTACGGGCGGACCACGCATGCAAGCCCCTGAGCCCCGCGCGGGGATGAGCCGCCAGGAGACGCTATGGACGCGACCCAATCCCCCGCGCGAGCGCTTCCGCGCAGCCTTTATGCCGAAACGGCCCGCGACCGGGCGGCGGCGCCACCGCTGGCGGGCGACAGGCGCGTGGACGTCGCGGTGATCGGCGGCGGGTTCACGGGGTTGTCGACCGCCCTGCACCTCGCGCAACGGGGCGTCGGCGTGGCCGTGCTCGAAGCGCACGAGCCGGGCTGGGGCGCGTCCGGCCGCAACGGCGGCCAGGTCAACCCGGGGCTGAAATTCGAGCCTGAGGCGATCGAGGCGAGGTTCGGCCAAGACCTCGGCCGCCGCATGGTGGCGCTGTCGGGCGGCGCGCCCGACCGGGTGTTCGCGCTGATCCGCGAGCACCAGATCCGCTGCGAGGCCGAGCAGATGGGCACGATCCGGGCGGCGTTCACGCGGGCGAACGCGGCCTTCCTGGAGCGGGCCGCGGCGGGCTGGCACGCGCGGGGCGCCCCCGTCGATTTCCTCGACCGGAGCGCGGTCGCGGCCGCGTCGGGCACAGACCGCTACCTGTGCGGCACGCGCGACCGGCGGGGCGGCTCGGTCAACCCGCTCGGCTACGCGCGGGGGCTGGCGGAGGCCGCGGTGCGGGCGGGCGCGGCGGTTCACGGGTCGACGCCCGCCACCGCGGTCGCGCGGGCGGGGAACGGCTGGGCCGTCACCACGCCGGCCGGCACGGTCACGGCCGAGTGGGTGGTTCTCGCCACCAACGGCTACACGGACGACCTGTGGCCCGGCCTGCGCCGCACGCTTGTGCCCGTCTACAGCGGCATCGTGGCGACCGAGCCGCTGCCCGAGCGGGTCGCGGCGCGCATCCTGCCCGGACGCCCGGTGCTCTACGAGCATGAGGACATCACGGTCTACTTCCGGGTGGACGGCGCCAACCGCCTGCTGATGGGCGGCCGCAGCCGCTCGCGGGTGCTGGACGGCCCCGACGGCTTCAAGGACCTCGTGGCCTACGCCCGGCGGCTGTTCCCTTTCCTGGACGATGCGCGCTGGTCGCACGGCTGGAACGGGCAGCTCGCGCTGACGCCCGACCACACGCCCCACTTCGCCGAGCCCGCCCCGAACGTGGTCGCCTGCCTGGGCTACAACGGGCGCGGCATCGCCATGGGCACCGCGATGGGGGCCGAGATCGCGCGCCGCATCACCGGCACGCCCGCGGCGGAGCTCGACATGCCGGTGCGCCCGCTGCGGCCGATCCGCTTCCACGCGCTGTGGCCCGCGGCCGTCCGGGCGCGGATCGCCTGGGGGCGGGTGAGAGCGGCACTGGGATAGGGGTAAAGGCTCCCCGTCCCGCGGGAGTTCGCCAACCCTGCCACCCGCCCGGCCGGGCCGTTCTGCCCTTCTCCCCCGCGGGGAGAAGGGCAGACCTTGCGGGCCGTCGAAAGGTGGAGAACAGCGTAGCGCCTTCGCGGACGGGCGGGAGCGCGGGTTCAATGCACCGCGAACTGCCGCAGCGCAGCGCGGGCCTGGTGAGTCCAGTACACCATCTGGGCGGGCACCTTGCCGAGGCGGCCGCCCGCGAAGGGCAGGCCGAAGCTCTCGAAGAGGCGCCACCCCTCGTCGCCTTCGGCGATGCCGCGCGCGATCAGCTCGCCTGCCGCGGCCGTGAGCGTCACGCCGAGGCCCCCGAACCCCGTCGCGTACCACACGCCCGGCTCGACCTGGCCCACCACCGGCAGCTTGTGGCGGGTGAAGGGCATCATCCCGCCCCAGGCGACGGCGACGCGGGCGCCCGCCAGCGCGGGGTAGAAGCGCGCCATGTCGCGCCTGAGCCGCTCGCGGATGCGCGCGGGATCGGGCTGCCAGGCCAGCACGCGGCCGCCCCACAGCAGCCGCGTGTCGGGCAGCGGGCGGTAGTAGTTCACCGCCACCGTGTCGTCGAAGATCGCGTAGGGCACGCGGATCGCCTGCGCGAGGCGGTCGCCGAGGGGCTCGGTCGCCATCACGAAGGTCGCGATCGGCACGGTGGCGCCCGCGAGTCGCGCGTGCAGGCCGTGCACGTAGCCGCCGCAGGCGATCACCACGTGGGCGGCGGTGATCCGCCCGCCGGGCGTGCGCACCACCTTGCGGTCGCCTCGCGTCGACAGGCCCAGCGCGGGCGTCATCTCGAAAACCTGCACGCCCGCTTCCGCGCAGGCGCGGGCCATGCCGCAGGCGAGGTCGAGCGGCTGCACCGCCACCGTGGCGGGCAGGAACAGCGCGTCGGCATACAACGGCGAGGACAGCGCCTCGCGCAGCCTGCCCTCAGGCCAGTGCTCGTAGGCAACGTCGAAATCGCGGGCCATCGTGTCGCGGTAGCGCAGCAGCGCGTCGCCGCCGCCCCGCAGCCCGCACTGCAGCGCGCCCGCCTGCAGCGGCCCGCAGCGGATCGCGAACTCGGAGATCCGGCCGAGGGTGAGCTGCAACCCACGCCGCGCGACGGCGAGGAACTCCCGCGCCCGCTCCAGGCCCACCCGCGCGGCCAAGGCCGGGTAGCCGCCTGGAAAACCCTCCGTCGCGAAGCCGCCGTTGCGGCCCGACGCGCCCCAGCCGACGCGCCGCGCCTCGATCAGCGCGACCCGCAGGCCCCGTCGGGCGAGGTCGATCGCGGTGTTGGTGCCCGCGAGCCCGCCGCCGACCACCGCCACGTTCACGTCGAGGTCGCCGTCGAGGCGCGGATGCTCCCGCGTTTCCTCGCGGGTGCGGAGGTAGTGGCTGTCGACGTGAGCTGTGTCGACATGAACCCTGTCGACGTGGGCCGTCACGCCGGCATGCCGGCCTCGACCCAGGCCGTCGTGTCCTCCAGGCAGGCCGCGAAGCGCGACACCATCTCGTCGACCTGGGCCTCCGTGATGATGAGCGGCGGGCAGAAACAGATCGCGTCGTAGATGGCGCGGATGATCAGCCCGCGCTCGTGCCCGCGGGCGTAGAGGTAGGCGCCGACCTTGCCGCGCGGATCGAAGGGAGCCTTGGTGGCCTTGTCGGCCACCAGCTCCACGGCGCCGATCAGCCCCACGCCGCGCACCTCGCCCACCAGCGGGTGCGACGCGAACGCCTGGAGCCGATCCTGCAGGTGCGCGCCCACCGTCGCGGCGTTGGCCACGAGGCCCCGCTCCTCGATGATGGCGAGGTTCTCGAGCCCCACCGCTGTCGCGACCGGGTGCCCGCCGGCCGTGTACCCGTGCCCCAGCGTGCCGAGCGCCTCAGTGCCGTCCGCGATACCCTGGTAGAGCTTGTCGCTGATCAGCACGGCCGCGAGCGGCTGGTAGGACGAGGTGATCTGCTTGGACACGACGAGGATGTCGGGTTTGATCCCGTAGTGGTCGCAGGCGAACATGGTGCCGAGCCGCCCGAAGCCGTTGATGACCTCGTCGGCCA
>CAXTFJ010000106.1:13859-16255 GCA_964243405.1 uncultured Lichenihabitans sp. | reverse complement strand
TCATCGATGCGGCGACGATCGACACGGTGGTGGAGTGGCTCGGCGAAGCGATCGATGCATCCGTTTGAGAAAAATCGAACACAAGTGAAGCGCTTCAACAAAGGTCTGCTTCCCGGCGGTAGATCGATGTCCGCTGTTGGCGCGCAGCCGTCGGCCATTCCTGGCCGAGAACGGAATGGCTGCTTCTGGATCACAGCCGCGAAAAAGCAGACATATTCATCCTGGCCTTGTGCCTCGATTACCGAGTGCGCGAGGCGGGTGGTTTGACCCCGCGTCATCACTTCTGTCTGCGGACTCCGCACAAGTCATGAACGGGAACCACCAGGAAGAACGGCGGCAACTAGCTGCACCTTGCAAACGCCATCAACTATCCGGTCATCCCTGCCTCATGCCGTACAAGGCCCCGCGCGCTGCGGCGTTGAGCGGATCGACTTCGGTCAATCGATGGCCGGCGGGCGCCTCAGGAGCGTCGCCTGCTCGATGTCGAAGGCAAAGGCCAGGAGCTCAGCTTCCGTGAAGCGAGCACGGCCTACGATGTCGATGGCGATTGGACGGCCATCATCGAGGAAGCCGGCCGGCATGGTGATGGCTGGAAGGCCTAGCTCGTTGACCTCTGTACCGACCACTTGGTCGCCGAGGTAGCCGAGCGTGTCGGCATCGATGTCCGGCAGGGGTTGTACCGAACGGGGAACAACGAGCGCGTCGATGCCCTTGCGGGCAAGTATCTGCTCGTAGCGGCTGCGCAGCTCCTCCGCCTGATGGATCACCGAGAGCAACAGCGGATCATCTGACGGCACGTTGCGTTCGGGCTTCGCCAGCAGACCGAAGAGTGGGGCGGTGGTGCCGACGCCGATGGCGAAACCGGTCCGCGCCTGGAAGGCCACGCGTGAGGCCGGGTTGCTGCCGCCAAGGCCTGCCAGGAAGGCGTCGACGCCCGCGAGGTAGGAGTTGCAGGTCACGAAGTACGTGCGGGCGCTCCAGTGCGCGCACCAGCCCGTGTCGCCGAAGACGACCGGGACTGGCGTGGCGCCGAGGTCTTCCATCACGGCGACCATGCGCCGGTAATGCTCTGCCACCGCCGGATGCAGTTCGCCGGCCCATTGGCCCACCTCGAACAAGCCGATCCGCTTGCCGGCGAGCGCGCCTTTGCGCAGGCCATCCGCGTAGCCGCGGGGCGGAGGGCCGGCCGGCCCGGCGGTCAGGACATCGAGCAGGGCCGCGGCATCCCGCACCGTCTTGGCGATCGGCCCGGCGACATCGTGGTGGCTCGGCAGCCCTGGATAGATGCCGTCGGTCGGCACCAGCCCGAAGCTCGGTTTGAGGCCGACGAGGCTCTGCGACGAGGCCGGGAACAGGATGGAGCCCGCCGTGTCGGTACCGAAGCTGGCTAGGCCGAAGCCCGCCGACACGGCCGCGGCGCTCCCCGTGCTGGATGCGCCTGGGGCGAAGCGCGGGTTGTATGGGTTGAGCGTGTCGCCGTTGAGGCTCGAGTCCGCGCGCAGTCCGTCGAGGCCGAAGTCGGGCATGTTGCTGCGGCCGACGATCAAGGCGCCGGCGGCCCGCAGCCTAGCGACGACCGTGGCGTCCCGCACGGGGATGAGGTCGAGGCCGTTGAAGGCGTCACCTGTGGCGCCGACCACGCGGTCATCGGACGCGAAGCCCGCGTAACCCGCCGTGATGCGAACGTTTGCCTCGCTCATGTTGTCCTTGATCACGATGGGCACCCCATGGAGCGGGCCTCGCGCGCGCTCGGCGTCAAGGCTCTCGGCATCGTCGAACAGGTGCTCGTTGATCGTGACGAAGGCGTTCAGGTAGGGCTCGCGCGCGGCGATCCGCTGGACAACGGCGGTGGCCGTATCGCTGGCGGAGGTGGCGCCGCCGTCATAGGCGGCCCGCAGGTCGCCGATGGTGATCGCGCCGATGTCCGGCAGCGCTCGTCCGCTCGCGACGCGGGCGGTCCTCGGGAGACGTTGGTTCCGCATCAATCAATCCCACATGGTCGATGTTGCAGGACGCAACCTTTCTCGCGCCGATGCGAGAAAGGGATGACCAACGGGCGGGTGGCACCCCGACGCTTACCCACCTTCATCACGCGAGCCGATTGCCATCGAACCAGACGAGCAAACCCGTTTGCGGAGAGCAGTTGAGGTACTCGAAGCGCTGCCCGCTGTCTGGTAGCACGAACACCTCGTGCCACGTCCGCAGCTGGTTCGCAGGGCCGTAGGTGCTGTATCGCGTGATGGCCGCGTCGAAGATCGCAGCGTGGGTGGCATGTCCTTCCGCCCACCCCTCCATATGCCGCAGGGACAGGAAGTAGGCGTGGGCGTGCTCCTCCGGCCGCGACGCGCCGCCCGGGTCCGTCTTCCCCTGCCAGCGCATGCAGGCACAGCCCGTCG
>CAXTFJ010000106.1:0-13759 GCA_964243405.1 uncultured Lichenihabitans sp. | reverse complement strand
GGGGGTGAAGCCTGCCGGCTTGCGCAGGGGCGCGATGCGCTCCGCCGGGCCGACCGCCTCGGTCGGCGCCGCATCGACCAAGCGGGCCGTCGGCCGCTCCTTGGCACCGTATGCGACGACTGCGTCCATGGAGATCACCTCCGCTCCTTTCGCCCCAGGGTCGAGTTGCGGGCGCCGCCCTCAGGCCCGCATTTCCGTCGGCACGGCAGCGGCGATGACGGCGGCATCCTATTCACTCAGCGCCGGGCGCATTAGTGGCGGCCGGCGCGGGTCGTAGGTATCGGGCATGGCGTCACGCAGCATCGTCGCGCGTCACCAGGAAATCTGTCAGGGAGGGGATCATTCATGAACAGGATTTCGGGCTCGATCGATAGCGTGCGGCGGGGCGGAGGTCAGAGAGGTTGTCATAGGACGTGTCTTTGCGCAGCCCGGTTGAACGAGGGGTCTTATTCCGGAGCTTGGACGGCGGCCGACACGCATCGCGGCGGGTAAAACACGTCGCCCGTCGCGATCCGGCCGGGTGCGGTCACGTAAAGGTAGAGGCCGAGATAGATGTGGCCGTAGGTGCGCTTGAGCTCCAGCGGCACCCTGACGTCGCGCTCCGCCGTGTCGACGTTGACCTCCGTCGCCGGGCATCGGGTGGTCAACCGCACCCCGCGAAACGGCACGCCGCCGACCGCGAGGTCGCGGTCGACCCAGTCGAGCTCGACCCATGGCTCCAAGCCCTCCACCAGCAGGTTTGCGCGAAAGCGCAAGGGGTCCAATGGTCGGCCGATGCGCGCCTCGAAGTCCCGGAGCGAAGCGAGGTTGATCATCGACACCGCGCGCATCAGGTCGGGCCCGTGCACGCCGACGTCCGTGAAGCTGTGACCGGGCGCGCTCACAAGGCGCGGCCGCTCGCCCGCATGGTCGTCGGGAAGGAACCGGGCGAAGAACGACTCGATTGCCGCGGCGCCCTCCGCTGTGCGGGTGCTCTGCACCAGGGTCTCCTCACCGTCCTCGACGGTCAGCATACCGCTCCCGGCGTCGAAGCTGGCACGAAGGCGCGCAAGGCCCTCCTGCCGCGCCAGCGTCAGGAACAGGGTCTTGGACAGGCCGACCGGTCGTGCCGGGTCGAACGGGTTGCCCGGCAACGCCAGGGCGAAGGCGCGGTCGCCGCCGACGCCGTGCCCGGGGCGCAGGTCGAGTGCTGGGAGGTGCTCAGGCGAAAGCCCCTTGACGGGGTAGCGCGCCAAGCTCGTGATCGTGGCTGTCGTCACCGGTCCACTCAGTCCTTTTCTGCCGCCTCTTAGACAGGGGTCATTGACGAAGTCAGGCACCCTTCGACACGCCCCAGAAGAAGGGCAGCGGCCCCTTCTGGATCCCGGTCACGCTCGTGCGCCAAGCCTGGTGCGTCAGGAAGAACCCGGTGGGCGCATAAACGACGCCATCCATGGCCGCCCTGTTGATGCGGGCCGCGCATGCCTTCTCGTTCTCAACGTCGGCAGCCTCGAACCAGGACGCGATCCCGCTCTCCACCTCGGGCAGATCGGGCCATCCGAACCAGGCCTTCTCGCCGTTGGCGCGCAGCCCGAAGTAGGAAGCCGGGTTGATGCAGTCGGCGCCGGCGAACTCGGTGTGGAACATGCTCCAGCCTCCTTTGCTCGCCGGCAGCTTCGAGGTGCGGCGCGCGGCCACCGTGCCCCAGTCCACCGACACGAGGTCGACCGACATGCCGAGCTTGGCGAGCATGTCCGCCGTGACGTCGCCCTGCGGCTTCACCAACGGAAAGTCCTGGGCGACGAGGCAGATGACGGGCTCGCCGCCATAGCCCGACGCCGCGAGCAGCCGCTTGGCGGCGTCGAGGTCGCGCCTGCCCGTCAGCATGTCCCCGCCGGCCTCGTTGTAGAGCGGCGTACCGGGCGTGAAGAAGCCCGGCATCGGCTTCCAAAGGGCGGCGTCCTCGCCGACGAGCGCCTGCATGTAGTCTGCTTGGTCCATCGCCGCCAGGACTGCCCGCCGCGCCCGCGCGTCGTCGAACGGCGGGTGGAGGTGGTTCATCCGGAAGCAGCCGACATGGCCGAGTTGGTCGACGATCTCGACCCTGAGGTCGTTCCTGCTCCGCAATAGCGGGACGAGGTCGGGGATCGGCGTTTCCCACCAGTCCACCTCGCCGTTCTGCAGGGCCGCCGCGGCGGTGCCGGGATCGGGCATGGTGAGCCACTCGATGCGGTCGACCCCCATGCGCTTGCCGCCTGCGAGCCACGACGACGGTTCGGAGCGCGGCACGTAGCCGTCGAACCTGGCGAAGACGGCCCGCGATCCCGACACCCACTCCGACCTGACGAACCGCATCGGGCCGCTGCCGACGTATTCGTCGATCTGCTTGAACGGGTCGGTCCTGGCGATGCGCTCCGGCATGATGAAGGCGCACACGCTGCTGCTCTTGCCGAGCGCGAACAGCATTTTCGGGAAGGGCCGCCGCAGCACCCATCGGAAGCTCGCGTCGTCGATGCCCGCCAGTTCCTGCTCAACCGCCTTGATGAGGCGGCCCATCTGGTCGCGCGCCGCCCAGCGGTTCAGGCTCGCGACCACATCCCGCGCCAGGACGGGGGTGCCGTCGTGAAAACGCAACCCGTCCCGGAGCTTAAACGTCCAGGTGAGGCCGTCCGCCGACACCTGTTCGGACCCGATCATCTGGCGCCGCGGTGTGAACGTCGCATCGACGCCGTACAGCGTGTCCCACACCAGCGCGGCCGCGTTGCGCACGACGTACTGCGTGCCCCAAATCGGGTCGAAGCCGGCCAGGTCCGCCTGGGGCACGAAGCGCAGTGTTCGCGCGGCGGCGCGCTGCGACAGGGCAGGTGCCGCGAGGGCCGTCCCGGCGGCCGCGCTCGCGGCCACCTTGATGAAATCCCGTCGGCGCATCAGGGCCGCTCCTTGTCGTTTCCTTGTCGTTGCGGGATCCCGCGCGGCGAGGCGGCTATCTCAGCCGATCCGAAATCTGCGCTAGGGCGGTGGCGGCGCAGATCTGGTCCTTGTCGCCGTTGCCGGCGCCGCCGACCCCAATGGCGCCGAGCACCTCGTCGCCGGATTTGATCAGCATGCCTCCGGCAAACAGCATGAAGCCCGGCACGGCGGCGAGGGCGGCACCCGTCGGCGTGGCCATCGCCTTAGCCGAGACCTCGCCGGTGGTCGCGACGCCGAAGGTCGGGCCGAGCGATACCGCCGTGTAGGCCTTGAGGCGGCTGCTATCCACCGTGTGCGGTCCGGCGAGGTCGGCCTTGGCGACGCTGCGCACCTGACCGTTGGCGTCGACCACCGTCGCGGTCACCGCGAAGCCATTCTTCTCGCAGGCATGGACGGCGGCAAGCGTCGCTTCACTGGCCAAACGGAGCGGCAGGACGTGCCGGGTTCCGAGTTCGGCCGACGCCGCCTGCGCGACGCCGATCACGCCCGCGCATGCGAGGACCATGGACCTCAAACCATGCATAGCCTTGCTCCCAATCCAACGAGGGGTCATGCGCCGCGTACGGGCGCGCGCATCAGCGACACCGACACCGCCGAGACCAGGGCGGCGAGGGCGAGATAGACGCCGACGGCGATCGACGTGTCATAGGCGGCGACGAGCCCCGTCGCGATGATCGGGGCGAGGCCGCCGGCGACGGCGCTCGCCAGGCTGACGCCGAGCGACATGCCGGTGTAGCGCAGCTCCGGCGGGAACTGGGCCGCATAGAGCGCGGGCTGCGGCGCGAACATCATGGGAAAGAAGAGGCCGAAGGGCAGCAGGACCGCGACCGCGAGGAGCGGCAGGCTGCGCTGCTCGACCAGCATGAACATCGGCACCGCCACCACGGCGAGGAGCAGCGCGCCGAGCCGGTACAGGGCGCGAGGACCGACCTTGTCGGCCATCACGGCCGCGAGGGGAATAACCGCGCAGCAGGCCAGGGCGCCAACCGTCACCACCGCGAGTACGGCGGGACGCTGCATGGCGAGGCGACCGGTCGCGTATGACAGGAGGTAGACCGTCGTCAGAAAGAAAAACGTGACCTCGCCGACCTTGCCGCCGGCGGCGAGCAGCACGCTCCGCCATTGTTCGCGCAAGGTCGCGACGATCGGCACGCGGTGAGTGCGACCCTCGATGCGCGCACGGAGGAACTCCGGCGACTCGTCGATGCGCCAGCGTACGGCAAAGGCGAAGGCGACGAGAACGACGCTGGCGAGGAAAGGCAGGCGCCAGCCCCATGCCGTGAACTCGGCTTCATCGAGGCAGGAGGCGAGGGCGAAGGCTCCGGCCGACAGCACGATGCCGCCCGGGATCCCGATCTGCGGCATGGAGCCGAGCAGGGCGCGCCGTCCCTTGGGCGCGTGCTCGACAGCCATCAGCACGGCGCCACCCCATTCACCGCCGATCGCGAGGCCCTGGACGATGCGCAGGCCGACCAGCGCGGCGGGCGCCCACGCGCCGATTGTCCGGTAGGTCGGCAGCAGCCCGATAAGGACGGTCGGGACGCCCATCATGAGAAGCGTCACGAGCAACATGGACTTGCGCCCGACCCGGTCTCCGAAGTGGCCGAACAGGACGGCCCCGATTGGCCGCACGAATAGGCCGAGGGCGAAGGTAAGCAATGCGGCGACGTTCGCCACGGTAGGATTAGAAGACGGAAAGTACAGCTTGTTGAAGATCAGCGCGGCGGCGGTGCCGTAAATGTAGAAGTCGTACCACTCGATGATGGACCCGATCATCGTCGAGGCGGCAATCCATCCGAGCCTGCCGCGCTCAACGGGGAGCGCCTGTATCGGTATGGCCGTCGCGAACTCGCTCATGCGGAACCCCGTTGGTCCCCTCATGAATGGCACATCGTGCAAATTCTAATCTAGTGGAAATTGTGGGCACACGGACGATATTGTGGGCATTGGGATCGTGCCCTACTGCGCGCCCGTGCTGTCGACGACGATGAAGAACTCGACGGGATCGGCCGTCTCGTTGTGGAACTCGTGGACGACGTGGGCATGGTAGAAAAGCGAGCTGCCGCTCGCCACGGTGTAGCGCTCGTCGCCCACGACGACGTGCAGCGTGCCGCGGCTGACATACATGTACTCTTCGATGCCGAGGTGGTGCGCGGGGAACGACACGCTGCTGTACGGCGGCAACGTGTTCAGCGCGAAATCCATCATACGGTCGGGGAACAGCGGCGACAGGGACCGGCGTTCCAGTCCCGACTCCGGGTCACGGAACAGCGCCTGTTCCGCCGGGAGCATGAGTAGGGGTGCGCGGCTCGTCTGGCCGCCGAGCAACTGCGACAGCCCCGTTTCGAGGCCGAGCGCGAGCTTACCGAGCACGGTGGCAGTCGGCACGGAGTCACCACGCTCGATGCGCGAGATCATCGCGCGGCTCACGCCGCTGCGCAGGCTCAGCGCCTCCAGCGTTAGCTTGCGCTCGCGACGGAGGCGACGAAGGTTTTCGGGAAGCCGTTCCATCCGTGCGTCGTCCGTGGCCGGGCTGAAGGAACGACGGAGCAAAGCGACCACGACGGCACCTGTAGGCGGCAACGGCGCCGCCGTCCTGCCCTGACGATGTCCCTCGCGCTTGGCAAGACCCGCCGCCCTTGCGATTTACCCCGGAGTTGCTATTCTAATTTAATAGAAAAGGAGCATATGATGGATAATCGCTGCGCGGCGCTCGGCATGGCCCTTCTCGTCGCGCTGCCTGCGGGCGCCCATGCGCAGGTCTCGAAGAGCGGCTACGTCCTCCCCCTCGCTGTCGCCCTCGACGCGGCGCAGGAAGCCGTGCGGGCGTGCGAGGCGAACGGCTACAACATCACCGCCACGGTGGTCGACGTCGCGGGGACGCCGCAGGTGGCGCTGCGCGGCGACCACGCCACGATCCACACCAGGGACAGCTCGTACCGCAAGGCCTACACGGTCGTGACCATGGGTCCGATCTTCCATTTCGACGCGACGAGTTCCTTCGTCGAGCTGGTGTCGAAGTACCCGGGCGGAGCAGGGCAGGCACTGGCCTCGACGCCTAATGTGACCGCGTTGCCGGGCGGTGCCGCGTTCAAGGTCGGTGACGAGATCGTCGGCGGGCTCGGCGTCGGCGGTTCGCCAGGCGGTGACAAGGACGAGGCCTGCGCCAAGGCCGGCATCAGGAAGGTGCAGGATCGCCTGCCGCACTAACGCAGGGTCGTCGCGGCGGCCCGCGTGGCGGCGTGTGCCTGGAGGTGGGCGTAGGCGATCTCCAGGACGGGTGCGTTGCCCGCACCTGCGCGATCGATCATGTCGCCGATGATGTGATCGTGTTCCGTCGGACGATCGTCAAGAAGGTCGCGCAGCATGGACGCCGTGGAGGGCGAGCCGGCCTCCGTCAGCGCGGCGCGTGCCGTGGCGTAAGGGTCGGGGCGCGGCGCGTGTCCGGCCCTGCGGGCGGCGGCGGCGCATTCGTCCAGCGTCCGAATCATCAGCGCCCTGCCGGCATCCGTCGCCACGATTGCCCCGACGCTCGCCCGCATCAGGCAGGTCATGCCGGCGAGCGAGGCCAGGAAGACGTACTTCTCCCACATGTCCTGAAGGATGTCGGAGCTGAGCTGCGGCGCGAAGCCCCCAAGGTCCAGCGCGGCATGGAGGGAGCGGGCGCGCGCGTACTGGCCTGGCTCTCTTGCGCCGAGGGCGACGTGCTGCAAGCGGTTGAGGTGTCGAACTTCCCCCGACGGCGTCATGGTCACGCCGATGTGGCAAAGCCCGCCGAGCACCTGGGACGGGCCGAACCGCCGATCGAGGTCGTCAAGGTGGCGTAATCCATTCAGGAGAGGCAGGATGACGGTCGCGGGATCGATCGCCGCGTCGATCGCGTCCATCGCCGCACGGAGGTCATAGGCCTTGCAAGCGAGGATCACCGCGTCGAAGCCGCGCTCGGCTTCGATCACCGTCCTGACCGGCAGGCGCAGGTCGCCAAACGGGCTCGTGATGACCAAGCCGTCGGTGGCGAGCTGCGCGGCTCGGCGGTGCCTGACAAGGAAGGTGACGTCCGCGCCCGCCGCGGCCAGGTGACCGCCGAAGTAACCGCCGATGCCGCCGGCGCCGAGCACGAGGAGGCGCACGGTCAGGCCGTGAGCGCGGCGGTGGCGGGGCGCCGCCCGATGCCGAAGGGCTCGGCCCAGCCGAGTCCGTCAAGCGTGGCCCCCCGCGGTCGGTATTCGCAGCCGACCCAGCCCTCGAAGCCGAGCTCGTCGATGAGGTCGAAGAGGTAGGGATAGTTGATCTCGCCCGCGTCGGGCTCGTTGCGGCCCGGCACCCCAGCGACCTGCAGGTGCTTGAGTTGACCCGGCCCCTTCCTGCGCCCCATCGCCGAGCGCACGCGATCGGCGAGCCGTCCCTCCGTCATCTGCATGTGATAAAAATCGAGGTGCAGGTGTAGGTTTGGGTGGCCGACGGCATCGATGGAGGCGAGCGCGTCGTCGATGGACGTCAGATAAAAGCCCTGCATTCCGTAGGTTGTGTACAGCTCGCCGCCCTGCACCACGCCGAGGTGCGGGTTAATGGGTTCGATCACGGCGGCGATGCCGTGCGGCGCTAAGGCCTCGGCGGCGTAGGCGAGGTTGGCGAGATAGGTCTTGTTCATCGCCGCGCGGTCGGCGCCGGCCGGGACGGTTCCGGCGATCACGTGTACGCAGCCGCAGCGCAGCGCCGTCGCGTACTCGATGGCCCGCGCGATCGCGTCGCGGAACTCGGCCTCCCGCCCCGGCAGGGACGCGAGCCCGCGCTCGCCGGCGTCCCAGTCACCCTGCACCGTGTCGATCAGCACCATGTCCAGACTGTTCGCGTCGAGGTGGCGGGCAAGCTTGGCCGCCGGCCACGCGTAGGGGACCTGCGCCTCGACGCCGCGGAACCCGGCATCCGCCGCGCGGGCGAAGCGGTCGAGAAAGTCAACCTCGTTGAACAGGTAATGCAGATTGGCGGCGAAGCGGGGCATGGACTTCCTCGTTTTTTCTAGGATAGTAGAATGCAATGACGACGCAAGAGGATGAGCATGCTGGCCGCGTGTCCATCGCCACGGCTGCAGAACACAGGAAGTCGGGCATGGCGTCCGACGACACCCTGATGCCCACCATGACGGTCGAGGGGTTCGGGCTCGTGCAGGACCGCCGCCCGCACGAACTCACGACGTTCGTGACACCCGAGCGCGACCTGTTCCGCGTGTGGCACCTCGGAATCCCGGACGTGGAGGCAGACCGGTGGGCGCTGCGGGTCGGCGGCCTCGTCGGCGCGGGACTGAGCCTTAGCTTCGACGACTTGCGGAGCCGACCTCAGCGCCGTGTCACGGCGATCCACGAGTGCGCCGGGAGCCCGCTCAATCCGCTGGTGCCGCAGCGGCGCATCGGCAACGTCGTGTGGGGCGGCGTGCCGCTCCGCGACATCCTCGGCATGGTGCGGCCGCGCGAGGGCGCAGCTTATGTGATCTCGCGCGGCGTCGACCACGGTCGCTTCGCGGGGGACAATTACGACGCCTACGAAAAGGACCTGCCGCTCGCCCGCGCCATGGACCCCGATGTCCTGGTCGCCCTCACGATCAACGGCGAGCCGCTGCCGATCGACCGGGGCGGCCCGGTGCGCCTCGTCGTGCCGGGCTACTACGGCACCAACAGCACGAAGTGGCTGTCGCAGCTGACTCTCTCCGGCAAGCGCAGCCCCGGCGCCTTCACGACCCGCTACTACATGGACCGCGAGACGGTCGACGGCGTGCAGCGCGACACGCCGGTGTGGGCGGTCGCGCCGAACGCGATCCTTGTAGCCCCGGCCAACGGCGCGTTGTTGCCTCCGGGGCCTACGCGGATCTGGGGCTGGGCCTGGTCCGACCGCCCCGTCGCCCGCGTGGACGTGTCGATCGACGGCGGCGCCAGCTGGGCTTCGGCTGCTGTCGAGTCGCGCCGGGAGCGGTCGTGGCAGCATTTCGAGCTGGAATGGTCGCCGCGGAGCGTCGGCGAATACGTGCTGCTCGCCCGCGTGACCGATGCGGACGGCAACGCCCAGCCCCTGCACGAGCGCCGCAACCGTGCTCCCGCGGCCATCGTCTTCGTGAGGACGCCGTGAGGACGTCCGGCCAAGTCGTCCACGGGCTCGGGCACCATCGCGCGCGGCGCAGCACTGGGTGTGCGAAGCGCGTGCGCGACGCCGGACGTGCGATCACCAGGAGGAACGAGACATGCCCAAACGGACCCTGAGCTGCGGACACACGAGCGGGCGATGCGGGTGCGGCTCCCACGACGGCTCGGAGGGCGGGCTGGACGGCGCCATCGATGCCGCGCTCGTCGGCGGCCTCTTCCCCGATCCGGTGCTGCGCCGGCAGGTGCTGAAGGCGGTCGGCGCGGCGACGTTGCTCGCCGCTCTCGGCGACCTCCTGCCGGTGGGGTCGCTGCAAGCGATGGCGCAGGAGCGCGCGGCGCCAGAGAAGGCCAAGCTCGCCGTCGGCTTCCTGCCGATCACCTGCGCCGCACCGCTGATCATGGGCTTCGAGCGCGGCACCTTCGCCAAGCAGGGCCTGGAGGTCGCGCTCCAAAAGGTGCCGGGCATTGCGCTCATCCGGGACAAGATGATCAACGGCGAGCTCGACCTGTCGCAGCAGGTGATGCCCGTCGCCCTCGCCACCACGGCGGGGGCGGGCGGCGCCGCGGTGCCGACCAAGGTACTGACGATCCTCAACGAGAACGGCAACTCGCTGGTGCTGGCGAACAAGCACAAGGACAACCGCGACCCCCGCAATTGGCGCGGCTTCCGCTTCGCCGTGCCTTTCGATGCGTCGCACCAAGCCTTGCAGCTGCGCTACTACCTCGCCAAGGCCGGCGGGCTCGACCCCGACCACGACGTCAGCTACCGCGTTCTGCCGCCGAGCGACTACGTGTCCAACCTGCGCAGCGGCAACATCGACGGCTTCTTCGGCGGCGAGCCCGGCGGCCAGCGCGCGGTCTACGAGCAGGCCGGCTTCATTCACCTTCTCAGCAAGGAGGTGTGGGACGGCCACCCCTGCTGTTCCATCACGGCCACGGACGCCTGGATCAAGGCGCACCCGAACAGCTTCATGGCCTTCTTCCGGGCGGCGATCGAGGCCGGGCTCTACGCCTCCGCCTCGGCCAACCGGGCGGGGATGGCCAAGGTGCTCGCCCAGCCGGGCTACCTCAACCAGCCGGAGATCGTCGTTGAGCAGGTCATCACTGGTCGTTTCGCCGACGGGCTGGGCAAGGTGAGGACGGTGCCCGACCGGGTGAACTACGACCCTTTCCCGCATCCATCCATGGCGGTGTGGCTGGGCGTGCAGATGAAGCGCTGGAACATGCTGAAGCCCGACACGGACGTGCGCCGCTTGGCGAGGGAGGTGATGCTCGCGACCGACGCCCGCCGCCTCATCGCTGCGGCCGGCGGTGCCGATCCCGGCCCGGACAACAGGATCGAGACCGTGATGGGCGAACCCTTCGACGCGTCAAGGATCTGACGGCTTCCCCCGTGCAGCCCGGCCAGTTCGGCCTGCACCGGCGGCCACCGCTAAAGGACTGCCTGCGCCAGGCGTTCGCGCAAGCGCGGGACCACGAAGTCGACGAAGGCGCGCAGCTTCAGCGGCAGCCGTCCCTGCCTGCCGTACACGAGGTGTACGGGCCGCGGTGCCGGCTCGAAGGCGTCGAGAACGACCGCCAGCCGGCTGCCACGCACATGCTCGACGACTTGGTAGGACACGGCCCGGATCAGCCCCAACCCGCACAGGCCCGCATCGATCGCCGCGTCGATCGTGTTGACGCTGAGGCGGGAGCGGAACGACGCGGTCACCTCGACGCCGTCGGCCTCGAAGGTCCAGGTGGTGGGTGAGGCGACGGTCCCGAACGAGATCACGTGGTGGCGAGCCAACGCCCCGGGCGCCGCCGGGACGCCGTGCGCAGCGAGGTAGCCGGGGCTCGCGCAGACGACGCGCCGAACCGCGCCGAGGCCGGTGGCGATCAGGTCGCTGTCGGGCAGGGCGCCTATGCGGAGCGCGACGTCCACTTGGTCGTTGAGGAAGTGCGTGACACGGTCGGTCAGCACCAGCTCGACCGCCACGTCGGGAAAGGCTTCGAGGAAGCGTGCCACCACAGGAAGCACGTGCAGCCGGCCGAACATGACGGGTGCGGTGACCGCCAACTCCCCCTTGGGCGCCGTGTACTCGCCGGCGGCGGCGCGCTCCGCCTCGATTACCTGCTCCAGGATCGCCTTCGCAGCGGTGGCGAAGGACCGTCCCGCCGGGGTCAGCTCCAACCCCTTCGCCGAGCGGATCAGCAGGGTGGCGCCGAGGTGCGCCTCCAGCTCCGCCACCTTGCGGCTGATGGTGGCGAGCGGCAGCCGCAGGCTGCGGCTCGCCTTTGACAAACTGCCGCTCTCGACGGCGGCGAGCAGCACCGACATGGCGTCGAGACGGTCCAAGAGCCTTCCATGAAGCGAGATGCCCGCTCCCGATCTTACCGGCTACCTGCGGAAGGTGGAAAGGCTCAAATCGTGCGGACCAGCCTTCCGGCACCTGCCCGGCCGGCGGAGATGACCACGAGGAGCCTTCGATGACGACGCGCACCTATCATCGCACGGCCAAGGTGAAGGGCCGCACGATCTTCTACCGCGAGGCGGGCGACCCCGCCGCACCCACGATCCTGCTGCTGCACGGCCTGCCGACCAGCAGCCGCATGTTCCGCGATCTCATGCCGGCGCTGGCCGACCGCTTTCACCTCATCGCTCCCGATTATGTCGGCTTCGGCCACTCCGAAGCGCCGGCCCGCGACGCCTTCGCCTACACTTTCGACAACCTCGCGGCCCATGTCGCCGGCCTCGTCGACGTGCTCGGGCTGGGGTCGTACGTTCTATACATGCAGGACTATGGCGGCCCAGTCGGCTTTCGCCTGTTCACCCAACGTCCGCAGCAGGTGCGGGGCTTCATCATCCAGAACGCCAACGCCTACATGGAAGGCGTCGGCGACGCGCCCAAGGGTGTGCTGATGCCGCTTTGGGAGCACCGCACACCTGAAACCGAGAAGCCGGCCCGCAACTTCGTCAGCCTCGAAGGGACCAAGTTCCACTGGCTGGTCGGGGCCATGGACCCGGAGGCGATCGACCCCGACAATTGGCTGCTCGACCAAGCGCTGCTCGACCGCCCCGGCGTGCAGGACTGCCAGGTCGACCTGTTGGAGAACTACAAGAGCAACATCGTACTCTACCCCGCGTGGCAGGCCGCCTTCCGCATCTACAAGCCGAAGACACTGATCGTGTGGGGTAAAAATGACCCGTTTTTCATCGAGGCGGGCGCGCGCGCCTACCTCGCCGACCTGCCCGATGCCCGGCTGGTGTGGCTCGATGCCGGGCACTTCGTGCTGGACGAGAACGCGCCGGTGGTCGCCGCCGAGATCAAGGCGACGTTCGCCGCCTGAGCGGCGGCCCGCCTGGGATCATCCTTCACCCACGACGAGGTGCATGCACCATGACACACGCTCTCGCGGCCGCGCTCCTCGCGGCGAGCGCCGCGCTGCCTGCGACCGGCAGAGCAGCCGTCGCGCAAACGGTCCCGTCCACATCGATGACGACGTTCAGGACGGTGGCCGTGGACGGGCTGAACATCTCCTACCGGGAGGCCGGGCCGAAGGACGCGCTGACGATCCTGCTGCTGCACGGCTATCCCTCATCGTCGCGGATGTTCGCAACCCTGATCCCGTTGCTGGCCGACCGCTACCATCTCGTCGCGCCGGATTATCCGGGCTTCGGCGAAAGCGATGCGCCTGCGGCCGACCGCTTCGGTTACACCTTCGATCACTTGGCCAGGGTGGTGACGACTTCACCCGCCAACTCAGGCTGGACAGCTACGTCCTGTACCAACAGGATTATGGCGGCCCCATCGGCATGCGCTTGGCGGTCGCGCACCCTGAGCGTATTCGCGCGATCATCGTCCAGAATGCGGTCGCCCACCTCGACGGGCTCGGACCCGCCTGGGACGTGCGCAAGGCGTTCTGGAGAGACCGAGCGAGCTACGAGGACAAGGTGATCCCCGGCTTTATGTCGCTGGAGGGCGCCAAGGCGCGGCACCTCGGATCAACCCCGCACACCGAGCGCTACGACCCGGAAATCTGGGAAGGGGAGGCGGCGCATCTCGCCCGGCCCGGCCAGCGGCAGATCCAGTCGGACCTGTTCTTCGATTACCAGACCAACGTCGCCGCCTACTCGTCCTGGCAGGACTGGCTGAAGCGCCACCATCCGCCCCTGCTCGTTCTGTGGGGCAGGTACGACCCGTCCTTCGCTCTACCGGAAGCGCAGGCCTACAAGCGCGACGTGCCGGACGCGGAGGTCCACGTCCTCGACGCCAGGCATTTCGCCCTCGACGAGCGGGTGGATGAAGCGGCGACGCTGATCCGAGGATTTCTCGCAGGGCGAGGCATGTAGCCGACGTGCTGCAAGGGCCGCGGTCGCGGCAGCCCGCGTGGGTTCGCTTCGCCCTCCCTTCCCCCTGACACCGCTGTCCCGTGGTGCGCATTGCACCGCCGCTTGATCCTCGACGCTCAACGGAAATCGATTATGGCCACGCCGACCGAAACCGTCCGCGACTTCTATGCCAAGCTCGCCGCCGGCGACGCTCCTGGCGCGCTCGGCATGATGGCGCAAGACATCGAGTGGACCACCATGTGGCACTACAAGGTGGACCGTTCCGGCCCTCAGGCGGTTGCCGAAAGATTGCTGAAGCCGCTGATGGCCGAGTGGTCGTCGTACGCGCTTCAAGCTGAGCGGT
>CAXTFJ010000105.1:0-16555 GCA_964243405.1 uncultured Lichenihabitans sp. | reverse complement strand
CCGATACGGTCGCGCAGGGCTTCGGCTCGCTGGGTCTGATGACCTCGGTGCTGATGACGCCGGACGGCCAGACGGTGGAGGCCGAGGCCGCGCACGGCACGGTGACGCGCCACTACCGCGAGCACCAGAAGGGCCGGGAAACCTCGACCAATTCGATCGCTTCCGTCTTCGCCTGGACGCGGGGCCTGAGCCACCGCGCCCAGCTCGACGGCAACGCCGACCTGGGCCGCTTCGCCACCACGCTCGAGAAGGTCTGCGTCGACACGGTGGAGGCGGGCCACATGACAAAGGACCTCGCGCTCCTTGTCGGACCCGATCAGACATGGCTGTCCACCATCGGGTTCCTGGACAGGATCAACGACAACCTGCGGGCCGCGATGGCGGCCTGAGCAGCCCATCGCCCGAACGCGTGATCGATAGAACTTGATGGGCGCCGCCTCGAGACGATCAGGAGAAGAGATGCCGGACGCCGTCAACCTTGCCGCGAAGCTCGGCACCTTCTCGGACCGTTGGTCCCCCAAGATCGTGACGCGCTACAACGGCAACGAAGTCATGGTGGTCAAGGTCGAGGGCCCGTTCACCTGGCACTCGCACCCCGACACGGACGATTTCTTCCTGGTGCTGCGCGGCAAGCTCGTGATCGAACTCCGCGACGGAAGCGTGACGCTCGGCCCGGGCGACCTGTACGTCGTTCCCGCGGGGGTCGAGCACAGGCCGATTGCGGAGGAGGAGACGCACCTTCTCGTGATCGAGCCCGCCGGAACGCCGAACACGGGCGACCCGGCGACCGCGGCCGTGAAGGAGGCCATCTGACCCGATCTCCGCCGGACGGTCGCGCTGACGCGTCCAGGACCGCGGGATTTCCGTCTCCGTAGCGAGCCGTCAGCCGGGCATCCTGTGGGACGTCAACCGGGGCTCACGTCCTCGCGTTGAGCGGTGGGCGCCTCGTCGTCGGGGGCGTCGACCTCGGCCTGACGCTGCCGCGCGACCTCGTTCACGCGCTGGCGGATGAGCGGGTTCCGCTCCATGAGGGTCAGGAAGTCGCTGCTCTTCAGGACGAGCAGCTTGGTGGCCTGCCGGGCACGCACCGTGCGGGTGCGCTTGCCCCGGCGCAGCAGGGCCATCTCGCCGAAGAATTGTCCTTCGCCGAGCAGGACCGCTTCGGTGGGCAGTTCCACCGCCACCTCGCCCGACGCGATCAGGAACATCGAATCGGCCAGGTCGCCCTTGCGCACGATGGTGGCGCCCTCGGGCACCGTGCGGGCGTGCAGGAACCGGGTGATCTCGCCGATCTCGGACGCCGTCAACGCCTCGAACAGCGGCACGCGGGCGATCATGCCCCAGGTGACCACGAACTCGCGGCGGTGGATCTCCTCCGAGAAGGCGGTGGCCAGGATGCCGACCGGCAGCGCCACCATCATCAGGCCGAACATCATGGTGACGCTCGCCACCACACGCCCCAGCGCCGTAACGGGGTAGATGTCGCCGTAGCCGACCGTGGTCAGCGTCACCGTGGCCCACCACATCGCGGCCGGGATCGAGCCGAGCTTGTCGGGCTGCGCGCGGCCCTCCACGCTGTACATCGCGGCGGCCGACAGCAGGATCAGGCCGAACAGGATCACCGCGGAGGCGAGCAGGGCCCGGCGCTCCGCTTGCAGCACGGCCACCAGCGAGCGCATGCCCGGCGAGTAGCGTGCCAGCTTGAAGAACCGCGCCAGCCGCAGCAGCAGCAGGATCTTGAACTCGCCGCCGGACGGCAGGCTCACGTAGGCTGGCAGCACGGCCGCGAGGTCGATCAGGGCGGGCGGCGTCTTGGCGAAGGCGAAGCGGGCCCGCCAGGGACCTATTTCGGCGTAGATGGGCTGCTCGGGCGCGCACCACACCCGGAGCGCGTATTCGATCGAGAAAACCACGATGGCGAACACCTCGACCGCGCTGAACAGCACGCCGTAGGCGGCTTTGAGGTCGGGCACCGTTTCGAGCACGATGCACGCGACGCTTCCCAGGACCAGGACGATCAGCAGCCAGTGGACGGCGGCTGCCGCGGAACTGTCGGACAGGCTGCCGTCGAGCACGGCGTGGACCTGCGGCCGCGCCAGGGGACCAAGGGGTGGAGCCTCGTCCAGGCTCCGGCTCATGCAGCGGCCGCGAACCGCTGCAGGACGTCGGCCACCGCGTCGAGCGCCGCCTGCGCGGCAGCCCCGTTGGGCCCTCCCGCCTGCGCCATGTCGGGACGGCCGCCTCCGCCCTTGCCACCCAGGGCCTCGGACCCCGCGCGCACGAGGTCGACGGCGTTGAAGCGCCCGGTCAGGTCGGGCGTGACCGCCACCACCAGACCCGCCTTGCCGTCCGGGGTCACGCCAACGATGGCGACCACGCCCGACCCGAGGCCGGCCTTGGCTTCGTCGGCCAGACCCTTCAAGTCCTTCATCTCGACGCCGGTGATCGCGCGGGAGAACAAAGTGGTCCCTCCCACCGACCGGGTCGGACCCGAGGACGCCTCCCCGACGCCGCCTCCCATCGCGAGGCGCTTGCGGGCTTCGGTCAGCTCGCGGTCCAGCTTTCGCCGGTCCTCGATGAGCCCCTGCAGGCGCTCGCCCGCCGCTTCCGGCGTGGTCTTGAGCAGCGCCGCCATGTCGCGCGTGCGGCGCGCCTCGCGGTTCAGGTGTTCGCGCGCGGCCCGGCCGGTGCGCGCCTCGATGCGGCGCACCCCCGAGGCCACGGAGCTCTCACCCGTCACGCTGATGAGGCCGATGTCGCCCGTCCGAGCCGCGTGGGTGCCGCCGCAGAGTTCGATCGAATAGGGCGTCGTCACCGTCTCGGTGGCATCAAGCACGCGGCCCATCGACACGACGCGGACCTCGTCGCCGTACTTCTCACCGAACAGGGCGCGGGCCCCGCTTCCGCGGGCCTCCTCGATCCCCATCAGGCGGGTGATCACAGGATCGTTCTGCAGCACGACCGCGTTGGCGCGGTCCTCGACGGCCGCGAGTTCCTCGTCGGTGATCGGCTTGCCGTGCGAGAAGTCGAAACGTAGCCGGTCCGCATCGACGGACGACCCCTTCTGGGCCACGTGCGGACCCAGCACCTGCCGCAACGCCTCGTGCAGCACGTGGGTGGCGGAATGGTTGGCGCGGATCGCGGCCCGTCGCGCGTGGTCGACCGAAAGGTCGAGCGCGAGTCCGACCGAGACCTCGCCTTCCTCGACCAAAACCGCGTGGACGAACAGGTCGCCGAGCTTCTTGGTCGTATCGGTGACCCGCAGGCGCACGCCTGGTGCGCTCATAGATCCCGTGTCGCCGACCTGGCCACCCGATTCGGCGTAGAACGGCGTCTGGTTGACGATGATGAAGCCGCTCTCGCCCGGCCCGAGCCGTTCGACCTCCGTCCCGCCGGCCACGAGACCCGTCACCGCCCCCTCGGCCCGCTCGGTGCTGTAGCCCAGGAACTCGGTCGCCCCGAGCCGCTCGCGGAGGCCGAACCACACCGTCTCTGTCGCGGCCTCGCCCGAACCCGCCCAGGCGCGCCGGGCATCGGCCCGTTGCCGCTCCATGGCGACCGCGAAGCCCGCGTCGTCCACCGCGATGCCGCGGCCGCGCAGCGCTTCCTGCGTGAGGTCCAGGGGGAAGCCGAACGTGTCGTAGAGCTTGAAAGCCGTCTCGCCCGGCAGCACGGCGCCGCGTCCGAGGTCGCGGGTCTCATCGTCGAGAATGCCGAGGCCGCGCGCCAGCGTGACGCGGAACCTCGTTTCCTCGAGCTGCAGGATCTCCACGATATGGCGCTCGCCCGTCACCAGCTCGGGATAGGCTTGCCCCATCTCGCGCACCAGCACGGGCACGAGGCGCCACATCAGCGGGTCCTTGGCGCCGAGCAGTTGCGCGTGGCGCATGGCGCGGCGCATAATCCGGCGCAGCACGTAGCCGCGCCCCTCGTTGGACGGGTCGACACCGTCGGAGATCAGGAACGCGCAGGCGCGAAGGTGGTCGGCGATGATGCGATGGCTCGCGGCCTGCGGCCCGTCCGGGTCGACGCCCGTCAGCAGCGCCACGGCCAGGATGAGCGCGCGCAGCAGGTCGGTGGCGTAGTTGGACGTGACGCCCTGGAGGATCGCGGCCATGCGCTCCAGGCCGAGGCCCGTGTCGATCGAGGGCCGGGGGAGGGACAGGCGCTCGCCGGGCGCGACCTGCTCGTACTGCATGAACACGAGGTTCCAGAACTCCAGGAACCGGTCACCGTCCTCGTCCGCGCTGCCGGGTGGCCCGCCGAACACGGTGTCGCCCTGGTCGTAGAAGATTTCCGAACACGGACCGCAGGGGCCGGTGTCGCCCATCGACCAGAAGTTATCCGCGGTCGGGATACGGATGATGCGGCTGTCAGGAAGGCCCGCGATCGTCTTCCACAGCCCGAAAGCCTCCTCGTCGTCGTGGTAGACGGTGACGAGCAGCCGGTCCTTGTTGAGCGCGAAAGTCTTGGTGACGAGCGTCCAGGCGAGTTCGATGGCGAGCGGCTTGAAATAATCGCCGAACGAGAAGTTGCCCAGCATCTCGAAGAAGGTGTGATGCCGGGCCGTGTAGCCGACATTGTCGAGATCGTTATGCTTGCCGCCCGCGCGGACAACCTTCTGGGCCGTCGTCGCCCTAGTGTAGGAACGTTTCTCGACGCCGGTGAAGACGTTCTTGAATTGCACCATCCCGGCATTGGTGAACATCAGCGTCGGGTCGTTGCGGGGCACGAGCGGACTGGAGGGAACGACCTCGTGACCGTTGGCCTTGAAGAAGTCCAGGAAGGTCGATCGGATCTCGTTGACGCTGCTCATACCTGACCCGGGGCTTGGGCTCGCCGGCGCCGAGAGGCCGGGCGAGGCTCATTCCAGATTTGTTCTAGCGAGCAGCCTTCCGGGTGTCGAGCAAGGGGCGTCGGGGTTGATGAGGCCTCGCCGGTCTTATCCTTCTCCCGCTGCGCGGGAGAAGGATAGCTACACCGATCAGCCCTCGGCGGCCTCGTCCTCGTCGTCCTCCGGCTCCGGCTCCGGCTCACCGAGGATCTTTTCGGCGATCAGGCCGGAGTTCTCGCGGATGGCCTGCTCGATCTTGCGGGCCGCGTCCGGGTTCTGCTTCAGGAAGGCCTTGGCATTCTCGCGGCCCTGGCCCAGCCTCTGGCTGTCCCAGGAGAACCAGGCGCCCGCCTTCTCGACAACGCCGGCCTTGACGCCCAGGTCGATCAGTTCACCGACCTTCGAGATGCCCTCGCCGTACATGATGTCGAACTCGACCTCCTTGAAGGGCGGCGCGACCTTGTTCTTGAGCACCTTCACGCGGGTCTGGCTGCCGATGACCTCGTCGCGCTCCTTGATGGCGCCGATGCGGCGGATGTCGAGACGGACGGAGGCGTAGAATTTCAGCGCGTTGCCGCCCGTTGTGGTCTCGGGCGAGCCGTACATGACGCCGATCTTCATCCGGATCTGGTTGATGAAGATCACCATGGTGTTCGACCGGGAGATCGAGGCGGTGAGCTTGCGCAGCGCCTGGCTCATCAGGCGCGCCTGGAGGCCGGGCTGCACGTCGCCCATCTCGCCTTCGATCTCGGCGCGCGGCGTCAGCGCCGCCACGGAGTCCACCACCAGCACGTCGATGGCGCCCGACCGCACCAGCGTGTCGGTGATCTCCAGCGCCTGCTCGCCGGTGTCGGGCTGGGAGATCAGCAGGTCTTCGAGGTTGACGCCGAGCTTGCGGGCGTAGACGGGGTCGAGCGCGTGCTCGGCGTCGACAAAGGCGCACACACCGCCACGACGCTGCGCCTCGGCCACGACGTGCAGGGTCAGCGTCGTCTTGCCCGACGATTCGGGTCCGTAGATCTCGATCACCCGGCCGCGCGGCAAGCCGCCCACGCCGAGCGCGATGTCGAGCCCCAGCGAGCCGGTCGGGATCGTCTCGATCTCCACGGCCTTCTGGTTCTTGCCCAGCCGCATGATCGAGCCCTTGCCGAAGGCCCGCTCGATCTGCGAGAGCGCGGCTTCCAGCGCCTTGGTCTTGTCCACGGAGGTTCCTTCCACGAGGCGCAGATTCGACTGGCTCACGACGTCATCCTTCTGACATGGGCGTCCAAGGCCCGCAACGGTCTCGAATGTACTCTGTTTGTTCTCATCCGCAAGTTCCGTATCCGTTCTTTTTTCCGGTGGCCGCCTTTTCCGAAAACCCCGGGAGCGAGCCGCGCCCCGAAAGCAAGGTCGTAGCCCGCTGGTCCTCAGGTGCGCTCCCGACTTCGCCGAAGCGGCCGCGGGTGCTTCGATCTTGCCTGCGATCGCGTGAACCGTCAGGGAAGGGATCAGGCCCGCGACGGAGTTCCTGACCATGACCACCCGCATCGACAACGCCCGGACGATCGCGAGCCCGCACGGTACGGAGCTGTCGGCCAAGAGCTGGTTGACCGAAGCTCCCCTGCGCATGCTGATGAACAACCTCGACGCGGCCGTGGCGGAGCGGCCGGGCGAGCTCGTGGTCTACGGCGGCATCGGCCGCGCGGCGCGGGACTGGGCGAGCTTCGACGCGATCGTCGACGCCCTGCGCCGCCTCGAGGCCGACCAGACGCTGCTCGTGCAGAGTGGCAAGCCGGTCGGCGTCTTCCGCACCCATCCCGACGCGCCGCGCGTGCTGATCGCCAACTCCAACCTCGTGCCGCACTGGGCCACCTGGGACCACTTCCACGAGCTCGATCGCAAGGGGCTCATGATGTACGGCCAGATGACGGCCGGCTCCTGGATCTACATCGGCAGCCAGGGCATCGTGCAGGGCACTTACGAGACGTTCGTGGAGGTGGGCCGGAGGCACTACGGCGGCACCCTCGCGGGCCGCTGGATCCTCACGGGCGGCCTGGGGGGCATGGGCGGCGCGCAGCCCCTCGCCGCCACCTTCGCGGGCGCCTCCATGCTGGCGGTGGAATGCCAGCCGAGCCGCATCGAGATGCGGCTCAAGACCGGCTACCTGGACAGGCGCGCGGACACGCTGGACGAGGCGTTGGCCCTCATCGACGAGTCCTGCCGCGCCAAGGCGCCGCTCTCCGTGGGCCTGCTCGGCAACGCGGCCGACGTCTTCGCCGAGCTCGTGCGGCGCGGCGTGCGTCCCGACGTCGTCACCGACCAGACCTCCGCGCACGATCCCATCAACGGCTACCTGCCGCAAGGCTGGGACCTCGCGCGCTGGGAACAGGGCCGCGAGCGCGATCCCAAGGGCGTGGAGCGCGCTGCCAAGCGCTCGATGGCGGCCCACGTGCGCGCCATGCTGGACTTCCATCGCCTGGGCGTGCCGGTGCTCGACTACGGCAACAACATCCGGCAGGTGGCGCTGGACGAGGGCGTGGCGGACGCCTTCGACTTTCCCGGCTTCGTGCCCGCCTACATCCGCCCGCTGTTCTGCCGCGGCATCGGCCCGTTCCGCTGGGCGGCGCTGTCGGGCGACCCGGAGGACATCTACCGCACCGACGCCAAGGTGAAGGAGCTGCTGCCCGACAATGCCCACCTCCACCGCTGGCTCGACATGGCGCGCGAGCGCATCAAGTTCCAAGGCCTGCCCGCCCGCATCTGCTGGGTGGGCCTGGGCGACCGGCACCGGCTGGGGCTGGCGTTCAACGCCATGGTGGCCTCGGGCGAGTTGAAGGCCCCGGTCGTGATCGGCCGCGACCACCTCGACTCGGGCTCGGTCGCCTCGCCCAACCGCGAGACCGAGGCGATGCGCGACGGCTCGGACGCGGTGTCGGACTGGCCGCTCTTGAACGCGCTGCTCAACTGCGCCTCGGGCGCCACCTGGGTGTCGCTGCACCACGGCGGCGGGGTCGGCATGGGGTTCTCGCAGCACGCCGGCATGGTGATCGTGGCGGACGGCACGCCCGAGGCGGCGAGGCGGCTGGAGCGGGTGCTGTGGAACGATCCCGCCACGGGCGTCATGCGTCACGCGGACGCGGGCTACGAGGATGCGGCGGACTGCGCGCGCGAGCACGGGCTCGACCTGCCGGGCATTCTTTAGCGAAACGACAAGTCCTCCACCGCCGCGCAGCAACTGCGAAGCGGTCTTTGGTCGCGCTTTCCCCGGGGCAGATCCGGCGCGATCTTCTCGTCAGAGAGACGAGAGGATGGCCGGATGATCAGCCTTCGCGAGTCAGAGCGGACCGATAGGGGATCGGCCCCGTGACCGAGCCCGCGATCGACCCCGCCTATCTCGCGCTGATCCACTCCGACCGCGTCAGCGAGCGGACCCGTCAGGTGCTGCTCAAGCGCGCCGAGCCTCCGGTGACCGCACACACCGTCCTGACCGAGGCCGGGTGGACGACGTTGCGCGCCGTCGTGGATCGCCTCATTCCCCAGGCCGGCCCCGAGCGTATCGATCTCGTGACGCGGATCATTGCGGACCTGGACGCGGGCGGTGACGGCTGGCGTTTCACCGATCTGCCGCCCGACGCCTACGCCTGCCCCGCGGGGTTGCGGACGCTGGCCGAGGTCGCGCGGGCCGAAGGCGAGCCTTTCACGGCGCTCGATGGACCGAAGCAGGATAGCCTGCTCGGACGGGCGGCCGCGGGCAAGCTCGGCGCCGCGCACGAGACGCGGCCGGGCTACCTGTCCGCCGGGCAGATGAAGCTGTGGTTCGAGGACCTCCTGTCGGCCGCGGCCCGGCTCTACGTCGCCCATCCCGCGACCCTGGCCCGCATCGGCTACAGCGGGATCGCCAACGGCGGCGATGGGCCGCGCAAGCAGGGGTTCGTCCGGGTCGGCCGCGCCGATCCGGAGCCCTGGGAACCCGTCGCCGCCACGGACTCTCCGCGATGAACCTGGACCGCATGGCGCGCTTCGCCGAAACCGACAGCGTGGACGCGGTGGTGATCGGCACGGGGGCGGGCGGCGCTCCCCTGCTGGCCGTCCTCGCGGAGGCGGGCCTGCGCGTGGTGGCGCTGGAGGCGGGGCGCAACTGGGAGCCCGGCGACCACACGCCCGACGAGGTCGCGGCCGCCGACATCTACTGGCTGGGCGAACGGCTGAGCGGCGGCGCCATGCCGGAAGCGTTCGGCGGCAACAACAGCGGCATCGGGGTCGGCGGCTCGACGCTGCACTGGGGCGCCTACGTGCCGCGCGCCGACGAGCGCGACCTGAAGCTCCGCACCGAAACGGGGTTGGGCGCCGATTGGCCTCTCGGCTACGCCGACCTCCGGCCCTATTACGAGACGGTCGAGCAGTTCATCGGCGTGTCCGGTCCCACGCCCTATCCGTGGGACCCGTCGCGTCGCTATCCGCTGCCGCCCGTGCCGCGCAACGCGCCCGCCCAGGTGATGACGGCGGGCTTCGCGGCCCGGGGCCTGCGCGTCGCCGACGGGCCCGTGGCCGTGGTGTCGCGGGATTTCGAGGCGCCGGGCGCGACCCCGCGGCAGGCCTGCGTGGCCTGCGGAGCCTGCCACCAGGGCTGCCGCAACGCCGCCAAGACGAGCATGGACGTCACCTACCTGCCGCGCGCGGTCGCGGCCGGAGCCGAGATCCGTCCCGGATGCTTCGCCCACACGCTCGAGCGTGACGGCGCCGGGCGCGTCACGGCCGTGGTCTACAGGGCCGGGGGGCAGGACCGCCGTCAGCGCTGCGGGGCCGTGGTCCTCTGCGGCGGCGCCGTGGAAACGCCGCGCCTGCTGCTGCACCTCGGGATGGCCAATTCGTCCGGCCAAGTCGGCCGCAACTACATGGCCCACGTCGCGACCCAGGTCTGGGGAACGTTTGCCGACGAGATGCGCTGCAACCGCGGCTATCCGTCGACCATGATCAGCGAGGATTTCGTGCGCCCCGCCGATGCCGACTTCGCGGGCGGCTACCTCGTGCAGAGCCTGGGCGTGCTGCCCGTCACCTGGGCCAATGGCCTCGTGCGCGGCGCGGGCCTGTGGGGCAAGGCCCTGGTGGGCCGGATCGACCGTTACAACCACATGGCGGGCATCGGCATCAACGGGGAATGCCTGCCGCAGGACGGCAATCGCCTCGACCTCGCCGACGAGGTGGACGGGTTCGGCATCCCCAAGGCGCGGATCAGCTTCGGCTACGGGCCCAACGAGACCGCGATGGACGCGCACGCCATCGCGATGATGTCGTCGGTGTGGGAAGCCGCGGGGGCCACGGAAATCTGGTCTGTCCAGCGCAGCGCCCACACGATCGGCACCTGCCGCATGGGGTCGGATTCCGACCAGGCGGTCGTGGATTCCATTGGCCGCAGCTTCGACGTGCCGAACCTGTGGATCTGCGACAACTCGGTGTTCCCGACCTCGCTCGCCGCCAACCCGGCCCTGACCATCATGGCACTCAGCCTGCGCTCGGCCGACGCCTTCCTGGGCCGACTCCCGCGCTGAACCGAAGTCGCAGACCCGAGGCTCAAGCGGCGGTCTTCACCGCCCGAGGGCGGCCGCGCTTGCGGGGGGCTTCGGCCTCGACGACCGCGGGGGCATCGTGATGCTCGACGGCGGGTTCGCTCGCCATCGGCGCGGCCTCGGCCGCCTCGTCGCGCTTGCGCCCCAGGCCCATCTGCCGCGCGAGGCTCGAACGGGCCGAGGCGTAGGCCGGCGCCACCATCGGGTAGTCGCGGTTGAGGCCCCACTTGGCCCGATATTCGTCGGGGGACATGTTGTAGGCGGTGCTCAGGTGCCTTTTGAGGGATTTGAACTTCTTCCCGTCTTCCAAGCAGATGATGTAATCATCCGTGATGGATTTCTTCACGGGTACGGCAGGCGCCTTGTTCTCGGAAACCGGCTCCTCGGTCTTGAGTTCCGAAACCTTCAGCAGCGAGGAATGTACGGCTTCAATGATCGCGGGCAGTTCGCCGGCACGGACCGCATTGTTGCTCACGAAAGCCGAAACGATGTCGGCCGTGATCTGGATATAGTCGGCATCCGGCATTGATTCGCTCATATCGGCCTCCGCTGTCCAAGATGAGATAATCGCACTAGACTTGGCACGCAAGCTCATTGCCGCCCTATTTCCAACAAAACAGTTGAAATCTTCGGATCGGCTGATTGTAGAGCTGAAGCTGACCAGTCCTTCGACCGGAGGTCAGACCTTTCCTGGATCGCCAGGATTCGCGGAGCGGCTGGCGCGGCTTGAAGAGGGGCAATGTTGGGAAAGCGGAAGTGGTACCGTCACCCCGGCTTGAACGGGGGACCTCTAGATCCACAATCTAGCGCTCTAACCAACTGAGCTATGACGGCAACGACGGGTCGGTATCTAGGAGCAAAGGCCGCGCCGTGCAAGCCGCTTCGCCATCCGGGCCGCGACCCTCGCGCGGGAGCGCGGCGGCCGAAAAAAAAGCCGCCCGCGGGCGGCATGAAGGTGGCGGTGAACCACGGACCCTGGCTGGCTCCGCCTGGTCCGGTGCGGTCAGAGCGACGCGGACGCGACCGTGCGGGCGGCGGCCTGGGACGGCTCAAGACTGCGGGCCGCGACCTGCCCAGCCATCACGGCGAGAGCGTGGCTCTGTTCTCCGAGCAATTCGATCCGCTTGCGCGCGTGGTCGGATTGCAGTTCCATCGCCTGCAGCATCGTCCGGGCGCCGATCATCCGCTCCCAGAGTTCGAAGCTGGCGTTCACGTTCTCACGCAGGATATCCACGGCTTTCCCGTTCAGGGCCGTCAAACCCTCCGTCGCCCGGCTGAACCCGGCTTCCATCGAAGCCGTGAAGGTTTCCGTGCCGGTCTTGAGCGTGCTCAGCATGATCTGGCCGCCTTCAAGGCCCGTTCCGAAGGCGAATGCGAGCCCATCCCGGGTGCGCCCTGTCATCGTTGCGGTCGCCGTCTGCAGAGGCTCGACAGCCGCGCGCAGATTGTTCTCGCCCTGCTGGACAGCGTCCGTCACGGCGTTCGCGGATTCCTGCCAATCGTTTGCGTTGTTGTCCGTCATGGTTTGTCCTCCGGTCATCCGCCTTACGTCTGGTCCGTAGCGTTCCGGACGGTCGATTGCGCGGCGCTCTGGATGCCGGCGCCGAGCTGCTTGGCCTGTTCTTGAAGCGTCGCCATCTGGGCCTTGACGAAGTCCGACTGCAGCGTGAGGACTTCCTGCACATCCTTGGCCTGCACCAACTTCTGGGCTTGGTCAAAGGCCGAGCGGATGTTCTCTTCGGCGAAGCTCATGGCCTTGCCGCCGACGACCTTGACGTTGGACTGCATAGAGGCTGCCGTGTCGTCGGCCTGACCGGCGGCCTTCTGGGCCGCGCTGACAAACCCTTCAAAGGCCTTGCGGGCCTGATCCACGCTCTTTTCAGCAAACTCTCGCATGTCGTTGGGAATTTCGTAGCTGGGTGTGGTCACGGGTTTCTCCATGTTTGCCGTACGAGGATCGGCCTGCCGCGCCACGCCCTGCCTGTCGGTAGGGCAAATTGCCGCCGCATGTCGCATATAAAGGCCGGATTGCTGCGGTGCAATACAAGCGTGCAATGCAGCAACGGCGAAAAACGGGCGGGACAATGTCCCCGCGCGATCCGGACGGCCGTGCCCCGCCATTGCGGGTCGACCTTACCTTTCGTTAAATACATGAGGAAGGGGCTGCGGGGTTCGCGGAAGGTGCGGCTGCCGGGGCGAGTGAGCGTCGCATGAGTTCTGTAACGAACCGGCCGTCTTGGGAGGCCGCGGAGGCCGATGAGGTCCTCGCGCGGCTGAGGGTCGATGCAGATCCGTGCCGCGGCGCCCTGCTCATGCTGGTCGACCGCCTTCTGGTCTGGGCCAATGCGGCTGCTGACGCGGCGCTCGGCTCCGGATTGACGGATGAGCTCGTCCCCGACGGCGTGCTGGGGCAGGCGCTCGGCCGCCTGGATGCTGCCGGAGGGGAGCGTCTCGAGCGGCTCCGCGTGTTTCGCGGCTTCCGCGCCAGGACGGTGACCGCCACGTTCCGGCGCATGCGCCTTCAAAGTGGACGGAAGGTCGATGTCGTGACGGTTCCCGATGCGGAGATGGCCGAGGCCGCGCACGCCTGGGACGTTTCCGTCCTCCCTCTTGCCGAGCGCAGGGTGGAGCCGCCGCGGGCCGTCGCGGACGCGTCCGTGCTTCCGCCGCCTGGGTCGCGCCCGGCCGAAGATGTGACGATGCCCTGGAGTCCGGGGCGCTGCCTGTGGTGGACGGATGCGGCGGACCGCATCCTGCGGATCGAGGGTGACGGCGAGGAGGGCGGGCAAATGGCGGCGTCCCTCGTCGGCAAGCTGCTGCCCGACCTCTTCGCCGCCCGCGGCTGCGATCCCGACGGCCTGCTGGCGAAGGCTTGCACGAGCAGGACGACCTGGAGCGGCTTGCGCCTGACCTGGCCCGTCGCCCGGAATGGGCTCGCTTCCGAAGCCGTGCTGGGTGCGGTGCCGGTCTGGGGACCGGCACGGGATTTCCAGGGCTATCGCGGCTATGCGACGCTCGACCCGACGCGGTTGACGCTCCTGGTCTCGCGGCCGGAGCCCACCGCCGAACCGGTGGAGGACCAACCCGCGCACCCTGCCGTCGACGGACCCGCGGGCGAGCCGCTTTCCCCAGTCGAGGGTTCGCACGAGGTCTCGACACCGGAGATGTCTGGCCGGACCTCGGACGACGAGGGCTCGCCACCCGCTCCACCCCCGCTCATGGTTTCGGGTCCGTACTCGTCGAAGGTCGTGGTGCTGCGGCCTTTCCAGACCGTCACGCCCCTGTCCGGGGCGGCCGTCCTGTCGGATGTCGGGCGGTTGTCCCCCGCCGAGCGGTCCGCCTTCGCGGAGATCGGCTTGGCGCTCGGGGCCGCGCCCGATGCGGGTGCCACACCATCGGGCGCCGTGCCGGGCCTCGACGCGCTGGTGGCCGCGATCCCCTTCGCGATCTGGGTCGAAGGTGAAGGCAAGTCGCCGCTGGCCAACCGCGCCTTCCTCGACCTGACCGGCTACGTCTCGGCCGATGACTTGGCCGAGAAGGGCGGGACCGCGCACCTGCTCGGCGGAGCCGACCTGCCCTTTGCCGAGGACGGGGGCGAGCGGACCTTCTCCATCCTCGACGCGCACGGCCGCGCCGTGGCGGTCGAAGGTCGCAGTGCCGGCAGCGGCGGCCTGACCGTTCTCGCGATCCGCCGCGTCGAACCGCACGACGCGGAAACGATGGCGGAGGCCGCCGAGGACGGCCTCGCGCTGCTCGGTCCCGAGGGCGTCATGCGGCGGATCAACCGCACGGGCGAGCGCCTGTTCGGGCGCCCGCGCGCGGACCTCGTCGGGCGGGACCTGCCGAGCCTCGTCGCCGCCGAGAGCCGGGGCGAGGCCCTGGCCTTCGTCGCGGGTCTGACGGCGCGGGACGCCGCGGCAAATGCATCGTTCCGGCTGCGCCGGCCGGACGGCTCGCTCCTGCGCGTCCGCGCGGGCGGACGCGGGCTCGGGGCAGGGACGTTCGGCGTGAGCCTGCGCGACGACGCGGCGGCCGAGCGCCTCGATCAGGCCCTGGCCGAGGTGTCCCGCCTCAAGCAGGGCAAGGCGGACTTCCTTGCCAAGCTGAGCCACGACCTGAGGACGCCGCTCAACGGCATCCTGGGATTCGCCGAGGTGATCCTCGACGAGCGGTTCGGGCCGATCGGCACCGCGCGCTACCGCGACTACCTGCTCGACATTCACCAGTCCGGAACGCATGTGCTGACCTTGATCAGCGATATGCTCGACCTGTCGCGGATGGAAACGGGCCAGCTGGAGGTCAGCCTCGCGCCCGTCGACGTGAACCGCGTGGTGGCCGAGAGCGTCGCGCAACTGCAGCCTGACGCGCACCGCGAGCGCGTCATCATGCGAACCTCGCTGCCGCCGCGCCTGCCCGCGGCCCTCGTGGACGAGGCCGCCCTGCGGCAGATGATGGCCCACGTGCTGTCGAACGCCGTCAAGTTCAACGAGCCCGGTGGTCAGGTGATCGTTTCCACCGCCCTGAGCGACACGGGTGCTGTGGCGATCCGCGTGCGCGATACCGGGGTCGGCATGTCGGACGCCGCCATCGCGGCGGCCACCGATCCCTTCCGGCAGGTTCCGGCCGATCAGGCCCGCACCAGCGGTGGCAATGGTTTCGGCCTGCCGCTCACCCGGGCGCTCGCGGAAGCCAACGGGGCCAGCGTGACGATCAGGAGCCGCGAGCAGGAAGGGACGCTGGTCGAACTGGTCCTGCGCGTCGACCCCGGCCAGCCGGTCCGCGTCCCGGCGGCCTGAGCCCCGACCGGGTCGGGGTTTCCCGACCGCCTCAGTTCTGCGGAAGCAGGTCCGGATCGACCCGGGCTTCGGCGGGCGCTCCGACGGTGTCGAGCCCGTAGACGTCGTCCCGGAAGTTCGCGACGCCGTCGCCGTTGGCCCAGCCCGTCAGGTAGACCCAGGCCACCGGCACCGCCTCGCTGAGGCGGACCTCCTCGTGCTGCCCGTCGGCGATCTTGGCCTCGATGGCTTCGCGGCTCCAAACGCCATCGGGCGCGCCCAGGCTGTCCTTCAGGAGCCAGGCCGCGAGATCGTACACCCCCTGGACCCGCACGCACCCGTGCGACAGGAAGCGCATGTCACCGCCGAACAGCCCCTTGGACGGCGTGTCGTGCATATAGACCGAGTATTTGTTCGGCATGTTGATGCGGATGGAGCCGAGCGAGTTGCCTTTGCCCGAATCCTGCCGGAGCGTGTAATTGGTGGCGCGTTCGCTGCTCCAGTCGACCGTGGCCGGGTTGACCTCCCGGCCCGTGTTGTCGAGCACGCGGATCTTCTCGCGGCTGAGATAGCTCGGGTCCCGCTGCATCTTGGGCATGATCTCCTTGCGGATGATCGAGACCGGCAGGGTCCAGGTCGGGTTGAGGTTGACCGCGACGGCCTTGGCGTCGACCTCGGGGGAGGCGTGGTCGGGGTCGCCCACGATGGCGACGTAGCGATGCACCACCTGCCCGTTCTCGATCGCCTCGACGGCGGCGGACGGCAGGTTCACCACGACGTAGCGGTCGCTGCCGAAGTTGAACTGACGCCCGGCCAGGCGCTGCGCGCTGGACGCGAGCTCCGTGAAGCGGACGCGCGCCGACACGTTCATGGCCTTCAGCGTCGCGCCGGCCACGACGCCCGTGTCCTTCAGGCCGTGCCGGGTCTGGAAGCGCTTGACCGCCTCGGTGAGGTCGGGGGCCCAGCGGGCGTCGAACAGGCTCGCGCCCTGGCCGAGCGCCGCCGGGCTCTCGTCCCGTCCTGGCGCGTTGAGGTCGCCCTCGATGGCCAGGCGCAGGCGCAGGGTCGCGATCGGACGGCCCTTGGGGCTGTGGGCCGACAGTGGGCCTTCGATCGTGGGCCAGCCGCCCGCGTCCGCGATCGCGGCATAACGCTCGGACGCCTTGGCGGTGGCGAAGAAGGTTTCGGGCGTCAGCGTCGGGGTCGGATCGGTCGACAGCGCCGTTTCGCGGGGCGGCGCCGGTGGGGCCCTGCGCTTGGGCTTCACGGCCGCCACCACGGCGGGCGTGCCCGGTGCGGGGGCTGCTGCGGTTGCGGCTGCAGGCGCTGTCGCACCCGGGATGACGGGTTCGGCGGGCGCGGCCGGGGGCGGCAGGAGCGAAGCGCCTGCGGCGGGG
>CAXTFJ010000104.1:0-16589 GCA_964243405.1 uncultured Lichenihabitans sp. | reverse complement strand
ACGAGGCCATGTGACATGTAGACTTCATTTCCGAGCGTCAGCTCATCGACGTGTCCTTTCGAGGCGCACCAGCTTAGAAGATGGCCGAGATAAACATCGTGTAGAATTGAAATCCCGGAAAATTCATTCAGGTATCTAAGCATATAGTAGTGGTATTCGGAATTTCCTATATTATATATGACAACTGCATTAGCGAAATCACTGGCCGTCAAATTGGAGTGGTGAATTATCCGACAGTTATAGTTGATCCAATTATCGTGGATCTCATGTTGGTCGGTTACGCATATTACGTCAAAGTAAGAAGACAAGCTGCGGATAAGACTTGCGCTGTAATCAGCTATACCGGTCTTTAAAGGAGGAAGCGGAGAAAAATAAAGAAGGTTTGTCTCTTGCGTAAGATCTATTAATTGACGTCTTTTCTGAATAATCAGATTCCAGGGCTCATTAACTAGAACGCCAATTAGATTGTTGTTGTAGTTGATTGAGGCAAGCCTGCCTGCGGCTGCCTTGCCGGCTGCAAACAAAGTTTCGCGGTAGAGATCATCTGTGAGACATCGCTCGATCACGTCGGCCAAGATGTGGCGGTTATGATCATCAACTGCGAAAGTATCGTCAATGTCCGCTATGACGCCGCCTTGACTGACGAGAACGGGTGAACCAGCGGCAAGATGGAAGAGCGCGTCCTGGTCGTCGATACCCGAATTGCGAAAGCTCAGCGTGATGAGGTCGCCGTGTTCATCGTGCAAAGGGCTTAAGTCCGCTTGGACTGCTACCCTGACAAGACTCTCGAGACCGAACGCCGCCGCGACACGGTCTGCGCGCTTCACGTCAAGGGTAGACTGACAAATAACTTTGATAGCGCAATCCCACCGCAAATCCGGAGGAAGAAGCAGGATTGCTCTGAAGAAACGCCTTAGACTCTTAAAATCGTGGGAATGCAGTATGAAATTTATCCCCCGCTTGTTGCCTATGGTAGAAGCAATGACCGCATGCGCGAGGCAGTCAAGACCGTCCCCGTGCGTAAGGGGAATAGGAATGACGCACTTTCCAGGGGTGTCCAAATGCTTACGCAATTGCTTCGCTGACCAGGATGTGCTGGTGACAATGACATCTGCTCGTTCCAGAGCAAGGCTGAGGCGCGCAGGGCAACGCTCGGCTTCAATCGCATATATGACATTCTCTGTGACATGAACGATCGAAACGCGGCTCGATTTACACGGGGGCAGATAAAAATCGCCTGTATTTGTATCTAGGTCGAGTATGCCAAAATCGACAAATTCAATGTTTAATTTATCAAAAATTGTACGCCGTATTGAGGCATTCAGTAACTGTGCAAGCTGACGATGATCGTCGCGCAAACCATCTAATGCTATTTGTTTGCACAATATGATTCGTGACAGTGGAACGCGATCCTTAATCCTGGAGTAAAGCTGACTTAAGTCGCTACGATCTTGATCAAGAAGCGCATATACCTCATGTTCGCCTTGGGTTGAGGTTGCAGAAAAAATATTTCCGCATAATATATCGATATCGAGATCTGGCCGTGCTTGAGACAGATCAAATAGGATTTTCATGGAAAGACAGTATCCGTGGCCGAAGGGCGTCGCGTCTTGGGATTAACTAAAGGACGGCATTCCGTGAAGCTGGCTGATCCTGGCTCGCATGGGCATTGAGCACTGGGGGGCCCGCAGAGTCAGCACCGCTGAGGTGCGGCGCGGAGGAGGTCATCATCCGATTTACCGCCCGCGATAAATCCCCGATCTGGAACGGCTTGCGCAAAATCGCCTCCTTGGCGAACGTGCCCTCCACCGCGCCCGTGTCGGCATAGCCCGTGGCGAGGATGATGGGAAGGTCGGCGCGCCTGGCGCGGGCCGCCACCGCGACCTGGGCGCCGTTCATGCCCGGCATGGCAAAGTCGACGATCATCAGGTCGGGGCGGTCGAGGTCGAGGCGCTCCAGGCCGGCCCGCCCGTGGTCGGCCTCGGTGACCGAGAAGCCCAGCGTTTCCAGGCAGTCCACCACGAAGCGCCGCACGTCGGGGTCGTCGTCCACCACGAGCACCCGGCCCGTCCCCGGCCCGGGCGCGTCGGCCGCACTTGCGACGGATCCGGCGTCCCGCGCCGCGTCCTCGGTTTCGAGCAGCCGCACCTCGACGAGCGTGCCCCGGCCCACCTCGCTCTCGATCCGCACCGAGCCGCCCGACTGGTGGGCGATGCCGTGCACCTGGCTGAGGCCGAGGCCCGTGCCCTTGCCCACCGGCTTGGTGGTGAAGAAGGGGTCGAACACCTTCGACATGAGGTCGGCGGGGATGCCCGTGCCGGTGTCGGCCACCGACACCACCACGAAATCGCCGTCCCGCCCGCTCCCCGGCTCGTGGCGGGTGCGGATGGTGAGCCGGCCGCCGCCGGGCATGGCGTCGCGCGCGTTGATGGCCAGGTTGAGCAGCGCCAGTTCGAGCTGGTTGGCGTCGGCCGTGACGCTGCGGTCGGGCACGCCCAGGTCCGTGTCGACCGCGACCGTCGGGCCGATGGAGCGGGCCAGCAGGTCGCGCATGCCGCCGATCAGGGCGTCGATCCGCACCGGTTTCAGGTCCAGCCGCTGCGAGCGCGAGAAGGCGAGCAACTGGCCCGTGAGCTTGGTGGCCCGGTCGCAGGCCCCGTGGGCGCGGTTCGCGAGCGTGCGGACGCGCTCGTCCTCCGTCCGGCGCACGATCATGTCGATGTTGCCCACGATGGCGGTGAGCAGGTTGTTGAAGTCGTGCGCGATGCCGCCCGTGAGCTGGCCCACGGCCTCCATCTTCTGCGACTGGACGAGCGCCGCCTGGGCGCGCTGGCTGTCCGCCACCGCTTCCGTCACGCGGCTCTGCAGCACGTCTTCCGAGCGGCGGCGCTCGGTCACGTCCAGCGTCACGCCGCTCATGGTGGCGGGCGCCCCGTCGTGGCCCAGCACGGTGCGGCCGCTGATCTGGATCCAGTGCACGGTGGCGTCGGGCCAGGTCACCCGCAGCTCCACCTTGTAGGCGACCGGCCGGCTGAAGGCCGCCTCCACGGTGGCGCGGTGGCGGTCGAGGTCCTCGGGCAGCACCGCCGCGACCAGGTCGGCGAAGCTGAGCGGGTTGCCGGGCTCGCGGCCGAAATGCCCCTTGAAGCGATCCGAGCAGGACAGCGCGCGGTCGGGCAGGTCGAGCGACCAGGAGCCCAGATTGCCCGCCGCCAGCGCCATCCGGAGCCGCTGCTCGTCGTGGTCGCGCGCGGCCCAGAGCCGCTGCACCTCGAACTGCCGGTCGCGCCCGCGCAGCGCGGAGCTCACGGTGCTGGACAGGCTTTCTACGTTGATGGGTCGCTCCAGCACCACGACGTTGCCGAGCGCGTCCATCACGGCGCGCAGGCGGGAGCGCTGCTGCGCGCCGCGCGAGGTGAGCAGCACGAAGGGGAAGTCGGACCAGGCAGGCTGCCGGGCGAGCCAGGCCTGCAGGCCGGGCACGCGGTCGGGGCCCAGCCCCTCCTCGGTGACGACCGCCACGGCCGCGCCGCGGTCCATCTCGGCGCGCAGGTGGTCCGCGTCACGGCACCGCACGCAGGGCCTGTCGTCCCCGTCGAGGACCTGTTCGATCGCCCCCGCGTCGCGGTCGCGCGGGGCGAGAATCAGGATGCGGCGGTTCATTCCAATCGGTCTCCAGGCCCGCGTGGCGCGGGCAGTGTCGCGGTCTCCCCGCGAGCCCTCCCATCATAAGCCGTGGCGCGGCGCGGGGAAGGCGGCCGGACCGTCAAAATCGCAGCGCTCACGCCGGGCCGCGCGCGGGGGCTCACGGGTCCCGCGTCAGTTCGCAGTCGATGCGGCGCCCGAGGGCGTCGCGCACCATGCGGAAGGCGCCCAGCACCGCGTCGCGCGAGCCTTCGACGGCGGTCGGGTCGACGGTCGGCCAGTAGTCGACGCGCACCGCGAGCGTGCGGGTGAACTCGAGCGCGCGGTGGTGGGCTTCGGGCGAGAGGGTGACGATGAGGTCGAAGCTCGCGTCATCCAGGTCCTCGAAGGTGCGCGGCCGGTGGCGCGACAGGTCGATGCCCCATTCCCGCAGCACCGCGGCGGTGAACACGTTGGGCTGCCCGAGCCGCAACCCGGCCGAGGCCATGTGGATGCGTCCCCCCGCCCGCCTTCGCGCCAGCGCTTCCGCCATGGGCGAGCGCACGGCGTTCTCCGAGCAGGCGAACAGGACCGACTGCACACGCCCCGTCCGCGGCGGGGCGGCCCCCGGCGTCACCGCGTCCAATGCAGCGCCGTGATGAGCGTGAACAGCCGCCGCATGGTCCCGAAATCGGCGGTGATCTTGCCCCGCAGCCTGTCGGCCAGAAGCTCCGCCGCCTGGTCGTGCAGGCTGCGCCGTCCCGCGTCGAGCGCCTCGATCCGGTCCCGCCTCGCGCCCGCCATGGCGGCGCCGTGGCTGTCGCAGAGCGTCAGGTAGTCGCGCAGGATCGTCCGGAAGGGCGTCAGCGACAGGAGGTGGGTGACGACCGGCTCGTCGTCCTGCGTGCGGAGGTGGAAGGCGAGCTTGCCGGCCTGGAGCGACAGGTCGAGACGGTAGGGGCCGTGGCCGTGGTGGTCGGGGATCAGCACCGCGGCGCTTTCCACGAGGTCGTGCACGGCGATCCGCCGTTCGCGCTGCTGCTCGGGCGTGCCCCGGCCGAAGGTCCGCTCGTCCAGCCGCACGGCGACCAGCCTGTCGTGGGGCCGGGCGGCATCCACGGCTCGTCAGCCCTGCCCGGTGCGGATCGCCACCGAGCGCGCGTGGGCTTCCAGCCCTTCCGCCCTACCGAGCGCGATCGCGGCCGGAGCCAGGTGGTCGAGGGCGGCGGCCGTGCATCGCAGGACGGAGGTCCGCTTCATGAAGTCGAGCACGCCCAGGCCCGACGAGAACCGCGCCGACCGCGCGGTCGGCAGCACGTGGTTGGAGCCACCCACGTAGTCGCCGATGGCTTCCGGCGTGTGGTCGCCGAGGAAGATCGCGCCGGCGTTGCGGATCGCGCCCCCGAGCGCCTCGGCCTCCGCCGCCATGACCTCCAGGTGCTCGGGCGCGAGCCGGTCCACCAGGGGCACGGCGTCGGCCAGGCGCGGCACCAGGATGAGGGCGCCGTGACGCTCCCAGCTGTCGCGCGCGATCGTTCGCCGCGGCAGGGTTTCGAGCTGGTCCTCCACCGCGCGGGCGACCGCGTCGGCGAGCGCCGCGTCGTCGGTCAGCAGGATGGATTGGGCGGCCGTGTCGTGCTCGGCCTGCGCGAGCAGGTCGGCCGCGACCCACGGCGCCCGCGCGGTCCGGTCGGCCAGGATCACCACCTCGGAAGGGCCGGCGATCATGTCGATGCCGACCGTGCCGAACACCTGGCGCTTGGCGGCCGCCACGTAGGCGTTGCCCGGCCCCACGATCTTGGCGACCGGCGCGATCGTGGCCGTGCCGTAGGCCAGCGCCGCCACGGCCTGGGCGCCGCCTACCCGATACACCTCGTTCACGCCCGCGAGCCGCAGGGCGGCCAGCACGGCCGGGTTGATGCGACCGTCCGGGGCGGGCACCACCGCGACCAGGCGCGGGCAGCCCGCGACCTTGGCGGGCACGGCGTTCATGAGAACCGATGACGGATAGCTCGCCGTGCCGCCCGGCACGTAGAGCCCCACCGCCTCGATCGCGGTCCAGCGCCAGCCGAGTTCCACCCCGAGCGCGTCGGTGAAGCGGAGGTCGGCGGGCTTCTGCCGGACATGGAACGCCTCGATCCGATCCTTCGCGAACCGCAGCGCGTCGAGCGTCTCGGCCGGGCAGGCGGCCAGGGCGGCGTCGAGCTCGGCGTCGGTCACGCGCAGGCCGAGCGCGTCGAGGTCCACGCGATCGAAGCGGCGCGAGAGGTCCACGAGCGCCGCGTCGCCCCGCGCCGCGACGTCGGCCAGGATGGCGGCCACGGCCGCGTCGACCTCCTCGCCCGCGTCGCGCTTGCCGGCCAGAAGCGCCGCGAAGGCGTGCTCGAAACCGGGATCGCGGCTGTCCAGCCGAAGGGGCATGCGCGTGGTGGCTCCGTGCGAGGCGCGGCCGCGACGGCGCGCGCGATCGGTCTTATACGGCCGCGGTTCCGGTCTCGTCGAGGCGGTCGATGGGCCTCGTGTCCACGGCCCAGCGCGGCCCCAGGTCGCGCAATTCCGCTTCCAGGCACTCGACCTCCAGCCGGACCGCGCCCCCGTCCGAGAAGGCGAGCAGCACGTGGCCCGACGGCGCGTCGCCCGTCTTGAACGAGATGGCGAGCAGGTGCAGCACCCGCGAGGTGTCGGACAGGTCGAGGCCCGTGGTCGCGACGCCGAGCACGCGCTCGAAATGCAGCCCGGTCCGGCACCGCTCGAACCGTCCCGCCAGCGCCCGCGGCCAGTCGAAGCGCGACACCACCAGGGCGAAGCGCTTGGCCCTGGGCAGGTAGGCCATGTCGGGCGCAACCACCTCGGAATCCTGCAGGTGGGCCGAAATCACGGCCAGGTCCTCCGTATCCACCACCGCGAGGCGCAGGGCGTCGGCGTCCGAATTTGTCGCGGCTGCGCTGTCTTGTTCCGTCACCGGCCAAAGCTTCCGTGGTCGATCATTGCACGTTCAGATGCGTCGCTGCACATAGGGCGCACTCCGGACCCCGCAAGCCGACCGCCCCGTACTCCGGGGTGTTGCGGTGTCGTGGGGCCGGAGCAAAGACGAACACGGGCCGATTCGCGACCGCGTCGGTGGCGAGCCCGTGTCACGGGAGAGACTCCATGACGTTCACTCGCATTCTCACCGCGCTCGGTGTCGCCGGCCTTGTGGCTGCCGCGACGGTGCCGGCCGCGCAGGCCCAGGGCATGGAACACCGGATGGAACATCACCGGATGCACCGGATGATGATGCATCACCACATGATGCGCCACGATATGATGCACCACCGCATGATGCACCACGACATGATGCATCACCATAGGATGCATCACGCCATGTAAGCTCGGACTTTCCGGACCTTCGAGGACGGCGTCGCCCCCGGCGGCGCCGTTTTCGCGTCGGGATGCGAGATCAGATCCGGTGAACCTGAAGGTTCGAACAATCGTTAGAGGCTCTGTTCGAGTCCAGTCGGTTTGTCGGCTGGACGCCGGACAAAGGCGCTCCGCTCGGACCCGCACCGGGTCCACGTCCGCGCTCCATCAGGGAGGACTCCCAATGACCATCAATCGCATCCTCGGCACGCTCGGCGTCGCCGCCCTTCTGGCCACGGCTTGCGCCCCCGCGGCGCGCGCCGAAGGCGAACACGCCAAAGAAGCCAGGGAGAAACGCGTCGCAACGGCGGCGCATCCCAGGGCCATGATGCACCACCGCATGACGCACCATCGCATGATGCACCATCGCGCCATGTGATCCGTCGCGCCGCGGCCGGCGCGAGCCGCGGCGCCTCCGCCACTGAGAGCGGCGGCGCCCCAAAGGTGCCGCCGGGCCCTGATTCTCAGCCCGACAGGCGCTCGATCTGGGCTCCGCAGGCGCCGAGCTTCTGTTCCAGGTGCTCGAAGCCGCGGTCGAGGTGGTACACGCGGTTGACCGTGGTTTCCCCTTCGGCGGCCAGCGCGGCGATCACCAGCGACACGGAGGCGCGCAGGTCGGTGGCCATCACGGGCGCGCCCGTGAGCTTGTCGACCCCGTCCACGATGGCGCTGTCGCCGTCGAGCCTGATGCGGGCGCCGAGCCGCGCCAGTTCGCTCACGTGCATGAAGCGGTTCTCGAAGATGGTTTCGCGGATGCGCGACGCCCCTTTGGACCGGGTCATCAGCGCCATGAACTGCGCCTGCAGGTCGGTGGGGAAACCCGGGAAGGGCTCGGTCGTGATATCCACGGGCGAGATGCCCGCGCCGTTGCGCCGGATGCGGACCCCCTCGTTGGTGGGCGTCACGCGGGCGCCGGCCTCGGCCAGGACATCGAACGCGTCCTGCAGCAGCTCGGGCCGCGCGCCTTCCAGCACCACGTCGCCCCCCGCCATGGCGACCGCCATCGCGTAGGTGCCCGTCTCGATGCGGTCGGGCAGCACGGCATGGCGGGCGCCCCCGAGCCGCCCCACCCCGTGGACCTCGATCACCGGCTGTCCCGCGCCCTTGATGCGCGCGCCCATCTTGGTCAGGCAATCGGCGAGGTCGGTCACCTCCGGCTCGCGCGCGGCGTTGCGGATCACGGTGTGGCCGTCCGCCAGCACGGCGGCCATGAGCGCCGTGTGGGTGCCGCCCACCGTCACCTTGGGAAAATCGATCTCGGCGCCCTTCAGCCCGTGCGGGGCCTTCGCCACGACGTAGCCCGCCTCGATCTCGATCTGCGCCCCCAGGCGCTCCAGCGCCATCAGCAGCAGGTCGACCGGCCTGGTGCCGATCGCGCAGCCGCCCGGCAAGGACACGCGCGCCTCGCCCATGCGCGCCAGCAGGGGGGCCAGCACCCAGAAGCTCGCCCGCATCTTGGACACGAGTTCGTAGGGCGCCACCGTGTCGACGATGTGCGCGGCCCGCAGGTGCATCGTCTGCCCCGCGGTCGTGGCCTCGCCCGGCCGCCGCCCGTTGATGGAGGAATCCACCCCGTGGTTGCCCAGGATGCGCATCAGCAGGCTGACGTCGGCCAGCCGCGGCATGTTCTCCAGCGTCAGGGCCTCGTCGGTCAGCAGGCTCGCGATCATCAGGGGAAGGGCGGCGTTCTTGGCCCCGGAAATCCGGATGGTGCCGTTGAGTTCGTGGCCACCCACGATGCGGATTCGATCCATTGGTCCTCGTTCCTGCAGGTCGCCGCGAGCGGCGGGCTAATCTTCGGGCGACTCGGCCCCCGCGCCCCCGCGCTCCCCGGGGCTGGTCGATGCTGCCCCCCGGCCCCTTGCCTGATCCTTGCGGCGCTTCAGGTTGGCCCGCAGCGCCTGCGCCAGACGCGCATCACGCGCGGCCGCCCGCCCGGCTTCGCGGCTTTCGGCGTCCTCGCGCTTCGCGTCCGGTCCATCCCCCGATCCGTCCGGTGTCATCAAGCCCGATCCACACCCGTCCCGATCGCCGCACCGGAGCGCGTCGGCCGATCCTCCACCCTAGAGCAGGGGACCGCGCCGCGGTATGGCTGCGCGCCTCGAAAGGGTGATGCGGCGCATGGAATTGGCGAGGTGGCGCAAGCGGGCAACAGGCGGCGACGGGCCGGGCCGCTCGGGCGCGGTCGATGCCTGCCGGGGGGCGGCGCTGGTCGCGATGCCGGCGGTCCACGCCCGCTGGGACGTGGCGCGGCGCGGGCCGAGGGGGGCCAGCCCGTCGGTTGGGCCGGCTTGGCAGGCGTTCGGGGACGGGATCGCGACCGCGTTCCTCCTGTTGTCCGGCGTGAGCCTCGCGCTGGCGGACTGTCGCGGCGTGCCCCTCCGCCGCAAGCTCCGACGGCTGGTCGGGCTCGCCGCGGTGGCCTTGGCCATCACGGCCGCGAGCTGGCTGGTGGTGCCGGACCTCGTGGTCACCTGCGGGATCGTCCACTGCCTGGCGCTGGGCGGCGCGCTGACCCTGCCTTTCTTAGGGGCGCCGCGCTGGAAAGGCCTCGCCCTCGCGGTCGCGCTGCTCACCCTGCCGCTGCTCCCCTTGCCGAGTGGATGGAACGGTCCCGCCGCGGCTTGGCTCGGGTTGGGGACCTGGCCGGTCGACACCCTGGACTCCCGCCCGCTCGCGCCCTGGGCGGCCTTCGTGCCGCTCGGCATGGTGGCGGCGCGAAGCTTGCCGGTCGGATGGCTCGCGGGGAACGTCCGGTGGTGGCCGCTCCGGTGGGCCGGGCGCCACAGCCTCGGTCTCTACCTGACCCACCAGGCGGCGCTGTATCCGATCCTCGCGGGCGCGGCCCTGGTGTTCGGCACGACCCCGGCCGCGCCGCCCTGGGCGTCGGCGTTCGAGGTGCAGTGCCGCAATGATTGCCAGGCGGTCGGGGCCGAAGCCGCCCTGTGCCGATCGGTCTGCACCTGCGTGCGACGGGAGGTCGCGACGTATGGCGGCCCGTTCGACGCCGCCGCCGACCGGCAACGCCTTCCCGCCGTCGCGGACGCCTGCCTCAGAAGGGCGACGCCCTGAGATTCGAGGTCAGCCGAGCCGCTTCATGAGGTCGAGGAAGCGGTCGGGTACGGGCTGGCTGGCGACGTCGTCGTAGATCGCGCGCAGGTGCGCTCCGATGTAGGATTGGATGTCGGCCGAGGGCTGCGGGGGATCGGCCGCCTCGTCGTCGACCGGAGCAGGAGAAGCGGGCAGGTCGGACGCGGTGCGGCCCTTGGATGTGGAAACGGGCCGGTCTTCATCCGCCTGCGTCATTCGTGCACTCCTCGATCGGCCGCGGGCCGGTCATCTTGCCCCCCGGATGGGGATGGCTTAAACACAGCCTTACCGGCATCGGAACCCCGACGGGTCGATGCCTGTCGATTGCGAGAACGTGTCTGGAAAAAATCGGTTCCGGCTTTTGGAACTTTTTTTCATGTCGGACCGTTTTGATTGGTTTGTCGTCCAGTCCACGGCAGGAAGACCGAATGTCGATTTCGCAGGCTATTGCTCCCCATCTGCCGCACCTGCGCCGGTTCGCGCGCGCGCTGACCGGCAGCCAGCGCGGCGGCGACGCCTACGTGGTCGAGACCTTGGAAGCCATCGTCGCCGACCCGGCCGACTTCTCCGACGGAACCGACATCCGGTCCAACCTGTACCGCCTGTTTCTCGCGCTCTGGGGGTCGGTGGCGGTCAACGGCCAGACCGAGGGTGCTGTCTCCGGCGCGGATGAGATCGGCGTCGCGCGTCGGCTCGAGGCCATCTCCCTGCGTCCGCGCGTCGCCCTGCTGCTGTCGGCGGTGGAGAATTTCGATCTTCCCGACGTGGCCCGCACGATGGAGTGCACGCCGGGCGAGGCGCAGGCCCTGCTGGAGCGCGCCAATGTCGAGATCGCGGCGCAGATCTCGACCGACGTCCTCATCATCGAGGACGAACCGCTCATCGCCCTCGACCTGCAGAACCTCGTGGAGGACCTGGGCCACACGGTGGTGGACGTGGCGCGCACGCATGGCGAAGCCATGGCCGCCATCGAGCAGCACAGGCCCGGCCTGATCCTCGCCGACATCCAGCTCGCAGACGGCAGTTCGGGCCTCGAGGCCGTGAACGAGATCCTGGAGTCGATTGAGGTTCCCGTGATCTTCATCACGGCCTATCCGGAACGCTTCCTCACCGGCGCCCCGCCCGAGCCGGCCTTCCTGATCGCCAAGCCCTTCACCGTGGAGCAGGTCCGCGCCGTGATCAGCCAGGTGCTGTTCTTCAACAAGAACGCCCACCGCTCGAGCGGCAGCCCCGCCGTTCAAGCGAGCGCCTGACCTCTCTTCAGATCGACGCCGGCCGATTGCCGTCGCGGTTCAGCGACGGCGGCGCCCGAAATGCACGCGGGCTCCCATGACGAAGCCGCCCAGCAGGGCCAGGGAGGCGATCTGCAGGGGGCGGAGCTGACGCGCCATCGCGATCCCGGCACGGAGGCCCGCCTGCTCGCGCTTGAACCCCGCCTCACCCAAGGCCGATACGAGCGTGTCGAGACCGACACCGAGCGCCTGCTCGGCATTGCCGGGATCGTCGGCCTGCGCCATCCGGGCATAGGAATTGGCCGTCCGGTCCGCGGCGCGCACGGTCGCGTCCGAGAGGGGAGCGCCGGGCGCGGGTGCTTTCGGCTTCGACGGGCTGCGCTTGGGTGTCGTCGGCACCAGGGCGATGCCGACCGCCGCCAGGATGGCGAGCAGCAGGAAGGCGCCCGCCATCACGAGCAGCGCCTCCGTCGGTCCGAGCGCCTCGGCGAGCCGCGTATAGGCGGCCATCAGCGCCAGCACGATGCCCACGATCAGCATGATCCCCGCGAACACCCCGAGCCCCGCCTTGATGGCGAGCCCCTTGGCAGTCGCTGTGACCGTGCCCAGCGTTTCGGAAACGATCTCGCGCCCCTTCTCCCGCAGGGGCTCGACGGCGCTCTCCACCGCGCGGCGGCCCGCCGCCGCGAGGTTGCCTTCCGCGGCGGCCAGCAATCGAGCGATGGGGGTCATCGGCGCGAGCGGCTCATCGCGCCGATCAGCAGGCCGCCCACCACCGCGATCATCACGGCCGTCAGCGGGTTGCGTTCCACCCTGGCCTCGAGTTCCGCGCCGGCGCCGCGCACGCGGTCGCTCACGCCGCTGGCCTGCGAGGCGAGCCGGTCGGCCGTGCTCGACCAGCGGTCGCGCGCGCCGTCCATCGTCGACGACCATCGGTCGCGGGCCTGGTCGACGGTGCTGGCCATGCGGTCGCGCGCCTGATCCACGCCGTCCGACACCCGCCCGCGGGCCCGGTCCGCCCCGTCGCCCGCGAGGTCCGAGACCAGGGAGGTGAGACGCCGCACGTCGTCGCGCAGCGCGGTGAAATCGGCACTCAGATCCCGCGCCAGCTTGTCGAACGACCGATCAGCCATCCCCGATACCCTCCACTGTTCCGGCCTGTCGGCGAGCCCAGCCCCCGGCACGCAGCCGCCAAAGCAACGCTTGAGGTGAAGCGCGGTTCCTGCCGTCCGCGACGGGGAAGCGAAAAGCAAAAACCCGCAACGGCCAGGGGCTGCCGTTGCGGGTTCTTGAGCGGAGCAGATCGATGGGAGGGGAGAGCATCCATCCGCTCACGCAGAGGGTTAACGTCCGCGGAGTCGCTCGGTTCCTGATCCCGGGCCGGGTTTTGCGGGCCCGCGCCGGCCCGGCCCGAACGCATGCCTGTGGACATCCGCGCCCGGGCCTTTACCGAACTCACGACGATTCGTCTCGGGCGATGCGGTTTGCCGCGCGTTGCCGCTATAGTGGGTGCAAGGCTGATTCGCGGGGGTGACGCTCCCTCGCGAGGCGGTCGACACGCTGCCCGCTTCGAGATCCCGCGCTTCGCGCGCGGCCAGGCGGTTCTGGTTCCCGCGTGCAGAGGTATCGCATGTCCTTTCTCCCCGTTGAGACGAGCCGGGCCGAGCATCCGGTCGACGTCGTCGAGCGGATCGCCTCCTTCCACGACTGGGCCTTCGACCGCCACGACGAGGACGAGATCTCCATTTCGGTCGCGGGGGGCTATTCCGACTACCACGTGGCCTTCACCTGGCTGCCCGACGTCGAAGCCCTGCACGTGGGCTGCGCCTTCGACCTGAAAGTGCCGGAGCGCCGCCGGGCCGCCGTGCTTTCGCTCGTGGCCCTCATCAACGAGCAGCTCTGGATCGGCCACTTCGACCTGTGGAGCAACCAGAACGTCGTCATGTTCCGGCATTCCCTGCTGATGTCGGGGGGCGCCAACCCGGACGGGCGGCAGTGCGAGGCCATCCTGAAGACCGCGGTCGAAACCTGCGACCGCTATTACCAGGCCTTCCAGTTCGTGCTGTGGGCCGGCAAGTCGGCGCGCGAGGCGCTGGACGGCGCCATGTTCGAGACCGAAGGCGAGGCGTGACGGAGCATTCGCGTTCGGCGGCGCTTCCCCGCTCCGTCCTGCTGCTCGGCGCGGGCCGCATGGGCGGCGCGTTGCTCAAGGGCTGGCTGGACGCGGGGCTGGACGCGGCGGGCGTGCGGGTGATCGAGCCGACCCCGTCCGAGGCTCTGAAGGACTCCGCGAAACGGCGAGGTTTTGGGCTGAACGGGCCCGTCGCGGGTTTTGCCCCCGAGGTGGTGGTACTCGCCGTCAAGCCGCAGATGTTCGCCGAGGCCGCCCCCGTGCTGGCCGGCACGGACCTCCGCGGCACGGTCGCGGTGTCGATCATGGCGGGCAAGACCGTAGCCGACGTGGCGGCCCGGGTCGCGGCCGCGGCGGTCGTGCGGGCCATGCCTAACACGCCTGCGGCCGTAGGCCGCGGCATCACGGGCGCCTTCGCGGACGGGCGGGTGACGGCGGCCCAGCGCGCCGCCGCCGACGCGCTCCTGTCCTGCGTGGGCGGCGTCGAATGGCTGCCGCGCGAAGACCTCGTCGACGCCGTCACGGCGGTGTCGGGATCGGGGCCGGCCTACGTGTTCTTCCTGACCGAGTGCCTGGCGGAGGCCGCCCGCGCGGTCGGGCTCGATGGCGACGTGGCGTCGCGCCTCGCGCGGGCGACCGTGGAGGGGGCGGGCGCGCTGATGGTCGCCGAACCCGGCACGGACGTGGCCGATCTCCGCCGCGCCGTGACCTCGCCGGGCGGCACCACGGCCGCGGCGCTCGACATTCTGGGTGGCGAAGCGGCGCTTCGGCCCCTCATGGCTCGCGCCGTCCAGGCGGCCCGCGATCGGGCCCTTCAGCTCGCGGGCTGACGCCGCGGCCACGGGACCTCCTTAGGTTGGCGGACGGGCCACCCGCGCCTACATGAAGCTCCGTCGTAGCGGAGTGTTGCCCCATGGTTGATGCGAACAGCGCAGGTCCGGCCGCGCCCGAAATGGCCGCACCGCCCGCGAGCCCGAAGGATCGCATCATCGACGCCGTGCTCGAACTCGCGGCCGAGCGCGACTGGAACGATTTCGGCCTCACCGAGGTGGCGGCCCGGGCCGGCCTCTCGCTCGCCGAACTGCGCGACGCTTTTCCGTCGAAGGGTGCGGCGCTGGCGGGCTTCTCGCGCCGGATCGACAGGATCGTTCTCGACGGCACCACCGCCGACCTCGCCGAGGAAACCGGCCGCGAGCGGCTGTTCGACGTGCTGATGCGGCGTCTCGACGCCATGGCGCCCTACAAGATGGGCCTGGAAAGCGTCTCCGAATGGGTGCGGAGCGACGCGCTGGCCGCGGCGGCGCTGAACGGGGTGGCGCTCAACTCCATGCGCTTCATGCTCGCCGCCGCCGGCCTCGGCTCGGAAGGCCGCACGGGCGCCGTCAAGCTGCAGGGTCTGGTGATCGCCTGGGCACGCGTGCTGGACATTTGGTTCACCGATCATGAGACCGGCATGGCCCGCACCATGGCGGCGCTCGACCGCGAACTCCTCCGCGGCGAAACGCTGAGCGCGCGCGTGGACGACCTCGACCGCCTCGCCTCCCCCTTCCGGCTGCTCGGCCGCGCCCTGATGGACACGCGCCGCCGCATGCGCGAGCGCGACATCGGCACCAGGCGCCGCGGCGACCTCGACGCCAGCGACCCGGCGATCTGACGTGGCGGACGCGAGGGCCCCGGCCGACCGGATCACTTACGACGCCTTCGCAGCCGTCGACATCCGCGTCGGCACGGTGGTCAGGGCGGATCCTTTCCCCGAGGCGCGCAAACCCGCCCTCAAGCTCACGATCGATTTCGGCGAGGGCGTCGGTCTGAAGAGGTCGTCGGCGCAGATCACCCGGCACTACGCGCCCGAAACGCTGGTGGGGCGGCAGGTCGCCGCCATCGTCAACTTCCCGCCCCGGCAGATCGGGCCGTTCATGTCCGAGGTGCTGACGCTGGGCTTTCCGGACGCGGACGGCGACGTGGTGCTGGTGGGCCCCGGCCATGCGGTGCCGAACGGCGGGCGTTTGTTCTAGGCGGGCTCAACCCAGCCAGCCCGTACCGGACCGCTCCTCGACATCATCGCCGCCGCGACCCATGGTGGCCGCGAGGATTCGCGTTTCGTTCCCGTGACACCGGAGTTGTCGGTTGCCCCATCCCCGACCCGCATCGCCAGACGCCCGTGGGGACGGTATCGCGGCGCGGGCGCTCAGGACCCTGACCCCTCCCGCGGCTGCCTACGTGGCGGGTCTCAACCCCGAACAACGCGCCGCCGTGGAGGCGCTCGACGGTCCCGTGCTGGTGCTGGCGGGGGCGGGCACCGGCAAGACGCGGGTGCTCACCACCCGCATCGCCCACATCGTGGCGACCGGCCGCGCCCGGCCGCACGACATCCTGGCCGTGACCTTCACCAACAAGGCCGCGCGCGAGATGAAGGAGCGCATCGGCGTGCTGATCGGCCCCATGGCCGAGGGCATGGCGTGGCTCGGCACCTTCCACGCGATCTCGACCAAGATCCTGCGGCGTCACGCCGAGCTGGTGGGCTTGGGCTCGAACTTCACCATCCTCGACACCGACGACCAGATCCGCCTGCTCAAGCAGGTGCTCCAGGCCGGCAACGTCGACGACAAGCGCTGGCCCGCCCGCGCCCTGTCCTACCAGATCGACGCCTGGAAGAACCGCGGCCTCACGCCCAAGGAGGTCCCGGCGAGCGAAGCGGCCGCCTTCGCCAACGGCAAGGGGGGAACGCTCTACGCCGCCTACCAGGAGCGCCTGAAGGCCCTCAACGCCACCGACTTCGGCGACCTCCTGGTCGAGGTGGTGCGGCTGTTCCGCGAGCATCCGGACGTGCTGGCCCACTACCAGGCGCGCTTCAAATACATGCTGGTCGACGAGTACCAGGACACCAACACGGTGCAGTACATCTGGCTGCGCCTGCTCGCGCGAGGCCCGGCGAACCTGTGCTGCGTGGGCGACGACGACCAGTCGATCTACGGCTGGCGCGGCGCCGAGGTGGACAACATCCTGCGCTTCGACAAGGACTTTCCCGGCGCGACGGTCGTGCGGCTCGAACGCAATTACCGCTCGACCGGCCACATCCTCGCGGGCGCGGCGCATCTCATCGCCCATAACGA
>CAXTFJ010000103.1:0-16907 GCA_964243405.1 uncultured Lichenihabitans sp. | reverse complement strand
GCCGCCTCGGCCAGCGCCCGCACCAGGGCGACGGCGGCGCGCTCGCCCTCGAACGGGGCGGCGACAGAGCGCACGGTGAGCAGGCCGGCGGCCTGCCAGCGCGCAAGGCGGGCGGCGACGTCGGCCCAGCCTGCCGCGCCGGCCGGGTGCACCACCGCCACCCGGGTCACATCATCGGGCGCGGGCAGACGGCGCTGACGGTCCCACAGCCCCTCGCGCTTCAGCGCCTCCATCGCCTGCTCCGCCATGCGTCGGCGCAGCGACGCGCTGGCGCTGCGGGCGAGCGCGACCACGCGAGCACCGAGGTGCCAGCGCGGGTCGAACTCCGGCGCGACGCGCAACTCGGTGGTCATGCCGGCGAGCAACGCGGGATTGAACCCGACGCCGACCTCGCCCCTGATCGCCCGCAGCACGGCAGTGGGCAGAAAGGCGCGCAGGGTACCCTGGCCCCCGCCGGTGTCGCCGAGTTCGAGCGAATAACCGAAGCGGCCGCTGCGCACGGCAATCACGGTCGCCTCCAACAACACCTGCCGCGGCAGGCCGGCGCGGAGCAGCCCCGACACCTGGGCGAGAAAGGCGCTCACCGTCATCGTCGGCGTCGCCGCAGCAGGCGCACCGTCGGCCTGGGTGGCAAGCGTCGCGGCCCTGGTCACATCATTTTGCTGTCCAGTGTCGCGCTCGGTTGGCGACGGCGTTATCTTCATCATCGGGGGTGTCCTCCTCGGGAGCCTGCCCCTCGCCCTCCGACCCGTTCCCTCAGCAGCGCTTCGACAACATCCCAGCCATACCGAGTCAGCGACAGGCCTGTCGCGAGCGAACTGCCCGCAAGCCAGCCCTCCCCATTGGACGACGCAGCACGCGGTCAACGGCCCTGGATGCACCCGGTCAGCGCCTCGCGCCGACGCTGACGCGCCGCGGTGATCGCATCGGCCGTCGCGCCGACCGCGGCGCGGGGCGAGGCTCACCCTGATCGCGCGGGACAAGCTCAACAAGCGGCAAAGCCGCGTGGTGTTCACCGCCGAATGCTGAGCATGGAGGAGTCCGCGCAAGCGCGGCACCGTGCACGTGATCGCCGCAAGTCAATCGATCCGCCATAACGCTGGCCGGAGTCGGCGAGCGCGAGCGCCTTGCACCGCCCCGCCGTCCTGGTGACATCAGCCGTGATCATATCGGGTTGGGCAGCCCGCGCCGGCTGGGGCGCGCGACATCAGAACCTAGTAGGACATTGATCCCGATCTGCTGATCAGGACGGTGAGGAGGATCGAGACTGACCGCGGGATTTCCGGTGAGCGCCCATGGCAGCCATCCACGGCCTTTCCCGCGCGGCCCGATTGCAGACGTTCAAGCCTGATGACAAGTCCAAGACATCCGCCTGGCGGATAATAGGCCCTGTTACATGGCGGGAACGGGCGTTAGCTCGCCGTCTTGCCGCCGTTTACGCGGATGATCTGGCCAGTGATGAAGCTGGCCTTGTCCGAAGCGACGAACAGGATGGCGTCGGCGATCTCCTGCGGCGTCGCCCCGCGTCCCATGGGCACACTGGCCAGGAAGGCCGCCTTGCGCTCGGCCCCGCCGGTGAGCCGGTCCAGCATGGCCGTTTCGACCGGGCCGGGCGCCACCGCGTTGACGCGCACGCCGTAGGTCGCGGCCTCGATCGCCCCCGACTTGGTGAAGCCCTCCACGGCATGCTTGCTGCCGGCGTAGAGAGCCATGTTCGCCGCCCCGCGCTCCCCCATGGAGGATGAGATGTTGACGACGCTGCCAAAGCCCTGCGCGCGCATGGCACGCAGCTCGTGCTTCATGCTGAGCAGCGTGCCAAGCACGTTGGTGTCGAACATCGCCGTATAGGTCTCCCGCGTGATGTCGGGCACGGGTCCCGGCGTACCCTCCACGCCGGCGTTGTTCACGGCGACGTCGACCCGGCCGAAGCGCGCCAGCGTGCCGTCCACAAGATCGCGCACGTCGTCCTCGGCCCGGACATCGGCCGGAATGAACAAGGCTTCGGCACCGAGCCCGCGCAGCTCGGCTTCCAGGGCCGCACCTTCCGCCTCACGCCGTCCGGATACCACGACGGCGGCGCCCTCCCTCGCGAAGGCGACCGCGGTCGCCCTACCAATCCCGGTCAGCGCGCCGGTGATCATTACGACAGGCTTCGTCATTTCTATCACTCCTCGGTTCGCCCACCGGTCAGGCGAAGGCTGGTTCGTGGTCACGGGCCGCAGGCTCGCCTGAGGTTGCTGCTTCGCAGGCGGCTGGAGCCGCGGTCAGAGCTTGGAGCCGCCATCGACGTGCATGATGTCGCCCGTGATCCAGCGCGCCGCGTCGGAGGCGAGGAAGGCGATGGCGCCTGCAATGTCGTCGGGCTGCGCGACCCGCTTCAGCGCCTGCAGGCCGAGGGTGAACTCACGGCCTGCCCCGGTCCGGGCGAAGCTCGACATGTCGGTGTCGACCACCCCCGGCGCGACGGCGTTGACCCTGATCCCGCGCGATCCCAAGGCTGCCGCGAGGTGCGTCACCAGCGTGTCGACTGCGCCCTTGGTGGCCGCGTAGGCCGCGAGGTCGCCCACCGCCACTCGCGCCGCGAGCGAGGAGGTGAACACGATGCTGGAGCCCTCCGCCAGGAGCGGCAGCAGCTGCTGGACCAGGAAGAAGGGTGCGCGGACGTTAACGGCGAAGAGCGCGTCGAAGTCCTCGACCGTGGTCTCCTCGATCGTCGCGGCCCTGGATACGCCGGCGTTGGCGACCAGGATGTCCAGCCGTTCGCCGACGATGGCGCGCACGCTGACCGCGAGCCGATGCGGGCCGTCGGGCGCCGCGAGGTCGGCGCCGACCGCCTCGGCCCGGCCGCCGGCGGCACGGATCGCGGCCACGACGGCCTCTGCCTCGGCGGCGCCGCTGCCGTAATGCACGATGACCTGCGCGCCGTCTTTCGCCAACGCGACCGCGGCGGCGCGGCCGATGCCGCGCGAGGCGCCGGTGACGAGCGCCGTCTTGCCCTTGCAGGATGACATGGGAGTACTCTCAGGTGTGGAGGTGGAGGGGCGGTCGGGAGGGACCGCCCCGGTCGAGAAACGAGGGCTCAGGCCGCGGCGGCGGGCGCCGGTTCGGGCAGGTCTGCCGGCGCGTACGCGGGGTAGTCGGTGTAGCCGACCTCCGAACCGCCCCAGAAGTGTTCGCGCCGGTAGGGCGCGAGCGGCAGATCGTGCCGGAGGCGGAACGGCAGGTCGGGGTTGGAGGCGAAGAAGCGGCCGAAGGCGACGAGGTCGGCGACGCCCGACGCGACGATGGCCTCCGAGCCGGCTCGGTCGAAGCCGCCGGCGGCGATGATCGGCCCGGAGAAGTGCTGGCGCAGCGAGGCTGAAGCGACCGGCCCGCGGCCCTCGTGCAGCGTGCTGTCGCCCTTCACCCGCGGCTCGATCACGTGGAGGTAGGCCAGCCCGTATCCGTCGAGCACCGTCGCGACATGGGCGAAGGTCGCCGCCGGGTCGCTGTCGGAGATGCCGCCCCACTCGCCCGAGGGCGAGATGCGCACGCCGACCCTGTCCGCGCCCCACACATTGATCAGGGCCTCGACGGTCTCGCGCAGGAAGCGGACGCGGTTCTCGACCGGGCCGCCGTAGCCGTCCGTGCGCCTGTTGGTGCCGTCCTGGATGAATTGGTCGACGAGGTAGCCGTTGGCGGCGTGAAGCTCGACGCCGTCGAAGCCGGCGTCCTTGGCGCGCTGCGCGGCGACGCGGAACTCCTCGACGATGCCGGGGATCTCGGCGGTCGCCAGCGCGCGATGGGGCGAGACGGGGACGAAGCCGTCGGCCGTGAGCGCCACCCCGTCGAAGGGCACCACGGAGGGCGCCACGGGAACGGGCCCGCCGGTGACCGCGACGTGGCTCTGCCGCCCGCCGTGGATGAGTTGGAGGAAAGCGACGCCGCCCCGGGCGTGGATCGCCCGGGTGATCGCCTTCCAGCCCGCCATCTGGCCGTCGTGGAAAAGGCTCGCGGCGCCGCGGTAGGAGCGCGCGGTCGGAGAGACGCTGGCCGCCTCGATGATCAGGAGGCCGCCCCGCGAGGCGCGTTGGCCGTAGAACTCCGCCATCATCGGGCTCGGGATGTCACCGGGCTGGAGGGTGCGCACCCGCGTCATCGGGGCGAGCACGACGCGGTGGGCGAGGTCGAAGCGGCCGACCTTGGCGGGGGTGTAGAGCTTGGCGGTCATGGTGGTGCTCCTTGATGGCGCACGCCGCCGTTCGCCCGACGGGCGGGCTGGCGAGGCGTGCGGGATGAGGTGGTGAAGAAGGGTGGGCGCCCGGGCGCCGGTTAGGCGTCGTGGAACAGGGTGGCGGGGGCTGTGAACAGCTCGGGATGTCGGGACAAGAAGCTGTGGCCGGTTCCGCCGGTCGCGATCAGCGTTGGCTGATCGACCGATGCGACGTAGGTCACCGACCGGCCTCGACGAGACGGTTCGGCGCGTTCTGATGCGTATGCTCGGCAGACATGGCACATTCTCCAGCGCCGGACCGATAGGGTCCGGGTCGCCCCATCGCGGGGTGCTGCGCCTTGCCTTGCTCGGCTGCGCTGTCCCGTTCGCGACGACGGAGAACTAAGCCTTGCCTGAACGGCGGAAAAAGACTTTGTACGGCTTGGCGGCATACCTGCCGAGCATAGGTCCGCGATGGAGCTGCGCCACCTCCGCTACTTCGTCGCCGTGGCCGAGGCGGGCAGCGTCACCGTGGCGGCCGAGAAGCGGCTGCACACCGCCCAGCCCTCGCTCAGCCGGCAGCTGCGCGACCTGGAGCACGAGGTCGGCGCTCCCCTGTTCACCCGCGTCGCGCGAGGCGTCGAGCTGACCCCTGCGGGCCACGCCTTCCTCGATCACGCACGCCGCGCGATCGGCGAGGCGGCGGAGGCGGTGCGGGCCGCGCGGCAGGCGGCGCGGCCGGCCAAGCCGGGCTTTTCCGTCGGCTTCCTCACCGGGCAGGAGGTCGACTGGTTGCCCCACGTCACCCGCATGCTGCGGGCGGAGCTGCCCCGCATCGAGTTCAAGGTCGTGAGCCTGTACTCGCCCGACCTCGCCGACGCGCTGCAGAACGGCGAGATCGACCTCGGCTTCCTCCGCGTCGAGCCGAGGCCGGACGTGGCATACAGGGTGATCGCCCGCGAGCCGCTCGTCGCCGTGCTGCCGAGCGACCACCGCCTCGCCGCGGCGGCGGCAGTGGACGTGCGCGAGCTGGCGAGCGAGGCCTTCGTCGGCTTCTCCGACGTGCCGCACGTGCTGCGCGCCGTGGTGGACGACTACCTCCACCGCAGCGGCGTCGCGCTCACCCCGGCCTTTCGCATCGACAACTTCGCCATGGGCCTGTCGCTGATCGCCTCGACCCGAGCCGTCGGCCTGCTGCCGACCTATGTCGAGCCGCTGCTGCCGTGGTCGGTGGTGAGCCGGCCACTCGCGGGCGAACCGCCGACGATCGACCTCGCCGTGGGCTGGCGACCGGACAACAGCTCGCCCGTGCTGCAGACGTTCCTCGCCGGGATCGACCAGCTCGCCGCCGCAGGACCCGCCGGCGTGCGGCAGAAAGCTTGAATACGGTGACCCGGCATGGATTGAGCAATTTCACCGGCTCAGCCGGCGAACCAGTCACGACCGGTCAGCGTCACCGAGCTTGAGGGCGGACCCGGAAGCGCCATTGGGAACATTGCAGCTCTCGGCCTGGGAAAGACCATACTCCGCAAAGCACCGCTCGGCGAAGGCGATGAACGCACGCGCCTTCGGGCTGGCGCGACGTCCAGCGGGGAGCACGGCCGAGAGGTCCAGCCGTGGCAGTTCCCAATCCTCCAGCGCGGCCACCACGGCGCCGGAATGCAGCTCGGGCGTGAAGCTCCATTCCGAGATCACCGTCAGGCCGAGGTCGGCCAGGACGGCGGAGCGCACGCCTTCCGACGCGCTCACCATGAACCTGCCGCGAAGCGACACGGGACAGGTCTCGCCTTGATGCCGGAATGACCAGTTCCGCCCGCCGCCGTCCCGCGTATAGATCACGGCCCGGTGGGCGGCGAGGTCGTCGGGGGTCCTGGGCATGCCATGGCGCGCGAAGTACGCCGGCGTGGCGACGACGATCCGCCGCGCTTCGGCGATCTTGCGCACGGTCATGGTGGGATCGGGTGTCGCGCTCGTCCGCAGGGCGACATCGATCCCCTCGTGGGCGAGGTCGACGACCCTGTCGTCCAGCACGAACTCGACGTCGAGCCCGGGGTGCTGCGCCAGGAAGGTGGGGAGCTGCGGGATCAGGTGCAGGCGGGCGAGGCACACGGCCGCCGAGATGCGGAGCGTGCCATTCAGGCTTGAGGCCATGCCGCGGGCGGCGATGACGGCATCATCGGCGGTCTCCAGCAGCCGCTTCGCGTCGGCGTAGAAGGAGCGCCCCGCCTCCGTCGGCACCACGCGGCGCGTCGAGCGAATGAGCAGCGCGACCCCGAGCCAGTCTTCCAGCTGTCCGACAGCCTTGGACGCCGCCGGCTGGCCGACGCGGTGGTGCCGCGCGGCGGCCGAGAACGAACCGGTGTCCACGACCCGCACGAACACATCCAGCGCGGCCAAGCGGTCCATTTGCCCCGTCCGTGGAATAGGTCCTATTCGATCGGAAGGCTTCCAGCCGCGGAAGTAAAGTGCGAAGTTCGCCGGGTGGGCAAGGCCCTGCTTGACGGGCCGGCATCTGTCGACGCCACACCGGCCGACGCAACCGACAGCATAACCGGATGTCATCCTCTTCTATGAACAAGCGCCATCGCGGGCGTACTCCGACCACAGGCGTTCCAGCTTGCTCGCGAAGCGTCGGATGACGGGTGCCCACGACACCGCCCCGACGCGGTTCGTCGAGGCCAACGGCATCCGCTTCGCCTACCGTCGTTTCGGCAAACCGGGAGGCGTGCCGCTCGTCTTCAACCAGCACTTCCAGGGCACGCTTGATCACTGGGACCCGGCCGTCACCGATGGCTTCGCAAGGACCCGTGAGGTCATCCTGTTCAACAACGCGGGCGTAGCCTCCAGCTCGGGCGAGACGCCGTCCTCCTTCGCCGGCATGGGCGCCAACGCCATCACCTTCGTCCGGGCGCTCGGTCTCGACACGGTTGACGTGCTCGGCTTCTCGATCGGTGGCATGATCGCCCAGGAGATCGCCCTGCAGGGCGTCGACCTCGTCCGCAGGCTGATCCTGGTCGGCACCGGCCCGCGCGGCGCCGACATGGCGATGAGCCAGTCCGCCGCGATCTTCGCCGACAGCTACGATCCACCCGAGCACCTCTGGCTGAAGGTGCATTTCTCGCCCTCGCAGGCGAGTCAGGCGGCCGGTCTCGCCTTCCTCCGGCGCAGGCTCGCTCGCCGAGACCGCGATCCGCCGGTCGGTGAGCAGACCGTCGCCGCCCAGCTCGCGGCCATTGGCGACTACGTCTCCAGTCGCGGGGTCGAAGGCCAGCTCGACTACCTCCGGGCCATTCGCCAGCCGACCCTGGTCGTGCAGGGCAGCAACGACATCATCATCCCAACGATCAACAGCTACGTCCTGCAACAGAACCTGCCGGACGCCCAGCTCATCATCTACCCCGACGCAAACCACGGCTCTTTCTACCAGTATCCGGAGTTGTTCGTGGCGCACGCCGAGCTGTTCCTTGGCTGAAGGCAGGCTCGGGTGGTCTGGCCGAAAGGCCCAGCGATAAAGCAGGAGGAGAGGACCATGCGCGGTTTGAACGGCAAGGTGGCCCTGGTGACGGGCGGCTCGCGCGGCATCGGGGCGGCAATCGCCAAGCGCCTCGCCGCGGACGGCGCCCGCGTGGCGCTCACCTACGCGCGGGGCGAGGCCGCCGCCGCGGAGGTTGTGAAGGCGATCGAGGTTGCCGGCGGGCAGGCCGTCGCCATCCCCGCGAACTCGACGGATGCGGGGGCCGTCGTCGCCGCCGTCGAGCGAACGGTAGCCTCGTTCGGCCGCCTCGACATCCTGGTCAACAACGCCGGCACTGCGCTCCCCAAGCCCTTCGTCGAGGCGCCGCTGGAGGAGCTGGACCACGTGATCGCGCTCAACCTGCGCGGCGTGTTCGTCGCCACGCAGGCGGCGCTCAAGCACATGGGCGAGGGCGGCCGCATCATCTCCATCGGCTCCTGCGTCGGCGAGCGGATGGGCACGCCGGGGCTCGTCGCCTATGCCGCTACCAAGGGCGCGGTGAAGATGTTCACGCAAGGGCTCGCCCGCGAGGTCGGCGAGCGCGGCATCACCGTCAACAACGTGCAGCCGGGGCCGATCGACACCGACCTGAACCCGGCCGCGGGCGACTGGGCGACGCCGCAGCTCGTCAACACCGCCCTGAAGCGCTACGGGCGCGCCGAGGACGTTGCCGCCCTGGTGGCCTTCGTCGCCGGGCCGGAGGCCGGCTACATCACCGGCGCCAGCCTCACCGTGGACGGCGGCACCAACGCGTGAGCATGGCGCGACCAGCCCACGATGCACCGCCGTCACCGTCCACCGAGGCTGCCATGGCCGAAGAACGCTCCGCGGCGAACAAGGCGCTGGTGCTGCAAGCCTTCGACACGCTGTTCAACCTGCGGGACTACGCCGCCGCCGAGCGCTTCTGGTCGCCCCGCTACGTCCAGCACAGCGCCCATATCGCGCCCGGGCGCGACGGCCTGTTCGCCCTCGTCCGCGCCGCGCCGGTGGCGCTTCACTACCAGCACGGCCTCATCATGGCGGAAGGCGACCACGTGATGGTGCACGGCCGCTTCTCCGGCTCGGGCCGCCGGGCGGCATGGATTGCCGTCGACATCCTGCGCATCGACAACGGCCTGCTCGTCGAGCACTGGGATGTGCTGCAGGACGAGGCCACACGGGCGCAGTCCGTAAGCGGGCTCCCGATGTTCCGCGACACCTTCCCTTCCTGAGCGACGGAGACGCCACGATGCCCGACCGCCCGATCAAGATCCCCGGCCCCGACCACCCGATCACCATCACCCGCAACCCGAACCGGGTCGTCGTGCGGGCGGCGGGACGCGTGATCGCCGACACGCGCGCGGCGCTCTCCCTGAAGGAGGCCAGCTACCCGCCCGTCCAATACATCCCGCGCGGGGATGCGGAGATGGCGCTGCTGGGCGGGAGCCGGACACGCACCTACTGCCCATACAAGGGCGAGGCATCCTACCTCACCATCCAGGCCGGCACGGAGCCGGCGGTGGACGCGGCCTGGTCCTATGAGGCGCCTTACGAGAGCGTCGCCGCCATCAAGGACCACCTCGCCTTCTACCCCGACCGTGTTGACGCGATCGAGGAGCACGCGACGGCTTCTCCTGCTCCCGGCGCGTCCCCGTAGCGGAGCGGACCCATGCCGCTGCTGGTGTTCGATATCCTTAAGGGGCGTTCCGAGGCGCAGATCGCTGCCATGCTCGATGCCGCGCACGAGGCGATGGTGGCGGCGTTCCAGGTGCCCGTCCGTGACCGCTACCAGATCGTCCACGAGCACGAACCGGGGCGGATGATCGTGCAGGACACGGGGCTGGGGATCGAGCGGACCCCGGACCTGACCCTGGTCCGGGTGGTCACGAGGCCGCGCACGCGGGAGGCCAAGCAGGCGTTCTACCGCCTGCTCGCCGACGGGCTGGAACGCGCCTGCGCCATCCGGTCGAGCGACCTCGTCGTCTCGGTCGTCATCAACGCCGGCGAGGACTGGAGCTTTGGGCATGGCCGCGCCCAGTTCCTGACGGGCGAGCTGTAGAACGCCGCTCCCGTCATGCACTTGCTGCGGCTCACCCGAACAGCGTCAGAGCTTGCTGGTTAAAGCCGTCGACGAGGCCGTGCTCGTTGGGCCCAGCGTTGTCGCGGAACGCCCTCGCGCCCTCCACCACGATCTCATCGGCCTCGGTTCCAAGGAGCGCCATCGTCTCGGCGATGAACCGGTCGAGCGGCATCGCCTGCTCGGCCTCGCGGCTGTTCATCAGGTCGGTGCGCACCCAGGGCGGGGCGATCTCCAGCACGCGCACCCCAGCGCCCCGCAGCAGGAACCGCTGCGACAGCGCGTAGGAGTGGAGCGCCGCCTTGGTGGCGGAGTAGACGGCCGTCACCGCCATGGGGACGAAGGCGAGGGCGGAGCTGGTGTAGGCGACCACCGCGTCGTCCCTGCCCTTCAGGTGCCCGATCAGCGCCGACGTCAGGCGCACCGGCCCGACGAGGTTGGTCGTGACCGTGTCGACCAGCAGCGTGTCGTCGACCCTGCCGTCCGCTTGATCGGGCAGCATGATGCCGGCGTTGTTGATGAGCACGTTGAGGTCCGGGTGCTCGGCGACGAGCTTGGCCGCCGCCTCCTCGATGCTGGCGGGATCGACGATGTCCAACTCGATCGCCGCCATGCCGGGGTTGGCCGCGACGACCTCGTCGAGCTTGGCGCGGCGGCGGCCGGAGATGATGACCTGGTTGCCCCGCTCGTGGAACGCTTCCGCGAGCGCTCGCCCGATGCCGGACGTGCCGCCCGTGATGAAGATGGTGTTGCCGGTAAGCTTCATGGTCCTGACTTTCTCGTGAGGCCGGGCCCGCGCCCGCCGTCGCCATAGAACTCGACCGGATCCGGCCAAGCCGGTAGCCCGCGTTCCGGAGTAACTTCCATGTATCCGGTGTATAGGTCGCGTCATCGGCGTATCGGAACGCCATCGGACCTGATGCGGTGATCAAAGACACCTCCGCGCTCCGCCTCTACGCGCGCGTCGCCCGACTCGGCAGCTTCTCGGCGGCAGCGCGCGAGTGCGGCCTGTCGCAGCCGCAGGCGTCCCGCATCGTCGCCGACCTCGAAGCGGATCTGGGCGTCAGGCTGCTCACCCGCACCACGCGGGCGGTGGTGCCGACGGAGGCGGGCGGCGAGTTCCTGGCCCGCGTCGAGCCGATCCTCGTGGCGCTGGACGAGGCGGAGCACAGCGTGCGGGAGGGCGGCGACCTGCGCGGGCTGCTCCGGATGAGCATGCCGACCAGCTTCGGCGTCCGCGAGGTGATCCCGCGCCTCGCCTCCTTCGGCGAGCGCCACCCGGCGCTGCGCGTCGAGTTCCAGCTCGGCGACCGCAAGCAGGACCTGATCCGCGCGGCGGTCGACGTGGCGCTACGGCTCGGCCGCCTGGCGGACTCGAGCGCGACCGCCAAACTCATCGCCACCATCCCCCGCGTCGTCGTGGCCTCGCCCGACTACCTTGCCCGCCACGGAACACCGGAGGCGCCCGAAGACCTTCCCCGATGCCGCATCGTCGGCGGCCCCGCCTCGGCGGTGCCGACGGCGTGGCGCTTCTCCCGCGACAGGCGGGAGGTCGCCGTCAAGCCGGAGCCGCACTTCGCCACCGACGAGAACGAGGGCGCCATCGCCGCCGTCGTGGCGGGCCTGGGCGTCACCTCGACGAGCGGCTGGGCGTGCCGTCGGGAGCTGGCCAGCGGCGCCCTCGTCCGGCTGCTACCCGGGTGGGCGCTGGCCGGCATCCCGGTCCACGCCTACTATCCCATGGGTCGCGCGACCCGCGCCGCGGCGCGCGCGGCGGTCGACCACCTCGTCGCCGACTTCGAACGGAACCCGCCGTCGCTGCCCGCCTGATCGACCACCCTGCACACCCTGCGTCGCGGATTGATGCGCCCGGCACATAGAACCTAGCGGGACCGAGCGGCTACCGCGGTGGGCTTCCATCGGCGACCTATGCCTCGAAGACGTCGAAGCGAGGCTCAGCCATGTCCCGGTCCGTACGAACCCACGAGTTCGGTGATGCCGAGGTCCTGCGCGTCGAGGAAGTCGAGGTCGGTGAGCCCGCGTCAGGCAAGGTCCGCCTGCGCATTCGCGCCATCGGCCTCAACCGCACGGAGATCACGCTGCGCTCCGGCCGATCACCCGTGAGGCCGGCGCTGCCCACCGGGCTCGGCTTTGAGGCGGCCGGCGTCATCGAGGCTGTCGGCCCTGACGTCATGGGCTTCTCCGCCGGCGACCGCGTCGCGCTCGTTCCCGCCTATGGTGCCGCGCAATACCCCCTTTACGGCGAGGTCGCCATCGCGCCGGCGCGGTCCCTGGTCGCGATCCCCGATGGCGTCGACTTCGTCGAGGCCGCGGCGACATGGGCGGCCTACGGGACGGCATGGGGCGGCTTGGTCGCGGCCGGCGCGCTGCAGGCGGGGCAGACCGTGGTGATTTCCGCTGCGTCGAGCAGCGTCGGCCTGGCCGCTGTCCAGATTGCGAGGCGCGTCGGCGCCCGGCCGGTCGCCCTGACCCGGACGACCGCAAAGGCCGAAGACCTCCGGCGCCTGGGCGCCTCGGCCGTCATCGCGACAACGGAGCAGGACGTCGTCGCCGAGGTCCAGCGCCTCACCGACCGCAAGGGCGCCCCGCTCGTGTTCGATCCCGTCGGCGGCCCCGGGTCCGCCACCTTGGCCAAGGCGACGGCGAATGGCGGCATGCTCGTACTCTACGGCGCACTCGACGCGCGGCCGACGGTCGTGCTGCCCTTCGATGTCTTCTCGCGTGACCTGACCATCCGTGGGCTCGCGCTTCCCGCCCTGACCCGTGATGATGCGCGGCTCGCGTTCCTGAAGGCGTTCGTGACCGCCGGGCTCGCCGAAGGCGCCTTCCGACCGACGGTCGCGCGGACCTTCGCCTTCGACCGGATCGCCGAGGCGCACCGTTTCATCGAGGCCGGCGAGCAGGTCGGCAAGGTCGTCGTCACGCTCTGATCGCCACATCCCGAGGAGAAGCGCCATGGCCACGCATCCCCTGTTCACCCCGCATCGGGTCGGTCGGCTCGACGTGCCCAACCGGATCGTCATGGCGCCGCTCACTCGCATGCGCGCCCGCCCGGACGATCACGTTCCGACCGCCTTGCAGGCGGCGTACTACGCTCAGCGTGCCTCGGCCGGCCTGATCGTCGCCGAAGCGACCGCGATCAGCCCGGACGGGTTCGGGTGGGCCTGGACGCCGGGCCTTTGGAGCCCCGAGCAGGTGCGCGGCTGGCGCATAGTCACGGACGCCGTTCACGCCGCCGGCGGACGCATCATCGCCCAGCTCTGGCATACGGGGGCGATCGCCCACCCCGACGTGCGTGGCGGCACGCCGCCCCTGTCCGCATCGAACGTCGACCTGCTGTTCGAGTCGACGACACCGACCGGCCGCAAGCCGACGGTCGCGCCGCGGCCCATGACCATTGAGGAGATCCACCAAACGGTGGCCGACTACGCCCGCGCCGCCCGCAACGCGGTGGAGGCGGGCTTCGACGGCGTGCAGATCCTGGCCAACTACCTCTACCTGCTGGCGCAGTTCATGAACCGCGCCACCAACCACCGCACGGACGAGTACGGCGGCGGCATCGAGGGCCGCGCACGCATCCTCTTCGAGGTCGTCGAGGCCGTCCTCGACGAGGTGGACGCCTCGCGGGTCGGCGTGAAGATCAGCCCGATGCACGAGGGTGGTCCCATGGCGGCCAACGACGAGACGCTACCCATGGCCGAGTACGCCGTCCGCGAGCTGAACGGCTACGGCCTCTCGCACCTGCTGTTGATGGGCGCGACCACCGACTTTCGCGGTACGCCCCTGGAGCCGCTGATGGGCGACGGCATGTTCCGCCACTTCCGGCCCATCTTCAAAGGCACGCTGATCGCCAACGTGCAGATGGATGCCGAACGCGGGAGCCGCCTGATCGCCGACGGGCTCGTTGACCTCGTGGCCTTCGGCCGGTCGTTCATCGCCAACCCCGACCTGGTCGAGCGCATGAGGGTGGGTGCGCCACTCGCCGAGGTGGACTGGTCGACTGTGTATGCCATCGGCCCGGAGGGCTACTCCGACTATGAGGTGTTGCAGCCGACAGTCGCCTGATTGCCTCGCCCCAAGTTGATTGTTGGACAGGACAGCACCAGCCCGCAGCACCCTCCGGGACCGGACCGGCTGACGCTTCCCTCATCAGCGAGGGACGCCAAACACGGCAGGCTTGAAGCTCAGACTGATGCCGAGCAGGGGGTCCACGGCACTCACGAGGCGAGGAGGCAGGCAGCTGCTGTTTATCAGGGACGCAGCGCCGGACCACCTCACTGCTTCAGAATACGCTTTTCCGTCCGCTTACCCCAGCCTCCCGCTCCGAAGCGGACCGAGTCTCATCGGCCAAGTTCAGCCATTGGCTATACGCTCTCCGTCGTCACTCCGGATGCACAAGACGTCGACCGGAACCGGCTGTTCCTGTTGCTGCTTCGACACAGATCAACCTCATAACTCGCTTCACTATGCTGCTCTCCCATGATCAGAGCGGCTTTAACTGCTCAACGCCGGGCGGAAGCCCCACGCGCCCCGAAGCACGGCGAAGGGAATCATCAAACCGTAGACCAGCAGGCCCGCAGCGAGCGCCGCGTAGAGCAACCCCTGCGTCCCGCTCAGGCGAAGGGCGGCCCAACCGCCGATGGTCGCGATCAGCAGCCGTGCGAGTCCCGCCAGCAGCGGCCAAAGCAGCCGTCCCACGCCTTGCGACGCGAAATACAGCGCGAAACCGAGGCCATACATGCCGTAGAACGGCCCGACGACGCGCAGGTAGGTGCTTCCCGCGGCCACCATCGCCGCGTCGTGGCCGAATAGGCCGAGCCAAGCTCGCGGCCAAAGCGCAGCGGCGAGCCCGATGGTTTCCGTCACGGCGAAGGCCAGGGCCGCTCCTACGACGGCGATGCGGAATGCCCGCTCACGCCGGCCTGCGCCGACGTTCATGCCGATCATCGCCACCAGCGTGCTCCCGATGCCGAACACCAGCGGTGAGAGAAGGTATTCCAAGCGGGCGCCGGTGCCGTAGCCCGCGACCTCGGCCGGGCCAAAGGCGTGACCGACCAGGGCGGTCGTGACCGCCACCGTCAGGTTGGTCTGCAGCGAGGTCAGGGCGGCGACGGCTCCCACGCGCAGGATTTCATAAAACAACGGCCACCGCAGCCGGCCGAACCGGAGCCGAACCGTGTTGCGGCCGCTCAGGACGTACCAGGCGAGGACGGCCGTCCCGCCGACGTAGTACGCCAGCAGCGCCGCACCGCCGCCCGCCACGCCGAGCCTGGGGAACGGCCCGACGCCGAAGATCAGCAGGGGCGAGAGCGGCACGAGAAGGATGGCACCGCCGCAGATCACCAGGGCGGGAACGAGCATGTTGCCGGTGCCGCGCACGATGCTGGCGAAGCCGTTCATGAGCCACAGCAGCACGAGCCCGGAGAAGACCACGTTTGAGTAGGTGAGAGCGGCCTCGTGCTCGGCACCCCGGCCACCAAGGGTCGTGTAGAGCCAGGGGCCGCATCCGATCACCAGGGCGGAGAAGACCGCTCCCATCAGCAGGTTGATGACGAGGGCGTGCAGCACCAGCTCATCGGCCTCCTCGTTGCGGCCGGCACCGAGGGCACGGGCGATCGCGGAGGAGATGCCCCCGCCGAGGGCGCCCTGCGACATCATCTGCATCAGCATGACGACCGGGAACACCAGTGCCATGCCGGCCAGGGCCGCGGTGCCCAGGCGACTGATCCACCAGGTCTCGATCAGCCCGGTGCTGGCCTGGGCGAGCATGACCAGAACGTTGGGCCAGGACAGGCGCAGGAGGGTCGCAAGGATGGGCCCTTCGAGGAGCAGCGCCGTCCGCGCCTGCCGAGCGATGGACGTTCCCGGCGCAACGTGCGTGACGGTTGCCGGCGCGGTCGTCACGCCGCGATCTGCCGGCTGTACACGCACAGGTGCGCATAGGCGGTGGCGAGCAGCGAAGTAGCGAGCCGGGCGCGTCGGCCACGCAGGAGCAGGTCGCCGATGATCGCATCGGCCTCGATCGGCCTACGCGCCCCGATGTCGCGGAACATGGACGAGGTCTGCGTGGATCGCGGATCGGTGAGTTGGGCGGCCGTCGCGGCGAGGAACGCCTCTTCGGGCGGATTGCCCTCGGCCGTGACCACGGCGGCGACCTCGTCGAGGACCTGCCGGATGAAGGCCGCGCCGCCCGGCGCCCGTACCACCTCACCGATGGGGCAACGCATCAGGCAGGTGATCGCACCCACCGAGGCCAGCAGCACCCACTTGCGCCACATCTCACCGACGATGTCGGGCGACACCCGGGCGTCGAAGCCGGCGCCGCTCAGCAGGGCGTCGAGCGCCTGGATGCGTGGCGTCGTGCCGCCGTCCATCTCGCCGTAGGCGAGGTCCTGGAGTGAGGTCAGCTGCACGATCCGGCCGCGGTCGTCGACGATGGTTGCGACCTTGCAGGCGCATCCGACCACGGTCTGCGCGCCGAAGCGCGCGCGCAGCACGTCGACGTGCCCCATCCCGTTCTGCACGGGCAGGATCATCGTGTCCGGTCCGACCGCCGGGGCGAGGTCCGCCAGCGCCTGCTCCAGCGCGAAGCTCTTCACGGTGAGCAGGACAGCGTCGTAGGGACCATCCAGCTGATCCGCCGTGACGAGGCGCGGCGCGATGGTGACGTCGCCGTGCGGGCTGACCACCTCCAGCCCGTTCTCCCGGAGATGATCCGCCCGACGCGGCCGCACCAGGAAGGTCACGTCGCGTCCGGCTTGGGCCAGCCGTGCGCCGAAGTAACCGCCGGTCGACCCGGCTCCGACGATCAACAAACGCATGACGGCGCTCCCCCCTGCGCGTAGCGACTGCAAGGGCCCGCGCGATGTTGGCATATGCCACTATCCAACAATGCTTGCATATGCTTCTATCTGTCAATCGGGATCGGATCGAGGCTGGGCGATGGAGGAGAAACACCGTTCGGGCGACAAGCCGGCCCCATCGCCGGAGCATTGCAACGGAACCGCCCTTCGCAAGGCGACGCGGCGCGTGTCCCAGCTTTACGACATGGTCCTGGCACCGTGCGGACTGCGCGGGACGCAACGCTCCATCCTGGCGCACATCGCCCGCGCCGGTCACCCGAA
>CAXTFJ010000102.1:0-17071 GCA_964243405.1 uncultured Lichenihabitans sp. | reverse complement strand
GCGTCCGACCGGGGGAGGGCGGCCGCCGCGCCCGGGTGCGGGCGGCGGCAAACGGCCCGGCGGCGGCGACCGGGGTCGCCCGCGGGGCTGAGGCTTGCGCATCGTCGGCGGGCGCTTCAGGGGACGGGTGCTGGCGGGGCCGACGGGTCCCGGCCTCCGGCCCACGGCCGACCGCCTGCGCGAAACCATCTTCAACATCCTCGATCACGGCCTGGGCGTCGGTCTCGACGGCGCGCGGGTTCTGGACCTGTTCGCCGGCACGGGCGCGCTGGGGCTGGAAGCGCTGTCGCGCGGGGCCGCCCACGCGCTGTTCGTGGACAACGGCGTGGAGGCGCGCGCCCTGCTGCGCGCCAACATCGAGGCGCTCGGCGTCGCGGGCCTGAGCCGCGTCTTCCGCCGCGACGCCACGGCCCTGGGCGAGGCGCCCGCGACACCCTTCACGCTCGCCTTCCTCGACCCGCCCTACGATCGCGGTCTGGCGGGCGGGGCGCTGGCGTCGCTGAACACCGGGGACTGGCTCGCACCCGGCGCGGTCTGCGTCGTGGAGGAGGGCGCACGGGCGGAGGTCGCCGCGCCCGACCCGTTCACCCTGCTCGACGAGCGCCGGCAGGGCGACACGGTAGTGCGCTTCTTCGGTTACGCGCTTCCCTGACGGTCGGATCCCGAGCCCGCAGCGATTGCAGGGGCGGCGACGTCCGGCGTCACGGCCCCGCCAGCCCGTCGATCGCGAGACCCGCGAACAGGATGAGGCCCGCGACCCGGTTGGCGCGGAACAGCGCGAGCGCGCGGGCGCCCTCGTCGTCCGGGCGGAGCCGGAGCACCTGGAGCGCGAGGTGGGCCGCGAAGCCCGCGAGTCCGGCCCAGGCCCAGGGGCCGCCGTGCGCCGTGGCGACGGCCGCGGCAGCGACCATGACCGCCAGCGCGTAGAGGATCGCGACGCCGGCGCGCACGTGCCGCCCGAAGGCGAGCGCGGTCGAGCCGATGCCCACGACCGCGTCGTCCGTGCGGTCCTGCAGGGCGTAGATCGTGTCGTAGCCCATCGTCCAGAGGATGGCGGCCGCGTAGAGCAGCACCGGCGGTCCCGCGAGCCCGGCGAAGCGCGCGGCCCACCCCACCAGGGCCCCCCAGGCGAAGGCCAGGCCCAGCACCGCCTGCGGCCAGGACGATACGCGCTTGACGAAGGGGTAGAGCGCCACGAGGCCGAGCGACGCGCAGGCGAGCCCGACCGTGAAGGCGTTGAAGCACAGCACGACGGCGAGGCCCACCAGCGCCTGCACGGCCGCGAACGCGGCCGCGGCCCGGCGGCTGACCCGCCCGCTCGCCACGGGCCGGTTGCGCGTCCGCTCGACGCGGCGGTCGAGGTCGCGGTCGACGATGTCGTTGAAGGTGGAGCCCGCGCCGCGCATCGCGACCGCGCCCACGAGCAGCAGCGCGAGGTGGATGGGGTCCGGCCCCGCATGGGCCGCGACGCCCGCCAGGGCCACGCCCCACCAGCAGGGAAGCAGCAGCAACTGCCAGCCGATCGGCCTGTCGAGGCGTGCCAGCTGGAGGTAGGGGCGCCACGCCTCCGGGGCCCAGCGGAGCAGACCGGGCTCCGTGGTGTCGGGGAGGGCGGCGGTCCCGGCCGCGCGCGCCGGAGCCTTCAAGGGAAGGTCAGAGCGGCCCGGTGGGCAGCTTCACGGTCGGCTGCTGCTGGGCCTGCTGGGTCGCCTGCTGCTGCTGCTGCTTGAGCTTGACCGCGAAGGTGCAGGCCTTGGCGGCGAAACCCGACGTCTTGGCGCGACTGTCGGTCATCTTCTGCAGGAGGTCGTCGGGGATGTTGCACCAGTCCTTGTTCTTCTGGATGTAGGAGACGAGCTCGCCCTCGGTGGAGGCCAGGGTCCTGAGCTCCGGGCAGGCCGCGGCGGGGTCGAGCTTGCCGCCGTTCTTCTTCGAATTGACGTTGAGCGCGTTAATCTGGCTCATGCGCTTGGACATCAGCTTGCCGAAGTCCTCGTTGCAATCCGCCCGGGCCAGGCCGGGCGACAGAAGGGCGGCCAGCACGGCGGCCGCCCCGAGCGTGCGGATCGGACGCGACGACAGGGGACGCGACGCAAAGCTCTGCATGGAAACAACCATCCTTCGTGGGGCGGGACGCCCTGGCCAACAGGCTCGAAACCGCAAGCGGTTATGCGACAAGGGAAAGCGCCGGAAAACGGCGTCCTGATGACTGTTCCCGCTGATCACAGACTTGCCACAAATCGCGGCTGGACCGTGCCTATTCTGCAACAACCACTTCGGGAGCACGGGCGATCGCGACGGCCGGCACGAGCAGGGCGATCAGCGCCGTCAGGACCGAGATGGCGAACACGGCCCAGAAGGTCAGGTGCAGGCTGCCATGCAGCGCGGCGCGGACCGCGTCGCTGCCTACCGCCGGCGCCGCGCCGCCGCTGAGCAGGGCGCGGACGTCGTCGGACGTGACGCCGCCGGCGTGGCTCAGGCCGAGGTTCAGCACCAGGCCCAGCACGGTGGCACCGAGCGTGCTACCCAGGTTGCGCGAGAAGATGTTGGACGCGGTGGCGCTGCCGCGCTGCGACCAGTCAACGATCTCCTGGATCAGCACGAGCGAGGCGGTGGACAGCAGCCCCATGCCGAAGCCCATCACCATCGAGCCCGCGCCCGCCGCGACCGGCGACGAGCCGGGGCCGAGCAGCACGAAGGCGATCGCCCCCACGGGAAGCAGCAGGCCGCCCGCGATCAGCGTCGGGCGCAGGCCGAAGCGCACGAGGCCGCGCGCCGCCAAGGTGGCGCCGATCGGCCAGCCCAGCACCACCATGGTGAGCGCGAAGCCCGCCACCAGGGCCGAGCGGTGCAGCACGCCCTGGACGTACATGGGCAGGAAGGTTGTGAGGCCGATCAGCGCCATGCCGGCCAGCAGCGACGCCCCGTTGGCGGCGAGGATCGGCCGGCGGCTCCACAGGTCGAGCGCGATCATCGGCTCGGCGGCCCGCCGCTCCTGCCACAGGAACAGGGCTCCGCTCACCACGGCTAGGAGGGCCGCCCCCGCGGTCGCGGTCGAGCGGCCCTCGCCGAAGGTCGTCAGCCCCACCATCAGGGCCGCGACCGCCACAGTGAACAGGGCCGCGCCCGCCCAGTCGATCGCGCGCCGCTCGCGCGGTACGCCCTCGTGCAGGAAGAGCACGAAGCCGGCCGCGGCCGCGAGCCCGACCGGCACGTTGATCCAGAAGATCCACGCCCAGGACAGGTTGCGGATGATGACCCCGCCCACCAGCGGGCCGAGCACGGCCGAGATGGCCCAGACGCTCGCGAGATAGCCCTGGATGCGGCCGCGTTCCCGCGCCGAGTAGAGGTCGCCCACCACCGTCATGCCGACGGGCTGGATGGCGCCCGCGCCCACCCCCTGGATCAGCCGGAACGCGATCATCGAGGGCATGGACCAGGCGAAGCCGGCCAGCACCGACCCTACCACGAAGACCGCGATGCCGAACAGCAGCACGGGCTTGCGGCCGAACAGGTCCGACAGCTTGCCGAACACGACCGTGGCGGCCGTCTGGGTCAGCAGGAAGGAGGAGAACACCCAGGCGTAGAGGTTGAGGCCGCCCAGGTCGCCCACGATCTGCGGCATGGCGGTGGACACGATGGTGACCTCGATGGCGACCATGAACATGGCCGCCATCACGGAGCCGAGCACCAGGGGACGGCTCGATCGGGGTGGTTCTGACATGGGTGGTGACTTAGGCTCCGGCCCCGTCGCGGGCAAGCCGCGGCCGGGTGGATGGAAGGGTTCCGGGACGCATGGCGCGCATCGACTTCACCTCGCAGCGCCTGTTCCTCGACGCCGCGCTGGCCGAAGGCGCCGCGGTCCCGCTCGACCGGGCGCAGAGCAATTACCTCCTGAACGTGCTGCGCTTCTCGCCCGGCGACCCGCTGCTGGTGTTCAACGGACGGGACGGCGAGTGGCGCGCCGCGCTGGCGAGCGAGGGGCGAAAGGCCGCATCGCTCACGGTGCTGGCCCAGGTGCGGCCGCAGCCCACCGCGAGCCGCCTCCACTACTGCTTCGCGCCGCTCAAGCACGCCCGGCTCGACTACCTGGTGCAGAAGGCGGTCGAGATGGGCGCGGGCCTGCTGCAGCCGGTCACGACGCAGCACACGCAGGCGACCCGGCTCAACGCCGAGCGGATGCGCGCCAACGCGATCGAGGCGGCCGAGCAGTGCGGGGTGTTGGCGGTGCCGCCCGTCGCCGAGCCGCTGCGCTTCGAGCGCTGGCTCGCGGACTGGCCGCGCGACGCGCCACTGGTGTTCTGCGACGAGGACGCCGCGGTGGCGGACCCGGTCGAGGCCCTGGCGCCGCTCCGCGCGGGCGGGCAGGCCGCCACGAGGCTGGGCGTGCTGATCGGACCGGAGGGCGGGTTCTCGGCCGCCGAGCGGGCCGCGCTCGCGAACCTGCCGGGTGTGGTGCGGCTGTCGCTCGGCCCCCGCGTGCTGCGGGCCGACACCGCGGCGGTCGCGGCCCTGGCCCTGGTGCAGGCGGTTGCGGGGGACTGGGGCACGCCCTGACGCTTCGGGAGCTAAACCCTCACTGCCCCTGGCAGAGTTTCGCCTCGCCCTTCGCGCCGCGGGGCAGCAGGTCGAAATGCCAGTGCGTTTCGTGGAAGGCGTCCGCGCCGGGCCCGAGCGCGGTGTGGAAATAGCCGCAGCCGCCCGCCAGCGCTGCCGACTCGAAGGCGCGGTCCCCGTCGGCCTTGGGCCGGCCCACCTCGATCAGGCGCTTGTCCGCGAGCCGCACCTGCGCGACGTCGACCGCCAGTCCTTCCCCGTGCGCGCTGAGCTTGGCCCCGGGAATGTTGTCGCGCGACCGGCATTCCAGGCCCGGACCCGTCCAGACCGTGTCGAGCGGCGGCCCGTAGCTGCCCTTGGCGAGCGGCGCGAGCAGGTCGCGCACGTAGCTCGCGAAGGTCGCGGCGGTCACGCAGGCGATCACCGGCCGGTCGGGAAGCGCGACCGCGGAGCCGTCGGGGAGGCTCAGGCCGGTGACGCGGACCGCGTCCGCCACCGTGCAGCGCGGATCCGGCAGAGGCCCCACCGTGACCCGTTCGGCCGCGACATGCGCGGCCGCGAGCTGCGACAGGCAGTCGGGTGTCGCGGGCGGCGGGTTGGCCGTGACCGCCGCGGGCGGCGGCGGCGGTCCCGCCTGCGAAGGCAGAGGTCCGGCCTGCGGCCGCGGCCCGGTCTGCACCTGCGGGACTGTTGGAAGCGCGGGCGCCATCTCCGGACGGTTTGGCAGGGCAGGCCGGGGCGGTGGCAGCGGCGCGGTCGCGGGAAGGGTGACGGTGACACCCCGAGCGTTCGCTTTCGCCGGAGCGAGAAGGACAAGGAGAAGGGTCGCGCCGAGCAGGCCCGCGCCCACGCGGGTCGGCCGAGCCGCGGGCCGAACCGGGCTTAACAATGTTCCCGGGCGGTTGGGTCGCGTCACGGCGAGGCGCCTTCTCGATCCCCACCGTGCTGGGGTGGAAGGCTAAACCTTCGCTCCGGTCAGGCCGTTGCGCAAGGGGAGGCTGTCGTAACGGCTGGGCCGATGGGACAGCATGGGTCCGGACCTGGACGGATGTGACCCGGCGCCCTTTCGCGCGCCGTCATTCCATAAGCTGCATTCGCGCCACACCCGTCAGGAAGCGCGCCGCGTCTCTTGCTCCGGGGGGCTCCGCGTCCGTATCAACCGCGAGGGCTTCGGCCGTCTCGCCTGCCGGGTCCCGTCTCTGTCGAGGTCTCGCAACCATGGATCTGAAGCTCGCGGGCAAGACCGCGCTGATCACCGGCGCGTCCAAGGGCATCGGGCTCGCGGCGGCCCGCGCCTTCGCGGCGGAAGGCTGCCACCTGCACCTGGCGGCGCGCAACGGCGAGGCGCTCGAGGCGGCGAAGCGGGAGATCGAGCGCGACGCGGGCGTGAGCGTACGCATCCACACCCTCGACCTCGGCGTGCCCGGCAGTATGCGCGGCCTCGCGGCCGCCGCGGAGGCCGTGGACATCCTGGTCAACAATGCGGGGGACATCCCCGCAGGCTCGCTCGACGTCCTCGACATGGATGCCGTCCGCCGCGGCTTCGAGCTGAAGGTCTTCGGCTACATGGAGCTCACCAAGCTCTGCTATCCCGGCATGAAGGCCCGGGGGAGCGGGGTCGTGCTCAACGACATCGGCAACTCGGGCGAGAACTGGGACGCCGACTACATCGCGGGGTCGACCGGCAACGCGGCGCTGATGGCCTTCACCCGCGCGCTCGGCGGCGCGAGCCTGGACGACGGCATCCGCGTGGTGGGCATCAACCCCGGGCCGGTCGCCACCGACCGGATGGTCAAGCTGATGAAGCGGCGCGCCCTCGACCGCTTCGGCGACGAGGCGCACTGGGAGGAGCTGTTCGACCACTATCCCGCGGGCCGCCCCGCCTCGCCGGAGGAGGTGGCCGACCTCATGCTGTTCCTGGCTTCCCCGCGGGCCGGCTACATCACGGGCACGATCGTGACGCTCGACGGCGGCATCGCGGCGCGGGGCTCCATCATCAAGACGGGCCGGCGGGCGGGGGTACCCCGGGCCGAGGCGTGACGGGCCGCCTCAGGAGGGCTGATCGCGCCGCGGGCATTCAGGCGGCGTCGAGCAGCCGGCAGCTGTGCATGACCGCGGCCCGCACCGAGTCGATCACGGGGACGCCCAACTCCGCCCCGAGAGGCTCCGCGAGGGCGGAGCCCGCCAGGTTGGTGCACATGATGACGATCGCGTCCGGCCGGGCCTTGGCGACGGAGCGCACCATGCGCTCGATCCGCCCCGGCGGCACGCTCGCGAACGCGACGTTGACGGTGAGGTCGAGGCGCTCGGCCGCTACCACGTCGAGGCCGGTCGCGGCGTAGTTGGCCACGATGCCGGCCTCGATCCCCGCCACGTAGGGCGTGACGAGGCCGATCGTCCTGGCGCCGCGCTCCGCCAGCTCGCGGTTGATCGCCATCACGGCGGTGGTGGCGCGGATCCCCGTGTGCCGCTCGATCGCCTCGACGATCCGCGCGTCCCAGTCGAAGCCGAGCCAGCTCGCCGCCGTGCCGTTCCACAGGATCAGGTCGACCGCGGCGTCGCGCAGCAAGTCCGACGCCGCGACGAACTGCTCCCGCTCGAACTGTCCGAGCGATTGGGCTTCGGGCGAGATGGTCACGACGCCGATGCGCGACACGTGGGTCGTGATCGACCCGTCGGCGGGCAGGAGCCTGAGCGTTTCCGGCTCCAGCACCGTGTTGGAGGAGGGAACCAGCATGCCGAGCCGCTTCGGCCCCGTCGTCCCGTCCCGCATGCCCGTCATCCTCCCTCGCTGCCCGCGGGAGAAGAAACAGAGCCCGCCGCTCGAAGGCAAGCGCGGCCTCACGCGGGATCGAGCAGGCCGAAAACCGACACCAGCGCCAGGACGGCGCAGCCGAGCGCGAGTTCCACCAGCGTGACGCGGCGGACCGCGCGGGCGGAGGCGCCGTCCGGCCCCGCCATCCGCGGCACCAGGACGTAGCGGTTGGTCACCGCGAGGCCGACCATCGCGGCCACGGTCGCGACCTTGACGGACAGCAGGGCGCGGTAGGCCGACGCCCACCCGAGCGGCCAGCCGCCCGTGACCAGCGCCGCGTTGAGCGTGCCCGTCGCGACCACGAGCGCGACCGCGCCGTGGCCGGCCGTCGAGAACCGCCGCAGCGCCGCGCCCGCCGGGCGGCGGGTCGCGGGGTCGTCCAGCGCCCGCAGGAGCGGCAGCAGCGGCACGAGCGCGCCAAGCCACGCCCCCGCGGCGAGCAGGTGCAGCGCGTCGTTGGCGCGGTGGGCCACGCCCAGCCAGCCCTCGTGCATGGACGCGTGCCCCGCCAGCGTGAGCGTGACGGCGACCAGCCCGGCGGCAGCGGCCGTCGCGGCGCACCGCCGGGGGACGGGCGACAGCAGCGCCAGGGCGAGCAGGAGGACGGCCACGGCCTGCGCCCGCCAGGCGAAGCCGACGCCGGTGTCGAGCAGGACCGACCAGAGCGTGCCCGGATCGAGCGCGTCGCCCCAGCCGTCCCCGATCGCCGCGGCCTCGATCGGCAGCAGCAGCGCCGTCGCCGCGACCGCGAGCAGGACCGCGACCGCGCGGGCCGCCCACAGGCGCCCCTCGACCGCGGCCGCCAGCGGGCGCGGCACCAGGGCCGACAGGAACGCGAAGACGCCCCAGAGCCCCAGCACGGCCGCGGTGCGGACGAAGCGGTCGAGCGCCAGGGCGCCGTCGGGCGTGATCAGGGACCGACCTTGAACGTGTAGGTGCCGTTCGTCTTGTGGCCGTCGGTGGCGAGCGCGTGCCAGGACACCGTGTAGGTGCCGGGCGGCAGCGCGGCGGTGACCGGCACCACCAGCACGGTGTCGCGGCCGGGGCCCAGGCGACCCGGACCCGTCGCGATCGCGGTGCCGTCCGGCGCCTTGACCGCGAGGCCGGTGAATTTCAGGGCGATCCCTTCCGAGAAGGTCAGGTCGAGTTCGGAGGGCGCGGCCGCCACCGCGCCGTTCACGGGCGGCACGGCCGACGTGAGATGGGCGTGGGCGAAAGCCGGGCCGCCCAGGAGGCAGAGCGCCGACGCGCCGCCGAGGCGGCGGATGAGACCGATCGTTGTCATGGCAAGGGAGTCCTGAAAGGGGCACGACGACGGCGCGCGCTTCGGCGCGGCTCGGGTCGTCGGCTTTAAGGGGAAGGGGCGAGGGCGTCAGGTCACGCCGCGGGAGGGCCCCGGGACTGGCGCGGCGTCCGGTTCCGCGCGGGCGTCGTGCCTCGTGGGACCGGGACCGCGTGGTCCGCGACACGCGCGATCCGCGCGGGTTCGGAGGAGGTCGGAGCCACCGGCAGGGTGGCCGGCGCCAGGAGCGCGCAGGCGTCGCAGCAATCGTGGCGGTCGGGATCGGCGGGGACGGAGCCGCTCGGTCCCGTATGGCAGATGTGGACCGCGGCGCCCGCGATCGACAGCGGCCCAGCGGCGTCCGGCACGGCCGCCCACCCCCGCCCGACGTCGGCCAGCGCCAGGACGAGCAGGAGAACGGCGGCGACGGACCGCCCGAGCCTCGTGGTTGGGAGACCGCTCACGATCACACTCGACGCGAGCCGTCCCGGGCTGTCAAGATAGGCTCCCGCAAGCCCGAATTTCCGGGCGGAACCGCTCCACGGCAGGGTTGATGCGCTACCGGGCTCGGCCTATAGGGACGGTTGATCGCGGCGAGGGTTCGGGAGGGTCGGCCCGTCCCGCGACGCTTCGGGCCGTTCGGCCTCGCTGCGTTCCCAGGGCAAGATGACGGACCTTCACCACTACCCGCTGTGTCCGCATTCGCGTTACGTCCGCCTGGTGCTGGCCGAAATGGGCCTGGAGCCCACCCTGCTCGAGGAGCGGCCGTTCGACCGCTACGACGAGTTCCTGCTCATGAACCCGGCGGGCACCACGCCCGTGCTGGTGGACGCGAACGTGCCGCCCGTGCCCGGCTGGTTCCCCATCGGCGAATACCTGGACGAAACGCGGGGCCTGGGGATGGGCGACGCGCGCCTGCTGCCCGAAACGCTCGCCGCGCGCATCGAGACGCGGCGCCTGGTCGACTGGTTCAACGGCAAGTTCTTCTTTGAGGTGTCGAGCCTGCTCGTCACCGAGAAGGTGTACAAGCGTTTCATGACGCACGGCCAGGGCGGCGGCGCGCCCGACATGGACGCCGTGCGGGTGGGTCGCGCCAACATCCGCTACCACCTGCGCTATATCGGCTACCTCATCGGCTCGCGGAACTGGCTCGCGGGCCCCACCCTGTCCTACGCGGACCTGGCCGCGGCCGCGCACCTGTCCTGCGTGGATTACCTGGGCGACGTGCCATGGGCGGAAGACGAGACGGCGAAGTCCTGGTACGCGCGGGTGAAGTCGCGGCCCGCCTTCCGGTCGATCCTGGCCGACCGGCTGCCCGGCATGACGCCGAGCCCGGCCTATTCCGACCTCGACTTCTGAAGGAGCAGGTGCGGGCGCAGGCCCGCGCGCTGGGGTTCGACGTTTGCCGGGTGGCTTCGCCCGACGCCATCCCGCTGGCACCTGCCCGGCTGCGCGCCTGGCTCGACGCGGGCCGTCACGGCTCCATGGCCTGGATGGCGGACACGGCCGAGCGCCGCGCCGACCCCCGCGCGCTGTGGCCCGCCGTCCGCTCGGTCGTCATGCTGGGCATGAACTACGGGCCGGACCAGGACCCCCGCGCGGCGCTGGCGCGGGTCGAGAGCGGCACGGTGTCGGTCTACGCGCGGGGTCGCGACTACCACGACGTCATCAAGGGCAAGCTCAAGCTGCTAGCCTCCTTCCTCGCCCGCGCGGCTTCGGCCGAGGGGGGCGAGGTCAAGGCCTTCGTGGACACCGCCCCGGTGATGGAGAAGCCGCTGGCCGAGGCCGCGGGCCTGGGCTGGCAGGGCAAGCACACCAACCTGGTGTCGCGCGACTTCGGCTCCTGGCTGTTCCTGGGCTCGGTCTTCACGACGGCGCTCCTCGCCCCCGACGAGGCGGAGCCCGACCGCTGCGGCACCTGCCGCGCCTGCCTCGACGCCTGCCCGACCGACGCCTTCCCGGCGCCGCGCCAGCTCGACGCCCGGCGCTGCATCTCCTATCTGACGATCGAGCATCCCGGCCCCATCGACCGGGCGCTCCGCCCGCTGATGGGCAACCGCATCTACGGCTGCGACGACTGCCTCGCGGCCTGCCCGTGGAACAAGTTCGCGGCCGTCGGGCGGGAAGCCAAGCTCGCGGCCCGCGACGACCTGAACGCGCCGCCGCTCGCCCGCCTCGCGGGGCTCGACGAAGCCGGGTTCCGGACGCTGTTCTCGGCCAGCCCAATCAAGCGGATCGGCCTCGCGCGGTTTTCCCGCAACGTCATGATCGCGGTCGGCAATTCCGGTCGCCCCGCCCTGAGCGCCCTGGCGCTCGCCCGCCTGCGCGATCCCTCGCCGCTGGTGCGGGGCGCGGCCGTGTGGGCCGGGCGTCGCCTGCTCGGCCGCGACCGTTTTCGCGCGCTGGCGGGCGAGGTGGGGCGCACCGAGGCCGACCCCGACGTGCGCGCCGAATGGGAGGCCGCCCCGTGAGCCTGTTCGTGTTCGGGGTCGGCTACACGGCGGGCCACTACCTGCGCGAGCGGCGGGACTCGCTCCGGGCCGCGGGCACCGTGCGCTCGGCCGACAAGGCCGAGGCGTTGCGCCGCGAGGGCGTGGAGGCGCTGCTGTTCGACGGCGAAGCGGCCGACCCCGGCATCCCCGCCGCGCTCGCGGGGGCCAGCCATCTGCTGGTCAGCGTGCAACCCGGCCGCGCGGGCGACCCCGTGCTGGCCCGGTTCGGCGAGGATCTCGCGCGGGCGCCGCACCTCACGCACATCGCCTACCTGTCGACCATCGGGGTCTACGGCGACCACGGCGGCGCCTGGATCGACGAGGCCACGCCCGCGGTACCCTTGAGCGAGCGCGGCCGCGCTCGGCTGGCCGTGGAACAGGCGTGGCTGGACCTCGGCGCGCGCGCGGGCAAGAACGTGGCGGTGCTGCGCCTCGCGGGCATCTACGGGCCGGGCCGCAACGCGCTGGACGACCTGCGCGCGGGCGAAGCGCGCCGCGTCGACAAGCCGGGCCAGGTGTTCAACCGCATCCACGTGGGCGACATCGGCCGCGCGGTCGACCGGGCCTTCGCGACCGACGGCGTCGGCGTGTGGAACGTCACGGACGACGAGCCCGCCCCCGCGCCCGACGTGGTGGCCTACGCGGCGGCGCTGATGGGCGTCGAGCCGCCGCCGCTCCTGCCCTTCGCCGAGGCCGAGCTGTCGCCCATGGCGCGCAGCTTCTACGGCGCGAACCGGCGCGTGGCGAACCGCGCCCTCAAGGACGGCCTGGGGGTGGAGCTGCGCTACCCCACCTATCGCGCCGGCCTCGACGCGCTTTGGGCCGCGGGGGAAGGCAAAAACGCGAAGTGAGTCTTTCGGGCATCAGCGACGCGCAATGCTCGCGAGGCACCTTGGCGAACGGACGAATCACCGCTTGGGTGGCGGCGCTCAAAAACCCGTGATCGACCGGCCGGCTGCCGGCCCCGAAGCCCGAAGGACGTTTGCGATGATCATCGAGAAGATCGACACGGCGGCCATCGCCGACGCGCCCGCCAAGTTGCCGAGCCTGCGCGACACGATCGTGTCCAAGCTCAACTACGCGGTCGGCAAGACGGTGGGCGGCGCCAGCGAGCGCGACTGGTTCCTGGCGGTCGCGCTCGCCACTCGCGACCACGTGGTGGACGGCTGGCGCGCCTCCTACGACCGCACCAACAAGGCCGGGACCAAGCGCGTCTACTACATGTCGCTGGAGTTCCTGATCGGCCGGCTGCTGTTCGACGGCCTCACCAACCTCGGCATGGTGGACGAGATGCGCGCCGCACTGGCCGAGCTCGGCGTCGACCTCGACCGGCTGCGCAACATCGAGCCCGACGCGGCGCTCGGCAACGGCGGCCTGGGGCGGCTCGCGGCCTGCTTCATGGAAAGCATGGCGACCTTGGCCGTGCCCGCCTACGGCTACGGCATCCGCTACGAGAACGGGCTGTTCCGGCAAGTCGTCAAGGACGGCTGGCAGCAGGAATACCCGGAGAACTGGCTCGCCAACGGCAACCCGTGGGAGTTCGAGCGGCCCGAGATCGCCTACGACATCGGCTTCGGGGGCAGCGTGGAAATGCTCGTTGGCGCCGACGGCGAGGCGCGCCACGTGTGGCATCCGGCCGAGACGGTGGAAGCCGTCGCCTACGACACGCCGGTGATCGGCTGGCGCGGGCGCCACGTCAACACGCTGCGGCTGTGGTCCGCGCGGGCCATCGACCCCCTGCGCCTCGACGCCTTCAACGCGGGCGACTACGTGGGCGCGCTGGCCGATCGGGTGCGGCAGGAATCCATCTCCAAGGTGCTCTACCCGAGCGACGCCACCGCCGCGGGCCAGGAACTGCGCCTGCGGCAGGAGTTCTTCTTCGTCTCGGCCTCGCTGCAGGACCTGGTCCGCCGCCACCTGAAGAAGTACAGCACGCTCGACAACCTCGCCGACAAGGCCGCGATCCAGCTCAACGACACCCACCCGACCATCGGCATCGTGGAGCTGATGCGCATCCTGGTGGACGATCACGGCGTGGCCTGGGCCAAGGCCTGGGCGATCACGGGCGCCACCTTCAGCTACACCAACCACACGCTGCTGCCCGAGGCGCTCGAAACCTGGCCCGTGCCGCTCATGGAGCGGCTGCTGCCGCGCCACATGCAGATCATCTACCTCATCAACGCGGTGCACCTCGACGGCCTGCGCACGCTCGGCAAGGCGGACGCCTCGCTGCTGTCCAGCGTGTCGATCATCGACGAGGCGCACGGCCGCCGCGTGCGGATGGGCACGCTGGCCTTCGTGGGCGCCCACAAGGTCAACGGCGTGTCGGCCCTGCACACGGACCTGATGCGCAAGACCGTGTTCAAGGACCTGCACACGCTCCACCCCGACAAAATCAACAACAAGACCAATGGCATCACCTTCCGGCGCTGGCTGTTCGAGGCCAATCCCGGCCTCACCAAGCTGCTGGTGGAGGCGGTGGGCGAGCGCGTGCTGGACGACCCGGCCGCGCTGGAGGCACTGGAGCCGCTCGCGAATGACGCCGCGTTCCAGGCCAGGATGCAGGCGGTGCGCCGCGACAACAAGGTCGCGCTCGCGCGCATCATCTCCTCGCGCCTGAACGTGGCGGTCGACCCCGACGCCATGTTCGACGTGCAGGTCAAGCGCATCCACGAGTACAAGCGCCAGCACCTCAACATCCTGGAAACGATCGCGCTCTACAACGCCATCCGCGCCGAACCCTGGCGGGACTGGGCGCCGCGGGTGAAGATCTTCGCCGGCAAGGCGGCGGCGAGCTATCACACCGCCAAGCTCATCATCAAGCTCGCCAACGATGTCGCCCGCACGGTCAACGGCGACCCGACCGTGCGCGGACTGCTCAAGGTGGCGTTCCTGCCCAATTACAACGTGAGCCTGGCGGAGGCCATCATCCCGGCCGCCGACCTGTCCGAGCAGATTTCGACCGCGGGCCTGGAAGCCTCGGGAACCGGCAACATGAAGCTGGCGTTGAATGGCGCGCTCACGATGGGCACGCTGGACGGGGCGAACGTGGAGATCCTGGAACACGTCGGCCCCGACAACATCTTCATCTTCGGAATGACGGCCGCGGAGGTCGAGGAGCGCCGCAAGCACGGGATCAGCTCGCGCGACGTGATCGAGGCGTCGCCAAAGCTGGCCGAAGTGCTCGACTCGGTTGCCTCCGGCGTGTTCTCGCCCGACGACACGTCGCGCTACCGCGGCCTGGTCGGTGCCCTGACCCACCACGACCACTTCCTGGTGTGCCCCGACTTCGACAGCTACTACGCGGCCCAGCGCAGGGCCGACGCCCATTGGCACGACAGGGCCGCCTGGTGGACGTCGAGCATCCTCAACACCGCGCGCACGGGCTGGTTCTCGTCGGACCGCACCATCGAGGAATACGCCACCGACATCTGGGGCGTGCCCGTGCGGGACTACGCCTGATGCGAAGGACATACGGATGACCGAGGACTGGCGGGCGCACGACGGCGATGTCACGGCCCTCGTGTCGGCGCGTCACGGTGATCCGTTCGGTCTCCTCGGCCTCCATCAGACCGCGGCCGGCGCGGTGATCCGGGCCTTCGTGCCGCATGCCGAGCACTTGGCCGCCGTCGACCCGCGCGGCGGCACGCTCGGCGACCTGCAACGGCGCGACGACGCGGGCTTCTTCGAGGGCCTGGTCGGGCCGGGGCAGCACGACCGCTTCCCCTACCGTCTGCGGGCTTCCAACAGCGGCGGCACCTGGGAGTTCGACGACCCCTACGGCTTCGGTCCGATCCTCGGGCCCGTCGACGATTTCCTGTTCGTGGAGGGGACCCACCGCGAGGTCTACGCGCGTTTGGGCGCGCACGAGATAATGCACGAGGGCGTGCCGGGCGTGCATTTCGCCGTCTGGGCCCCCAACGCCGACCGCGTCTCGGTGGTGGGCGAGTTCAACGAATGGGACGGCCGCCGCCACCAGATGCGCAAGCGGGTGGAAAGCGGGCTGTGGGAGATCTTCCTGCCCGGCGTGAAGCCCGGCACGATCTACAAATACGAGATCATCGGCCGCTGGAATCACGCGCTGCCGCTGAAAGCCGACCCCGTCGGCTTCCAGAGCGAGCTCAGGCCCGCGACCGGCTCGGTCGTGACGAGCCGCGCGACCTATTCCTGGACGGACGCTGACTACCTCGAACGCCGCCGCATGGTGGACCGCCGCCGGGCGCCGATGTCGGTCTACGAGGTCCACCTCGGCTCCTGGCGCCGCGGCGAGGACAACCGGTTCCTCACCTACGACGAGCTCGCCGACCAGCTCATCCCCTACGCGGCGTGGATGAACTTCACCCACCTCGAGTTCATGCCGGTGTCCGAGCACCCCTACGACCCGTCGTGGGGCTACCAGCCGATCGGGCTGTTCGCGCCCACCAGCCGGTTCGGCGATCCGGAAGGCTTCGCGCGGCTGGTCGACAGGGCCCACGCGGCGGGCCTGGGCGTGATCCTCGACTGGGTGCCCGCGCACTTCCCCGTGGACGTGCACGGGCTCGCGCGCTTCGACGGCACCGCGCTCTACGAACACGAGGACCCGCGCCGCGGCTTCCACCCCGACTGGAACACCGCGATCTTCAACTTCGGCCGCGCCGAGGTGGTGAGCTGGCTCGCCGCCAACGCCCTGTTCTGGCTCGACAAGTTCCACATCGACGGGCTCCGCGTCGATGCGGTCGCCTCCATGCTCTACCTCGACTACTCGCGCAAGGAAGGCGAGTGGATCCCCAACTGGGACGGGACCAACGACAACCGCGAGGCCGTGGCCTTCCTCAAGCGCGTGAACGAGTTGGTCTACGCGCTCCACCCCGGCGCGATGACGATCGCCGAGGAGTCGACCGCCTGGCCGGGCGTGTCGGCACCCACCTACGCGGGTGGGCTCGGCTTCGGCTTCAAATGGAACATGGGCTGGATGCACGACACGCTCGAATACATGTCGAGCGACCCCGTGCACCGGCAGTGGCACCATGACCGACTGACCTTCGGGCTGCTCTACGGCTTCTCCGAGAACTTCATCCTGCCGATCAGCCACGACGAGGTCGTCTACGGAAAGAAATCGGTCGTCGACAAGATGCCGGGCGACCGCTGGCAGAAGTTCGCCAACGCGCGCGCCTACTACGGCTTCATGTGGGCGCACCCGGGCAAGAAGCTGCTCTTCATGGGCTCGGAGTTCGGCCAGACGGCGGAGTGGAACGCCGGCCAGAGCCTCGACTGGCACTTGACGCACTACCCCGAGCACGCCGGGCTGCAGGCGCTGGTGCGCGACCTGAACCGGATCTACCGCGACACGCCCGCCCTGCACGCCCGCGACTGCGAGCCGGACGGCTTCCGCTGGCTCGTGGCGGACGACCGCGCCAACTCGGTCCTCGGCTGGTTGCGCACGGGCGGCCCGGACGACCCGCCGGTCGCCGCGCTGTCCAACTTCACGCCCATCCCGCGCGGCGGCTACCGGGTGGGCCTGCCGCACCCCGGGCGCTGGCGCGAGATCATGAACACGGACGCGACGCTCTACGCGGGGTCGGGCGCGGGCAACATGGGCGCCGTGGAGGCGACCGAAACGCCCTGGAACGGTTTTCCGGCGTCGGCGGAGGTTTTCCTGCCGCCGCTGGCCACCGTATACTTTGAATTCGGCGGACACTGACCCAAGATCTCAAAGGGGACGGCCGCCGGCCGCGGAACCAGCCGCGGCCGTTTGGGGGAGGACAGCAATGATCGCGAAGCCCGGGATACAGGGACCGCTCGCGCGACACTCCATGGCCTACGTCCTGGCCGGGGGCCGCGGCAGCCGCCTGATGGAACTCACCGACTTCCGCGCCAAGCCCGCCGTCTACTTCGGCGGCAAGTCGCGCATCATCGACTTCGCGCTGTCGAACGCGCTGAACTCCG
>CAXTFJ010000101.1:6438-17104 GCA_964243405.1 uncultured Lichenihabitans sp. | reverse complement strand
GCAGTTCGGTCAGATCCCGGCCCTCGCCAGCATGTCGTCGCAGAGCTCGTTCGGGTTGAGCCAGATCACCCTGCAGTTCAACCTCGACCGCGACATCGACGCGGCCGCACAGGACGTGCAGGCCGCGATCAACGCCGCCGCCTCCACCCTGCCGCGCAACCTTCCCTACCCCCCCACCTATTCCAAGGTGAACCCGGCCGACACGCCGGTCCTGACGCTCGCGCTCACCTCCGCGTCCGTGCCGCTGCGGGACTTGAGCGACGTGGCCGATACCCTGCTCGCGCCCCGGCTCAGCGAGGTGGCGGGCGTGGGCCACGTGTCGGTGGAAGGCAACATCCGGCCCGCCATCCGCATCCAGGCCGACCTCGCACGTCTCGCGGGCTACAGCCTCGGCATGGAGGACCTGCGCAACGCGGTGGTGGCCGCCAACGTCGCGGGCTCGAAGGGCTCGCTCGACGGCAAGACGCAGTCCTACACCATCTCGGCCAACGACCAGATCGAGGCCGCGAGCCAGTACAGCGACGTGGTGGTGGCCTACCGCAACGGCTCGGCCGTCCTCGTGCGCGACGTCGCCGACGTCGTCGACAGCCTGGAGAACACCCGCACGGCCGGGTGGTACCAGGGATCGCCGGCCGTCATCGTGGACGTGCAGCGCCAGCCCGGCGCCAACGTGGTGGCGACCGTCGACCGCGTCCTCAAGGAGCTGCCCAAGCTGCAGCGCTCGCTCGCGGCGGGCGCCAAGCTGCAGGTCGTGCACGATTCCACCGACACGATCCGCGCCTCCATCGCGGACGTGCAGTTCACCCTGGTGCTGAGCTGCGGGCTGGTGGTGCTCGTGGTGCTGCTGTTCCTGCGCACCGTGCGCGCCACCATCATCGCGGGCGTGGCGCTGCCGCTGTCCATCGTCCCCACCTTAGCGGTGATGGCGGCCTTCGGCTTCAGCCTCGACAACCTGTCGCTGATGGCGCTGACGATCGGCACGGGCTTCGTGGTCGACGACGCGATCGTGATGATCGAGAACGTGGTCCGCAATATCGAGGAAGGGCAGACGCCCCTGCAGGCGGCGCTCAACGGCGCCCGGCAGATCGGCTTCACGGTGATCTCGCTCACCGCCTCGCTGATCGCGGTGTTCATCCCGCTGCTGTTCATGCCCGGGCTGGTAGGCCGCATGTTCCGCGAGTTCGCGCTCACGCTGACCTTCGCGGTGGTGGTGTCGGCCGTGGTGTCGCTGACCCTCACCCCCATGATGTGCGGCCGCCTGCTGAAGGCGACGCCGGCGCGGGAAAATTGGTTCATGCGCGCCGCGGAGGCGCCGATCACCTGGCTGGGCCTGGGCTACGAGGCGACCCTCGGCTGGGCGCTGCGCCGCCAGGGCCTGATGCTGCTGCTGACGCTGGCGACGCTGGGGCTCACCGTCTACCTCTACACGGTCGTGCCCAAGGGTTTTCTGCCGCGCCAGGACACGGGGCTGATCGACGTGGTGCTGGAGGGGGCGCCCACCGCTTCCTTCGACGCCATGAGCCGGCTGCAGGACGAGGCCAGCGCGGCGCTCAAGGGCGACCGGGACGTCCTGGGCGTCACCGCCGTGCTCGGCATCGGCACGCTGAACCCGACCGCCAACGTCGCGCGCCTGCAGGTCACGCTGCGCCCCGCCGACGGGCGCGCCGCCACCGCGGACCAGGTGGGGGCCCGATTGCGGCGGCGGCTCGAGGCTATCCCGGGCGTGACCCCCTACGTCAAGCCCGTGCAGGACATCCAGATCGCCACCCAGGCGAGCCGCTCGCAGTACCAGTACACGCTGGTCGGCACGGACGCCGACACGGTGCAGACGTGGTCGGCCAAGCTGCTCGACCGGCTGCGCCGCGAGCCCGCCCTGGCCCACGTCGCGACCGAGACGCAGAACGGCGGCCTGCGCGCCTCCATCGCCATCGACCGCGAGAAGGCGGGGCGGCTCGGCGTCAGCACGCAACTCATCGACGACACGCTCTACGACGCCTTCGGCCAGCGGCAGATCTCCACCATCTACGCCCAGGCCAACCAGTACCGCGTCATCCTGGAGGCCGCGCCCCGCTTCCTCACCGACCCCGCGGTGCTGTCCAAGCTCTACGTGGGCATCGTGGGGGGCGCCGAGGTGCCGCTGGTGTCGCTGGCGGGGCTGACGCGCGGCACCGCGCCGCTGTCCATCGCCCACCAGGAACAGTTCCCGGCCGCCACCCTGTCCTTCGACCTGGGGCGCGGCGCCTCCCTGGGCGAAGCCGTGCAGGCCATCACCGCGGCCGAGCGCGACATCGACCTGCCCGCGTCCATCACCGGCAGTTTCGGGGCGGACGCGGCCGAGTTCACCGGCTCGCTCAGCGGCGAGCCGGTGCTGATCGGGGCCGCGGTGGTGACCATCTACCTCGTGCTGGGCGTGCTCTACGAGAGCTACATCCACCCGCTCACGATCCTCTCCACCCTGCCGTCGGCGGGCGTGGGCGCGCTGCTCGCCCTGATGCTCTACGGGCAGGATCTGACGATCGTGGCGCTCATCGGCATCATCCTGCTCATGGGCATCGTCAAGAAGAACGCCATCATGATGATCGACTTCGCGCGCGACGCGGAGCGCAGCGGGGGACTCACGCCCTTCGACGCCATCGTGAAGGCCTGCCGCCTGCGCTTCCGGCCCATCATGATGACGACGCTCGCGGCCCTGCTGGGCGCCGTGCCGCTGGCGCTGGCCCACGGCAGCGGCGCCGAACTCCGGGTGCCCTTGGGCATCTCCATCGTGGGCGGGCTGCTGGTGAGCCAGCTCCTCACCCTCTACACGACGCCGGTGATCTACCTGCAGCTCGGCCGCCTGGGCGCCCGGCTCGGCCTGCGCGACGCGCCCCTGCACGACCCCGAGCACGACCTGATGCCGCACGGTTCCGAGGACCTGTCCGGCGCGCTCGAAACCATGCCCCGGCGGGCCGCGGAATGAGCGCCGGCCGCGCGGTCATGGCAAGCATGATCTTGCCGCAAAAGCGCGAGCGACTTCTGCGGATCATGCCGGCATGAGCTTCTCGGACCCCTTCATCCGGCGGCCGATCGGCACCGCGCTGCTCTGCGTCGGCCTGTTCCTGTGCGGCGCGGTCGCCTACTTCAAGCTGCCCGTGGCGAGCCTGCCCACGGTGGCGGTGCCGGTGATCCGGGTGCAGGCCAGCCGGCCGGGCGCCGACCCCGCCACCATGGCGGCCACGGTGGCGGCGCCGCTCGAACGCCGCCTGGGCGAGATCGCGGGCGTCACCGAGCTCACCTCCACCTCGACGCTGGGCTCGGCCAGCATCTCGATCCAGTTCGACTTCGGCCGCAACGCCGACGCCGCCGCGCGCGACGTGCAGGCGGCCTTGAACGCCGCCGTCACCGACCTGCCCTCCGACCTGCCCACCCTGCCGGTCTACAAGAAGCTCAACTCGGCCGCCGCCCCCGTGCTGATCCTGGCGCTGACCTCCACGACGCTGCCGCCCACCGCGCTGTTCGACGCGGCCGACACCGTGCTGGCGCAGCGCATCGCCCAGGTCGAGGGCGTGGCCGACGTGTCGGTCAACGGCGCCGACCAGCCCGCCATCCGCGTGCGGCTGCAGCCGCAGCGCCTCGCCGCCATGGGCGTGTCGCTCGACGCCGTGCGGACCGCCATCGTCAACGCCAACGTGGGCGAGGCGGTGGGCTCGTTCGACGGCCCCGACCTCAGCGAAACGCTCGGCGTCAACGACCGGCTGCGCACGCCCGACGACTACGGGCAGCTCGTCGTGAAAAGCGTCAACGACACGATCGTGCGGCTGGCCGACGTGGCCGAGATCCGCCAGGGCGTCCGCACCCGGCGCGCCGCGGGCTGGTACAACAAGCAGCCCTCCATCCTGCTGATCGTCACCAAGCAGCCCGAAGCCAACGTGATCGACACGGTGGACCGGGTGAAGGCCATCCTGCCCGAGCTGCACCGCTGGGTGCCGGCGGGCGTGGACGTCTCCGTGTTCAGCGACCGCACCACCACCATCCGGGCGAGCGTGCGCGACATCCAGATGACGCTGCTGCTCACCGTGGCGCTGGTGATGGGCGTGGTGCTGCTGTTCCTGCGGCGACAGACGCCGACGCTGGCCGCGGGCGTGGCGGTGCCGCTGTCGCTCGCGGGCACCGTGCTGCTGATGTGGTTCTCGGGCTTCAGCCTCGACAACCTGTCGCTCATGGCGATCACCATCTCGGTCGGCTTCGTGGTGGACGACGCGATCGTGATGATCGAGGTCGTGACCCGCAACATCGAGGCGGGGATGCGGCCCTACCCGGCCGCCGTGCTGGGCGCCCGGCAGATCGGCTTCACGGTGATCTCGATCTCGGCCTCGCTGGTGGCCGTCTTCGTGCCGCTGCTGTTCATGCCGGGCATCGTGGGCGTGTTCTTCCGCGAGTTCTCGCTGACGCTCACCTACGCGGTGCTGATGTCGACGCTGGTGTCGCTGACGCTCACCCCCATGCTGTGCGCCTACTTCATGGGGCACGACGCGCGCTCCGGCCCGAGCCTGATCGACCGGATCGTCGAGGGCGCGCTGGGCGGGCTGATCGCGGCCTATGCCGCGACGCTGCGCCCCGCGCTGCGCCACCCCTGGCTCATGCTGCTCGTGATGGGGCTGACGATCGGGCTCACGGTCCACCTCTTCATGTCGACCCCCAAGGGCCTGTTCCCCGAGGACGACGCGGGCCTGATCATGGGCATCACGGAGGCCAGCGCCGACGTGTCCTTCCCGGCCATGGCGAAGCTGCAGGAGGAGATGTCGGACCGCATCCAGAAGGACCCCGCCGTGGTGGGCGTGGGCTCCTTCATCGGCGGCGGCTCCAATTCCTCGGTCAACCAGGGCCGCTTCTTCATCAGCCTGAAGCCGGACGGCGAGCGGCCCCCCGTGGGCGAGGTCATCAACCGGCTGCGGGGCAAGACGTCCCACATCCCCGGCATGTCGATCTTCCTGGTCGCCGTGCAGGACCTTCGGGCGGGCGCGCGGGAAAGCAAGTCGCAGTACCAGTTCACCCTGTGGGACGCCTCGCTCGACGAACTGGTCGAGTGGCAGCCGAAAATCCTGGAGCGGATGCGCCACCTGCCGGGGCTGGTGGACGTGACCAGCGACCGCGAGCAGGGCGGGCTGGAGGCCAAGGTCGTGGTCGACCGCCTTCAGGCCTCGCGCCTGGGCGTGGGCATCCAGGCCATCGACGACGCCCTCAATGACGCCTTCGGCGAGCGGCAGGTGTCCGTGATCTACACCGAGCGCAACCAGTACCGCGTGGTGCTCGACGTGGCGCCGCGCGAAAGCCGCGACCCGGCCGACATTGCCAAGATCTACGTGGCGGGCGCCGGCGGCACCCAGGTGCCGCTCTCCGCCGTGGCCCACGTCGAGCGCGGCACGGCGGCGCTGGTGGTCAACCACCAGGGCTCGTTCCCCTCGGTGACGCTGAGCTTCAACCTGGGGCCCGGCGCGGTCCTCGCACAGGCCACCGACGAGGTCAGCCAGGCGGTGGCGGAGCTGCACGTGCCCGACGGGCTGCACGCGGAGTTCGCGGGCGACGCGCAGCTGTTCCAGTCGAGCGGCGGCGGCCAGGGCATCCTGATCGTGGCCGCGCTCGCGGCCATGTACATCATCCTGGGCGTCCTCTACGAGAGCCTGCTCCATCCCCTCACCATCCTGTCGACCCTGCCCTCCGCGGGCCTGGGGGCGCTGCTGGCGCTCAACGTGGTGGGCATGGAGCTGAGCCTGATCGCCTTCGTGGGCATCATCCTGCTGATCGGCATCGTGAAGAAGAACGGCATCATGCTGGTGGACTTCGCGATCCACGCCGAGCGCGCCCGCGACCTCACCCCCGAGGCCGCCATCACCGAGGCCTGCCTTGAGCGCTTCCGCCCCATCCTGATGACGACGCTGGCGGCCCTGCTCGGCGCCCTGCCCTTGGCGCTCGGCACGGGGGTGGGCGCGGAACTGCGGCGGCCGTTGGGCGTGACCATCGTGGGCGGGCTCATCATGAGCCAGGTGCTGACGCTGTATACGACGCCCGCGATGTATGTGGTGCTGAGTAGGGCTCGGGCGCGGGTGTTCGGGTGGTTCGGACGGGGGGTGCGGGGTGGGGCGGTGGTGGTGGCGGGGGAGTGAGGAAAAATACTTAATAAATGAAGCACGCCATTCACCCGTGCACTGCACGGATCATCAGAAATAGTTATCATTTGCTGCAATAGATATATTCTGCTGTAATATTACCATCAATGTCAATCACCCCAACTTTCTCTTCGTCATGTGATCTCGCGAACCGTCTCCCAGTCATGATTGCCGAGTTCATCGACATTGAACAGCACCTTAAGCGACGATTCCGTGAGGATACCATAACCGACATACTTGTCGCCTCGCTTCTCTCACTGCCGGGGAACGACATTGTTGTACTAACTCCACCGGAGACAAAAACCGGTGGCGATTTCGATTTATTAATTATCACGCCTACTTCGGGCGAATCGGTGCAGTTCCGAATTCAGGCAAAGCGCCTAACGCCTCATAGACATGACTGGAAGCTTGGCTCGTATCCCGAACTGTCTCACCCTCATAATAGCGGGGCGCAGTCGCAAGCACTGCTGCGTGGACTAGGTAGTGAGGCGATCAATACCGTACCACTTTATGCCTTCTACAATCCGGCTCATGTCTGCACAGCTTCGGGCGGTATAATATCAGGCATCGAACTCGCTAGCGGATGGGAAATCCGCGAGCGGATTAAGGCTATGGTCAAAATGAAGCCTAAACGACTACCATACAAGCGGATTAATTCTCTACAGTCTCTGTTTTTTCCACTTTCTACGATCCTGTGCACACCGAGCAGCACCGCGCGTATCTCCACCATTCCTTTACCAGCCGAGGCGCGCTCGGCGGTGATCGATGCGATTCAGGCACGGTCCGGGTTAGCCGGCTTCAGCCAGACACTTGCAATCAGGGAAGTCGCGGCACCTCAGCTGCAAATAGCGGCTGGTATGGAAAGCCTTGACGCAGCATCGCGACACCGTCGATCTCGCACTCGCGGCGGCGACCGATCCACCGAATTGCCGGCTATCATTCGCGACGCCATCGAGCGCCGCAAAGAGCGGATAATTACCGCCAAAGTCAAGCGACCAAAAATTATGCTAATTGCCGACTAACCGGAAGTTTAGTATACTCCCTGGTAGTTACCAGGGTAGGTATGGGAGTTGTCAGCCGAACCTGAAGCAAGCTTCAGACGGGAAAAGTGTCGAACACGTTCAGCAAAAGAAACTCAATATGAGCTGCAACTTGATTTGTACTCACTTTCAAACTGTTTGGGTGACCGCACCCGTTTCGAAGATTCAAACCTTTGACAAGCTCCATCTTCACGTTCTTGCCGATAATGCCAACGGCCGCAATTCGGTCGAGGAAGTCGACTTCCTTCATGCGTCCGAGATCGTCGGTGGTCGCCGCGTCCTTCCACTTCGCATCGATTCTTTTCGCTTCAGCGTTGAAGGCTGCAAGGCGATTTGTAACCACCACGTTCTGGAGCACGCCAACGGCGGCAAGCCATGACATCACGATGGCGGATCGATAGAGCGCCGCCTCATGGCACCTGATAGCTTCTTCGACGAATGCTCGGGTCGTGTCGTCCTTAATGGTTGCTAGGTGTTTTCGGAGATCTTGAGCAATCTTTGCGGCACCCGCGGGAATCTTAGTAACACCAAGCTTTTCAAGTCGCTCAAAGCCTTTCTCCGATACTTCGTAGCCGGTGGGTAAACGGATAGCGTACTTTGACTTCGTCAGGATGTCCGTAATGTTCCATCTAGCCATGGACAAGCCAACCATGACGGCCTGTACCCGGGTGGCGTCGAGATTTGCTGGCTTGTCGAAGCTAGCGAGGACGAGAAGGACACGGTCAGCGCGCGTCAGATTATCTCGCTGCAGCGCGATTTTGATATCGTCAAGACTGAGCAAGTTTCGTCCTGCACTGCGCGGCTTCGGCCGCCGACAATGTCATCTGGCCGCCCGTCGTGCCAACAATTCTTTTCTGACTAATCAAAGTATGCAGAATTTTGGTGAGATTACTGCTCATTATTTTGTCATAATAACCGTGAGCTTGTTGCATGTCAGCTAGCAGTTCTTTACGGCTAAAACTTTTCTTGCCTTCACAAAGCAGAAGGTGCGCCGCCGCAGCAATAGCAACGTCGGCACCTGTTTTGGCCCCGAAATGCGCAGCTACTGTTTGTGTATCAAGATTTAAAGTTTGGGTAGATGCCCCAACGTCACTTTCGACTGCTGTTCCACCAGTCGATGGCACCATGGCGTCAAATACCCCTGGTGGGACAGACATCATCATGGATTCCATATGCGAAAACAGATCTTTTACTGCATCATTGTCGTAGGCGGCGTCGCCTTCATACTCAAACTCAATGTGCCCCATCTTTATCTTAAGCTTGGTCGTCATGCTCGTGCTCCCAGGAGGATTGTACCAGAGAGACACGCTGAGATGTAGTCACTGTCGTACCTACTCAACCGATTATTGTGCACACCATGACGGCGAAGAGGAACGAAGCAGATACCAGCTCCCTCACCGCGGCGTAAAATCCGTCTCCGGCGTCACTCGCCTGCAATACGCCGCCATCAGCCGCGCGCAGTTCTCCAGGTCGTCGAGGCTCATCAGCTCGCAGGGCGTGTGCATGTAGCGCAGCGGCACGCCCACGAGGCCCGTCGCCATGCCGTCGCGGTTGAGCTGCATGGCGTTGGCGTCCGTGCCCGTGCCGCCCGGGCTGACGCTCACCTGGTAGGGGATGCCGTCCTCGCGGGCCGCCTGGGTGAGCAGCGCGAAGGTGACCGGGTTGGTGTTGGCGCCGCGCGACACGCTCGGGCCCTTGCCGATGTCGAGCTGGCCGTAGCGCGCCTTGCTGACGCCGGGGTAGTCGACCGCGTGGTTGACGTCGACCGCGAGCCCCGTCTGCGCCGCGATCGCGTAGCTCGCGGTCTTCGCGCCGCGCAGGCCGATCTCCTCCTGCACGGTGGCGACCGCGTAGAGCCCCACGTCCGGGTGCAGGCCGCCGTCCTCCTTGAGCAGGCGCAGCGCTTCGGCGACCACGAAGGCGCCCATCTTGTTGTCGAGGCCGCGCGCGGTGACGCGGTCGCCCAGCAGCAACTGGAACTCGTACTGGAAGGTCGCGACGTCGCCCAGCTCCACGACCTCCTCGGCCTGGGCGCGGCTGGTCGCGCCGATGTCGATCCACAGGTCCTTGAACTCGGGCTTGCGCTTGCGCTCCGTCTCGTCCTGCAGGTGGATGGCGGTGCGCCCGATCACGCCCGCCACGCGTTGCCGCCCGTAGACCCACACCCGCTGCCCCACGGGGATCGCGCTGTCGTGGCCGCCGATCGCGGAAAAGTGCAGCAGGCCCGCGTCGTCCACGTGGTGGACGATGAAGCCGATCTCGTCCATGTGCCCGGCGAGCATGATGCGCCGGGCCGCGTTCGGGTTGAGCACGGCCGCCACGTTGCCGTGCACGTCGGTGGTGACGCGCTCGGCGAGGGGTTCGGTGTAGGCGCGGAACACGCGGGCTACGGGCTGCTCGTAGCCGCTGGGCGAGGGCGTGTTGGCCAGGTGGGTGAGGAAGTCGAGGGAAGCTGCTCTCATGCCGTCACCCTGGCGCGGGCCCCGCCGCCGCGCAAGCACCCTCGAGGACGCGGCCGAGGCCCGCTCCGGTCAGGGCCGGGCGTCGGTCAGGCCGTAGAGCGCCGGAAGGTCGAGGTCGCCGGGCACGGCCAGCGCCGCGAGCTTTGCGGCCGCGAGGGCCGTGAGCAGGCCGAGCAGCGCCAGGCCGGCGAGGTCGATCCTGCGATGGGAGGTGAGAAGCTTGGCGGACATCTGGCCCTCCGGCTCGAGCCGCCGCGCCCGGCAGCGGACCTCGAAAGGACCCGTTAAGATCTATGGCGAATCGGTTAACGCGCGGTTAACGACCGCCGTCGAGGAACTCGACGATCAGCTCCGCCAGCGCGTCCGGCCGTTCGAGCGGGAGCAGGTGTCCCGCTTCCGCCAGGACGTGGTGCCGCGCGGCGGCGAAGTGGGGGCCCATCAAATTGACCTGCGCGTCGCGGCCCAGCGCCTCGTCCTTCCCCCCGGCGACGATCAGGGCGGGGGTGCGCAGCACGCCCACGCGGTCCGACCAGTCCTCGCGGCTGCCGTGGGTGAGCCAGGCCGCCCAGGCGGCGGGCTCCGTCCGGAGCACGTCGGCCACGGCCCGCTCGTGCAGCTCGGGATGCAGGTCGCCCCCCACGTTGTCCCGGATGTAGCGGTGCGCCTCGCCCCGGCGGGAGTCCGCGTCGCCCGCGAACCAGGACAGCATGGCGCCCCGCTTGTCGTCCGCCATGGGTTCGGGCGAGGGGGGCGAGCCCGCGAGCAGGAGGAGGCCTTCGAGGCCGCCCAGCCCCGCCGCCCCGTCCTCCGCCTGCCGCGCGACCGCGCAGGCGACCTTGGCTCCCATGCTGTGCCCGGCCAGCACCCAGCGCCGGGGCGCGGCGGCCCGCACCGCGCGGGCAACCGTCTCGGCCATCTCGGCCACCGAATAGCCGACATCGCCGGTCGCCTCGCCGAACCCGGGCAGGTCGATCGTCACCCAGGGAAAACGTCCGTCCAGCGCGCGGATCAGCGGGTC
>CAXTFJ010000101.1:0-6428 GCA_964243405.1 uncultured Lichenihabitans sp. | reverse complement strand
GCGGGTCCCATTCGGTCGCGCTGCCGCCCAGGAAATGCAGGGCGACGATGGTGGGGGCGTCGGCGGCGGTCGAAGGGTCTGTCATGCGTCCCGCACTGTCGGTAGATCCCGTGACGGAGCGCGGGAGGATGACGGTGCAGAACTACCCGAACCGCGGCTCGGTCCCCGTGCGACCCATGTACACAGCCGATCCGGCCTTGCTAGGGATCGGCGTCCTTCCTGGACGACAAGGGCCTTACGGCGGCTCGTCCTCCCACGAGGCCGACATCGCCCGCATCCTGGGCGTCGCGGTGCCGGTGGACGCGACGGGTCAGGACCACTTGCCCGAGGTCGAGGAGCTTCGCTTCCAGGTGCTGCACGGCGAGATGCTCCTCGTGGTGCAAGCCTGCATCCAGCACGCCGCCGTCCAGCCTGGCCTCTACGACCTGCCCCGCGACGGCTGGCGGTCTCCCATCCGCCCGCGCTGCATGGCCATGCCGGCCGCCCAGGCGACGGCCTGCCAGGCGTTCTGCGCCGCCACTCCGGTGCCGGATTCCCAACGGCCCGACCGCCGGACGCTGCTCGATCACGCCGTCCGCCACTTCGCCGCCAAAGCGGCCTTGTTCGCGGCGTGACGGGCGACCGGAGTGCATAAAAGGGGTCAATCCGGCACAGGGCCGGAGGGCTGCAAATTCCTATTGGCAGCCTTGCAAATCTGTATTGGCCGTGGTCAAGTGTCGGCAACAAAGAGGCCGCTCACGCGATGCGCAAGCGGCCCAAGTCTAGGGAGGAAACGCCCAAGGAGGGCATGCAGCCAGAAGGCTGCGAGAGCGAAACTACGCTGCACTGCACTGAACGCAAGCCCCGCAAGGGGCTTTTTCCGTTTTGCGCGGCGTTTCGTCCCCTCTGCGGCAAATCCGTCACGCCCCGCCGCGGGCTCCCGTCGGCCGGTGCGCGGGGGGCCTCAATCGTCGCTGCTGCTCGGACCGCACCAGCCCGGCAGATACTTGGCCTCCTTGCCCTTGGCGAACTCGATGGCCTTGACCAGCGTGGCGGAGAACGAGGCCTCGACCTCCTTGGCGGGCAGTCGTCGCCGCAGGGCGTCCGCCCACATGAACTCGGTGAAGGGGATCGTCTCCTTGGCGTAGCCGCCCGCGCGCCGCAGCGCACCCGCCAGGCTGCGGAACGGGTCGTCCGCGAGATCCGCGACCGATCGCGGGATCTGCTCGAAGCCGACCCGGCGCCCGGCGCCGTCGTAGGGGTGGCACCAGTTCCGGTTGTCGCAGAACACCCAGAACGCGTCCTTCTCCAGCACGCTCAGGTCAGCCACCACGGTCACCTGCACGCTCTCGCAGCCTTCCTCGTGCAGCGCACGGGCCAGGTGGTGGTGGTCGATCACGTAGGACCGCTTCTTGGGGCCGAGCAGCACCGGGACCATGTGCCGGGCCAGGAAGGCCGGCCGCTCGGTCTCGGGCATCGCGTGCCACTGCCGGCGCTTCTCGGCGACCTCGCGATAGCCCACGGTGATCTGCGTCGGGCGCAGGTCCGCGATGGCGACGGTGTTCAGCAGGGGATCGTGGGTGGGCAAGCCTTGGGTCCTTGAAAATTGCGGGTTTGAGGGGAAACGCCGACCTGCGGTTGGGTCGGCGGTCGAGCGCCACGGAGCCGGGGTCCGGGTCGGTTTGCATGCGACCGAGGTCGGATGTTGCAGCTGTAACGTCGGCTCGGATATCTGACACGATCCGGTAATGTCCCGCTGGCAGGAGCCGCATCGACGCGAGCCATAGCGGCGTCGAGGAGGACTGCCGGAGGTTGTCCTTTGCCTGTTCGAGGTGGAGCGTAATGCAGAACTATCTCCTGGGTCACTCGCCAGCTGAAATGGATCGCCTGACGGAGCAGGCCAAGTTCCTGCGACCCATCACCGAGCGACTCCTGAGATCAGCCGGCCTCAAGGAAGGCATGAAGGTTCTCGATCTGGGTTGCGGGGCCGGCGACGTGAGCTTCCTGGCGGCTGAGATCGTGGGCGCGGGTGGCTCCGTGGTCGGTGTGGACCGGGTCGAGGCAGCCATACGCTATGCGAACAGCCGCGCTGGTAGCCGGTCCGTTGGAAACGTCGTGTTCCGAAACGGCGACGCTGATCGTATCGAGGATGCTGATTTCGATTTCGCGGTCGGACGGTATGTCCTGACGTACCAGCCGGACCCTCCGGGATTCGTTCGGGCCGTAGCGGCACGGGTGAAGCAGCACGGCAAGATCGCATTCCACGAGTTCGACACCCGGGGTGGCGAGTCATTGCCGCCGATCCCGGTGTTCGATCGCGTTTTCAACGAGATGATCCGTGGACTGGGGGCAAGTGCGACGAGCCCGAACGTCGCCATCCGGCTTCCGTCCATCCTGGCGGAGGCGGGGCTGACGGAGCCACGGGGCTTCTGCGAGCGACCGATCGGCATGAAGGGGTCGGACCTGTTCTTCCGATGGGTCGCCGAGAGCTACGCGGCCGTCCGATCCGAAACTCATCCGAACGACGACCCCGTCGATGTCGAGCGCTTGATCGTTGAGTTCGACACGGCGGTAGCGGCCGTGAACGGACAGGCCGTCGCCGACGACCAATGGTGCGTCTGGGCCACGGTTTAGCGTCGCCCGGCAGGCTGGCACCTCTCTTGCGTATCGTCCCGGGTCGATCGGAGCAGTTTATGTCCTGGACGAAATGGTTGGCCCTGCTGCCCCCGCTCGGTTTCCTGGGCGGGGCGGGGCTGTTCAACGACACGCGGCCGCTGGTGTTCGGCCTGCCGCTGCTTCTCGCCTGGATGGTGGCCTGCGTGGTCATGACCTCGGCCGTGATGGGGATCGTCTATCTCTGCGATCCCGTCCGCAAGGCGGAGCCGGGCCGGTGAGCGCGGCGCTGGTCATCATCGCGCTGGCCGTCGTGGGGGCGCTCGCGCTGGGCCTGCGGTCCCGGTCCGGGCAGGAGATGAGCCTGGAACAGTGGACGGTCGGCGGCCGCGGCTTCGGCACCTTCCTCGTGTTCCTGCTGATGGCGGGGGAGATCTACACGACCTTCACCTTCCTGGGCGGCAGCGGCTGGGCCTACGGCAAGGGCGCGCCGGCCTACTATATCCTGGCTTACGGGACGCTCGCCTACGTCCTGTCCTACTGGATGCTGCCGCCCATCTGGCGCTACGCCAAGGAGAACGGGCTCTATTCCCAGCCCGACTTCTTCGCCCGCAAGTACGACAGCCCGACGCTCGGCGTCGCGGTGGCGCTGGTGGGCCTCGTGGCGCTGATCCCCTACATGGTGCTGCAGCTCAAGGGTCTGGGCATCATCGTCCAGACCGCATCCTACGGCGCGATTGCGCCCGCCGTCGCGGTTTGGATCGGGGCCGCGACGGTGACGGTCTACGTGGTCGTCTCGGGCGTGCGCGGCTCCGCCTGGACGGCGGTCGTCAAGGACGCCGCCATCCTGGCCCTCGTCCTGTTCATGGGCATCTACCTGCCGGTCCACGTCTACGGCGGTTACGGGGCCATGTTCACCGCCATAGACGCGGCTCACCCCGGCTTTCTCGCCCTGCCGCCCCGCGGGCAGAGCGTGGCCTGGTTCGACTCGACCGTGCTGCTCACCGCGCTCGGCTTTTACATGTGGCCGCACACCTTCGGCTCGCTCTACACCGCCAAGGAAGAGGGGGTGTTCCGCCGCAACGCGGTGATCCTGCCGCTCTACCAGCTCGTGCTGCTGTTCGTCTTCTTCGTGGGGTTCGCGGCCATCCTGCAGGTGCCGGGGCTCTCGGGCTCCGACGTGGACCTGGCGCTGTTCCACCTGTCCATCCAGGCCTTCCCGCCCTGGTTCGTGGGGGTGATCGGGGCCACGGGGGTGCTGACCGCGCTGGTGCCGGGCTCGATGATCCTGATGGCGGCCGCGACGCTGCTGGCCAACAACCTGTACCGCGCGGCCCGCCCCGGGGTCACGGACGCGCAGGTGTCGCGCCTGGCCAAGCTGCTGGTGCCCGCCGTGGCCCTGGTGAGCGTGCTGTTCGCGCTCGGGGGCGGCACCACGATCGTGCAGCTGCTGCTGATGGGTTACGCCTTCGTGACCCAGCTCTTCCCCTCGCTGGTCATGAGCCTCGCGCGCCGCAACCCGGTGACGCGGGAGGGCGCCGTCGCGGGCCTGGTCGTGGGAGTCGCCACCGTCGCGGTCATGACCGCGGGAGGCATCACGCTCGGCACCCTGCTGCCCGGCCTGCCCGGACCGGTGCAGGACCTGAACGTCGGCGCGGTGGCGCTGACCCTGAACGTGGCCGTGACCGCGCTCGTCAGCCTGGCGACCCGGACGGTGCCCCTCGCGGTCGCGTCCGACACCGCGCGGTGAGGGCGGGGGCGCGATCGGGGGTCGATGGTCCACGCCGAAGCCCGCGCGATCTCCGCAACGTCATGTCAGACGGAAAAGCGAGCGGCATGGCCTGTGGGCGGACGTCTCGACGTTCGACACGGCAGGCGTGCCGGACGCGACGCCTCGCCTCGCCTGCCCTGTCCCGTGCCATGACATAGAGCGATTTCGTCGGCTGGACGGACGTCACCTCGACGACGGCGCTCACCGCGCGTCTTCTGAAAGGGCTCGGCTACACCTCCCCGAGGAGGTCAGCGCACCTGATAGCAGTTCGTCACCACCCGGGGGTTGCGTGTCACGTCGTAGAAGGTTGAGCATTGCACGAGGAAGGGCTGAGCCTTGTTGCGAAACAGGATCACTGTGGAACGAACGTCGGCAGTCCCCACGTAGCCGGCGATGTCCCAGCCGTCCTTGAGAAGCTGCTCGACCGTCAATGAAGGGTCGGCGGGCGCGGCAACGACCTCCCCCTCCATGCAGAGGGATGCTGCAACCAGACCTAGAATCAACCGCATCGTCGCATGTCCGGTCGCCGGGGGACTGAGCTCCAGGACCATCAACGTCCAGGACGGGAACAGATCAAGTGTTGCCGGTTGGCCAGTTCGACTTGGTCCGGCTCCGAACGCAATGCTGGCGTTCTCAGCCTCGCCGCTTCCAACATGAATCTGGCCGCTCTTCCCGAGGCTCGTAAGCCTCGCCGCTCGTTTGTCTACAAGTGTAGATATTGCGGGCGAGGCGCAGGTTAGCGTTGGTCCCGCCCCTTTCAGGGGGCGTGGGTGCCGTTTTGCGCCGCGGCGATCCAGATCGCCCCGCCCAGGACCACGCCGTCCGGCCCATCGTGGGCCGCCAAGGCCTTGCGGACATCGTCCAGCGCGGCGCCCCGCACGTCCGGGTCCGCCTCGGCCAGCAGTCGCGCCGTGGGGCCGACCCGGGTGATGAGGCGCACGGCCGCGTCGACGTCGCCCGGCCCGGCAAGCCGCATCGGCGCATCGTGCGCGGTGACTTCGACCGCGGAGAAGCCCGCCGCCGCCAGGAGGGTTCGCACCCGGTCCGGATCGGCGAAGGCGAACGGGCCCGGAGCGTGGGGATCGCCCGTCGGCTGCTGCGGAAGATGCGCGAGGGCCGCCTGCAGGGCCACGTCGAACCAGCCGTTCTCCGCCAGCGGGCGCCAACAGGCGAATACCAGCCGCCCGCCCGGCTTGAGGGCCCGCCGCAGGTTCGCGAAGGCCGCCGCGGGGTCGTCGAAGAACATCACGCCGAAGCGGGACACCACGAGGTCCGAGCTTTCCGGATCGAAGCCATGGGTCGAGGCATCGGCGAGCGCGAAGCGCGCCTGGCGCAGGCCGGCCTCGCGGGCCCGCCTGCGGGCGACCTCCAGCATCGGCTCGGACACGTCCACGCCGAAAACCGCACCGTCCGCCGCGACCGCGCGCGCGAGGTCCAGCGTCGTGGCCCCGCAGCCGCAGCCCACGTCGACCACCCGGTCTCCCGGGGCCGCCCCGACTCGAGCGAGCAGGATGCGCGTCAGGGGCAGGAAGAGGTCGTCGAGGTCACGTTGCAGCGCGACCCAGCGTTCGCCGACGGCGCTGTTCCAATAGGCGATCTGGTCGGCGTTGGGGGAGGGGGTCAACGGCTTGGCGCTCCTCGGGGTGGGATCGAAACTGCGGAGCCACCCTACGCGAGAATGGGCGGCGTAGACTCCGCCGCTCGCGTGAACGGAGACCGACGCATTGGTGTCCCGTTTATCGGCAAGCTGCGACAGCCCACGCGGTCGTACGGAGGGGGCATACGCAAACGTTGCAGGCGTTGGCTACCTTCGTCCAATCTCGTTGAGCGCTGCTTCACTCCGTCCTTTGGTCCTTATGTCCTCCAGCCTCACCAATGCCACCGCCGACCGCTTCGCCACGATCGCCCTCGGTCACGTCACGCGCGAGTATCCCAACAAGCTCGACCACGTGATGGCCGGCGCCGCGGATGCGCGAACCCCCGCCGACCTGCACCCGATCTTCCACGGCAGCTTCGACTGGCATTCCTGCGTGCACGGCTACTGGATGCTCGCCACCCTGCTGCG
>CAXTFJ010000100.1:0-17144 GCA_964243405.1 uncultured Lichenihabitans sp. | reverse complement strand
GGGTCGACCCCGGGGCGCTGCGCTTTGCGTTCCGGCCGCTGTGGCAGCTGTCTGCATCGGAGCGGGCGCAGGTCGCGCTGGCCAAGGCGCAAGCGACGCAGGTCTACGCCGGGTCGGGCCTATGGCCCGCGGGGGTTGTGGCGCGGCTGGCCGAGGGGCAGCTCTTGGAGGACGGGACGTACCCCACCGCGGCGGCGGTGTTCGGGGGTGGGTCGGACGACGGAAGCGGGCAGGGCGAGGAGCGCCAGCCTGTCACCGACTTCAATGTTGCTCAACTGTGTGACCCGCAGGGGCGTTGGACGACGAGGGGCGGAGGTGCGGCGGATCATCACTTGCGCGAGAACCAAGTGCCAAACCCGGCGGTTCGGCGAGTTTTCAATCGCCCACTGACCCTGCGGGCGCGGGTGCTCCGTCAAGCATGCTGGGCAGCGTTCTGAATGCCTTGAACCCGATCGGGACGGCGTCGGCGCAGGAAGAAGACTCTGATAAGAAAGAGCGGGTCGAGGAAATCACTGACCCGACCCAGGAGGTTCGGACCGCGCGCTACAACAGTGCGATCAACAGTTTGCAGGCCGTCGACCCGACCAACAAGCAAGCCCAGATGTGGACGGAGCCGAACCACGTCCCGACCGAAAGCGACGTGCAGTTCGTCGAGCAGGTTGCGGCGGAGGCGGCGATCAAGCGGGTGCGGGATTTCGTCATGCCCGAAGGCAATCCAATCGGTGTGCAGGGCAACAGTTTTAGGATCAGGGTTATTCCAGGCGGTGATCTCGCGGAAGCGCAGAAAACCTACGACTACCTAAGTGTGGGCGGGACGCCTCAGCCTTTCAGCGCAGGAAAGTTAGTTCGTCTGCCTGGAAACGCAGGGTACATTGGATTGAGGCCTAATAGCTCCAGCCCGAACTCACCAGCTGTTGACATCACCGTTCCTGGCTTCCGTATAGAAAATACAATATTGAGGCGAGAAATGATCGTCATTGAAGCGGAAATCGAGGGATGGTGCAATGAGGCAAATGTCGACGTCACTGGATTGTGTCATATTGCGTCTAGCGTTGAAAATGATCTTGGTATAAATAATCAGGATGATATTCGTAATCATACGTTGCAAATCGTTCGCGGCCTAGTGGCGCGCAGTGTGCTTCCTGGCGACTACAATTATGGAGATCATCCTGATCAAATTGAGTTCTGGCCTGGAACGCCGGATGAATTGCTAAAGCGGATCGAGACCGAGTGGATCGCGCTCGGCAAGACGCCGACCTTGGCTGAGCCGATCTGCTGGTTCGCCCTGCGGCCGGCACACACTGAAGCTGCCGAGACAGCCGAAGGCTGAAGCGCGCCGACGCTCGCTGCGGCAGACATCGATCGCGACCCGCTCGACGCGTTCTACGGCGAGCCCGGCGATTAGACGCTGACGACTCTGGGTCGGGCTGAGCTGGTACTGCATCCCTCGCGCGTGGTGCGCTTCCTGGGCAACCCGTACCCCGACCCGCTGCTCTACGGCGCGCAGCTGTGGTCCGACAGCGTGCTGCAGGCGCTCTACGACGCGGTGCACGGCGCGGCGCTGGCGACCGCGGGGGCGACGAGCCTGCTGCACGAGGCCAAGGTGGACGTGGTGACGGTGCCGGGCCTGTCCGAGCACCTGGCCAATGCCGCCACCACCGCGCAGCTGTCGTCGCGCTTCGCCTACGCGGCGACGATGAAGTCGATCAACAACCTGCTGCTGCTGGGCGACGGGGAGACCTGGTCGCGGCAGAGCGTCGACTTCGGCGGCCTGTCTGATCGTGCAGCCACGACACCCGCAACTCCAAGCACATGATCGCGGCCGAGCCGGTCGCGATCGAATGTGAGCCACATCCAAGCACAAGGAGATCCTACCAAAAATCACATCCGTCGAATATCATGACCCTGGATGGAGCTATGTTATGAATACGATGAAATACGTTGCACTATGCTGCTCTTTAATCGTCTCCCAAGCCCACGCTACAGATATAACGACCGGAGCGCATGTCACAGGCGCTCCCGCTATATCGTCACAAGGCGCATGGCTGCAGTGGAACAGAAACAACGGTGACGGTGCAACGTGGCTGCTCAATCAAAAAGGCGGCGGTGGTGGCGGCATCATGCTCGGCGAGAGTGACACCTCGAATAACGTAACCTCGTCTGGCACGTTTACACCAAGCCTAGCGACGCTCCCCGGCGGCCTCAACGTCGCGGGAGCTTTGAACTCCCCTCGCGCCCTGCCGGTGTATAACTTGCTCAATTACGGAGCCGACCCAACCGGCGCTGTGGACATGTGCGCCGCGGGTGGGCCGATCCAGACCATACTGGCGGCAGCGACCGGTCTGGGCTTTACGATCTATGCTCCGGGCGGTCGAGGGGCCGGTTATCTTTGCAACGAGCAGATTGCGGTTTCGGGAAAGTCCTTCGCCCTGATCGGAGATGGGAAAGACAACTCCATCATCCAGTTCGGAACGACGAACGCGGGCATCTCAGTTGTCGAGCCATCCACCGGTAACGGGGTGAGGTTTCAAGGCCTGACTCTACGAACAAAAATCAATCAGTCCAGTGCATCAGCGCTAACCGTATCTTACAACACCGTGAACGTAGGACCAACAGTCTCTATCCACGACGTAGAAATCGATGGCAGTTCTAATGATGCTTTCAACTGGCACCTCGGACTGGATTGCCACAACTGTGCTCACGGCTCGGTGACGGACATTAACTTTCGAGGGCGCGATGAGAGTAATCCTCCGGGAGGACTATCAACGTCCAACATGTTCGCAGGAGTGCATCTTACTGGTCGCTCCACCGACCTATCCTTCGACGGTCGCTGCATCGTCACCTTCACGCAGTACGGATTCTATGCATCCGGTGATAGCGAAGGCCAGCACTACTCGGGTTGTACGGCGCTGGCTGACAACTACGGTTGGTATCTTGATGACTCGACGTCGGGCGACGCCGCAGCCACGCTGCAAGCTCCCGGCCCCAGATCACGAACAGCCACTGCGACAGCTACCTCGCATGCGTTTACACCAAGGGGTGGCAGGAGGTCATCGTCACGAATAACCTTTTTTACAAGAGGCAGGAATCCACCCAGAATTGGACCGGCATCAATTTCGCGGACGGCATCTACACGGTCAATGGCGCCCAGACCGTCGTCGGAACAATCAACAGTGATGCACACGGCAACAGCGTGCTCGGCAATGCCAACCTGACGTCGCATGGAACGTCGACCGGGATTGCATTCGGCTTCAATTCGGCGTCGGATGTCATGCACGATAATTTCGGATCGTTTCTAAACTATTTTGCTAATGAAAGTTCTTCGCAAGGTCACAACTTCTTCTACAATAATACTGTAAATACGATTTCTGGACTTGGTCTCTACAACTCCTGGTTCCAGAACTTGTCAGCGAACACTTACAAGTACGGAAACACACCGATCATAGCCGGATCCGATCCTGACTTCCTCGTTCTTCAACCCGGTGCTACGTCGCTGGTCCTTGTCGGTGTCAATCAGACCGCCTTTTTTACCAACAGCAATGGATTGATCACGTCCTTGGGACCATTTTATTCGGGTCTCCCAAATGTCACCATCAACTGCAATGACACTGCAACGCAGATCCAGCACAATGCTACGACTCAGTTGGCTGGTGGGGTGAACTTTAACTGCACGCGTCCAGGTCAATCGATTACGTTCAAACCCTACAGCACAGCTTGGCGTGAGATTAGTCGTACGAACTGATTGATTTGCGAGATAGGAGCTTCCTGCGTGAGTAGGCAGCTTGGTTTATCGGAGAGCGACATCGCAAACAGCCCTTGCGATGTCGCTAATATTGGTCAACCACATGCCTCAGCTCCGAAATATCAGGTGCTGCGGCGTGTTGATTTTCCACCTTATGCCACGAGCGCCGCGATCTGTTGATCCGGCTATCCCACGTCCCGGCCAGCGACGGAACCGCGTCGGATCTACCTATCAAGCATGGGTCTGATGTCTCCGATGCCGTCGTGCATCGTCCATTCCTCACGAAAGAGCCACCATGTTCATCCGCGACGCCGCGGCCGCCACCTCGCGGGAGGTGACGCCGGAAGGATTTTTGCGCGTGGGCGCGCGCATCGGTCGCTCGGGCCTGCACGATTACCGGGCCGCCGAGCTCGGGTCGCCCCTGGGCTTCGCGCCGGGCGACCTGGTGCGGGTCTACCGGCCGCCCGAGGAGGTGTTCGACGAGGCCAGCATGGCCTCGTTCCGCCACAAGCCCGTCACGCTCGACCACCCGCCCGAAATGGTCGATGCCCGCAACTGGAAGCGCTACGCGGTCGGCCAGTCCGGCGCCGAGGTGACGCGCGAGGGCGACCACCTCGCGACCCTCCTGATGATCGGCGATGCCGCCGGGGCCGAACGGGCCCTGGGCGGGGCGCAATTGTCCAACGGCTATTTCGCGGATTTCGTGTTCGAGCCGGGGCGGACGCCCGACGGCGAGCCCTACGACGCGATCCAGCGCAACATCCGCGGCAACCACGTGGCCCTGGTGGACGCCGGCCGCTGCGGCGACAGCTGCCGGGTGGGCGACGCGTCCGCCCCGGGGGAGGCCGGCGGTGCCAGCCCTCTCCCGACGGTCGACGACCTGCGCCGCCAGTTGGCCGAGCGCGACGCCGCCCACGCGCGCGCCCTTGAGATCAAGGACGGCGAACTCGCGGCGCTCGCCGCGGCCGTGCCCGACGGCGCCGTCCTCGATGCGCTCGTGGCCGAGCGTGCCGCCGCCGTCGAGGTGGCGCGCCGCACTCTCGGATCCGCCTTCGACCCCGCGGGCCGATCGGCCGGCGAGATCCGCCGCCTGGTGGTCGCCGACGCCCTCGGCCCCGAGCGGGTGCGCGAACGCGGGGACGCCTACGTGGCGGCCGCGTTCGACGCTCTGGCCGTCCTGCGCGCCGCCAGCAACCCGCTCGCCCGCCACCTCGCGAGCGCGCCTTCCCGTCCCGACGCGCTCGCCCGCCGCAACCACCACCTCGCCTCCGCCTGGAAGGGCGACCTCGAAGGAGAAGCCTGATGCCCGCCGTACAGACCGCCTATTCCGCGACCCTCCCCCCCGGCACGCCCGGCCTCGTGGCCAACGGGGAATGGGTCACCAACATCGTATCCCGCATCCTCGATCCCGCCGCCACCCTCGCGATCAACTTCGGCGAGGCCGTGGTGCAAGGCGCGTCCGAGCGCACCGTCGTGTCCGCCAACGGCGGCGCGGGCGCGTTCCGCGGCGTCGCGGTCCGCAACCCGACGCTGCCGCCCGGCAACGCCGACCAGTACCTCGCCGGCAACACGGTCGCGGTGATGACCAAGGGGGTGATCTGGGTGCAGGCCGCGGTCGCGGTCACGGCCGGACAGCCCGCCTACCTCACCGCCGCGGGCGGCCTCACGGGCGTGGCGTCGGGCAACACGGCGCTCGCCGGCGCGGTCTGGGACAGCACCGTCACGGCCGCGGGTCCCGCCAAGCTGCGCCTCGGCTGACGCGAGCCCATCCCACCGATCCCTCGATATCCCGGAGCGACCCCTCATGCTGCGTGCCACTGCCACCACCGACGCCCAGGCGGCGCTGGGCTTCCTCGTGTCGCAGACGACCTCCATCGAGCAGGAGGTCTATGCGATCCGCTACGCCGACATCCAATACCCGGGCCTGATCCCGGTCGACACCTCGGCCTACCCCTGGGCCCGCACCGTTACCTACTTCACCCGCGACATGGTGGGCCAGGCCGATTGGGTCGACGGCGACGCGAGCGACATGCCCTTCGCGGACGTGACGAGGTCCAAGTACGAGACCACCGTCGAGTCGGCCCGCATCGGCTACCGCTTCTCCCTGGAGGAGGTGAACGAGGCCATGATGATCCCGGGCCTGTCGCTCACCTCCGACAAGGCCGCGGCCGCGCGCCGGGCCGCCGAGGAGTTGATCGAGCGGGTCGTCATCTCGGGCGACGCGCGCAAGAACTTCCTCGGCCTCGTCAACCAGACCGTCGTGCCCCAGGTGGCCGTCGCGAACGGCGCGGGCGGGTCGCCGCTTTGGGCGAGCAAGCAGCCGGCCGAGATCCTCGCCGACGTCAACAACGCCGTCGTGGGCGCCTGGTCGGCCTCGGCCCAGGTGGAGCTGCACGACACCGTCCTGCTGCCCGTGGCGCAGTACGGGTTGCTCGCCTCCACGCCCCGCTCCCCCACCAGCGACGCCACGCTGATGAGCTACCTGCAGGCCAACAACATCTACACCGCCACCACCGGCAAGCCGCTCACGATCCGGGCGCTGCGGCAGCTCGCGGGCGCGGGGTCGGGCGGCACCAGCCGTATGATCACCTACCGGCGCGACCCGCAGGTGCTGAAGTTCCACCTGCCCATGCCCCACCAGTTCTTCCCGCCCCAGCAGCGCATGCTGGAGTTCGTGGTGCCGGGCATGATGCGGCTGGGCGGCCTCGACGTGCGGCTGCCCCGCGGCATGTCCTACAACGACGGGATCTGACGCGGGATGCTGTGCGCCGTCACCAATCGGTCCAGTGCCCCGCGGGGGTTCGCAACGCTCGACCGCGGGGTCGTGCTCCTCGATCCCGGCGAGGCCGCGACCCTGGACCTCGCCGACCACCCATCGCATCGCGCCTGGGCGGAGGCGGGCGCGGTCACCTGCCAGCCCCTGTCCGACAAGGACGCGCGCGCGGCGCGCCGGCGCCTCGACGCGGAAGCGGCCGAGGCCGCCAAGGCCCAGGGCGACGCCCTGTCGCGCCTTCCCCCCGCCATCGCCTGAACCGGGAAGGTGCCCATGGCCTACCAGCAGCCCGCCCCGGCGGATCTTGCGGCCCGCTTCCCGGCCTTCGCGGCCGTCCCTCCCGCGACCCTGGCCGCGGTTCTGGCCGAGGCCGGGACGCGGGTCGACGCGACGTGGACCGAGGGCGATTACGCGCTCGGCCTCATGCTCTACGCGGCCCACGTCCTGACCCTCGACGGGCAGGGGACAGGAGCCGAGGCCGCGCTCGCGGGGGCCGGCGCGCTCGGCTTCACCACCCTTCAGTCTGGAACGCTGTCGCTCGCGCGGGGTGGCGGCGGTTCGGACAAGAGCGTGCTGGCCGCGACCACGTACGGCCGCCGTTTCCTGGCGCTGCTCAAGGTCAACCAGCCGCCCATCCTGGCGCCCTGAGCGCCGCCATCCTTTCAAAGGCAGACCATGTCTCTTTCCGATGGCCTTTCGGCCGTCTTCGGCGCGGCCTTCGGGGCCGTGCTCGCCGATGGCACCGTTCACAAAATGCAGCAGACGGACACCGGCACGGGCGGCTTCGCGGTGACGGCCACCGACTACCCGGCCAAGCTCGGCCTCGATGCGGTGGGGGCCGACGAGCGCGTGGCCTCCGGCATCCCCGCCAGCGCCATCCGGCTCACCGTGCTGCGGGCCGGCCTGCCGGTCGCGGTGGACCTGGACGACACGGTCACAGTCGCGGGCGTAACCTACCGCGCCATCAAGGTCGACACCGACCCGGTCGCCGCCGCCTACGCGGTGCTGGCGGTGCTCGCGTGAGCGGGCGCAGCACGGTGTCGGCACCCGGCCTGCCCGCCCTCCGGCAATCCCTGGCCGCCCTGCCCGACGCCGCGCGAACCGAGGTCGCGACCGCGCTGGTCGCCGTGGCGACGGACGCCGCCACCGAGGCGATGCGCGGGTTCGGCGACGCCGCGCCCTCCGCACCGGGCGGTCCGCCCGCCGACCCGACGGGCGGGCTCGCGGCCTCGATCAGCGTGACCCAGGAGGGTGACGCGTCGCGGATCGCGGTCGCTGTGCCCTACGCGGTCGACCTCGAATACGGGACCCGGACGATGGCGCCGCGCCCCTTCCTCCGGTCCGCCGTGGCGGCCACGGCCGAAACCGCGCGCGACCGGCTTCGCGCGGCCTTCCTCCGCGTCGCGGGTCGACCCCGGTGAGCGCGCTCGACCGCCAGGGCGCGGTGGCGTCCGCCATGCTGGCGGCCCTGCAGGGCGATCCGCAGCTCGGCGCGCTCGTGGGCGCGCGCGTCTACGATGCACCGCCCGGCCGCGCGGTCCTGCCCGAGATCACCGTCAAACTGGTGTCCGCGAGCGACGGCTCCACGGCCGACACCGACGCGCAGACCCTCGTGTTCGACCTCGACGTCTGGGACCGCTACGCGCCGGGCGCCTCGTTCGCCGGGCCGCGCGCCCTCATGGGCCATGTCCGCCGCATCCTGCACGGACAGATGCTTCCCGTCACCGGCTGCGCGCTGATCGCGCTGCGCTGTACCGGCGCGCGGGGCCCCAATCGCGATCCCGACGCGGTTGCCCTGCACGGCACCGTCACCGTGACGGCGCTGGCCGGGCACGAAACCGCGCTTCCCTGATCCACCATTCCAACCAGCGAGGATGAACCATGTCCGCTTCGCCAGGCCGAAGCCTGCTCCTGCGTGTCAACACCACCGGGTCGACTTTCGTGACCGCCGGGGGCCTGCGCACCAAGCAGATCAAGCGCAGTGCCGACAAGGTCGACGTCACCAGCGCCGATTCCGCCGGTCGCTGGCGGGAGCTGCTGCCGGGCGCGGCCGCCCAATCCCTGTCGTTCACGGCGAGCGACTTCGTGTGGCTCGACGACAGCGCCTATCAGGCGTTCCGCGCGGCCTTCGAGGGCGGCACGCTGGTGACCTGCCAGCTCGTCTACCCCGGTTCCGGCTACTACCAGGGCGGCTTCGTGGTCACGGAGCTGGACGAGTCCGCGGCCTTCGACAAGGAGATCACCTCCACCCTGACGCTCGAAAGCGCCGGCCAGCCCGTCTGGACCACGGGGGCGCCGCAGTGATCCGCGCCGCCACCGCCCGGATCGGCGAGGAGGTGCTGCATCCCGCCCTCAACGCCCTGCGCGGCGAGTTCGCGGCGTCCATCGCGGGCGAACCCTGCCGGTTCGATACCCGCCTCGCGACCGTGGCCGCTATCGAGGAGGCCTGCGGCGACCGTCCGATCGCGGAGGTGCTCAACGGGGTCATCCTGGGCCGTCGGGCCAAGGACCTGATGCCGCTGATCGAGGCCGCGCTGCGGGCCGCCGATCCCTGGCGCGACGACCCAGCCCTCCTCGCCGCGCAGGCCACGGTCGAGGAGGCGGAAGCCTTCGTGCTGGCGCTGATCCTCGCCCTGGGCTTCACGGTGGGCGGCCGGACGGAGGGCTCCGACGCGCCCCCTTTGGACGGCGCGCCGGATGGCGGCGCTGGCGCGAGTTCGCGCTCGGCTGCCTGAGGTGGACCGAGGAGGCCTTCTGGGCCTGCTCCTGGATCGGCTTCGCGGACGCCTGGAACGGCCATCACCGCTTCGTGCTCGGCCTCGACCCCGACGACACGCCCGTGAGCCGGGACGAGGCCACCCGGCTCGACGCCGGCCTGCGGGCCTGGCAGCGCGGCCAACCGATGGAACACGAGCATGGCTGACAGCGCGGGCGAGCTGACCTTCACGTTCGGCGCCGACTTCTCCGGTTTCACGCGGGCGGCCGACGGCGCCGGCCGCACGCTCGACGACCTCGGCCGCGCTGCGGCGCGCTGGGCCGATGGGGCGGCTTCGGCCGCGCAGGGACGGCTCGGCGCCCCGCTGCAGCTGACGGGCGCCATGGACCGCGCCGCCCAGGCGCTGCGGACACCCCCGAAACCCGCCACCGGCACCGACGGGGACGACCAGACGCAGAAGGAGCTGAGCCACCTCGCCGACCAGCTCGCCCTGCTCCAGAGCACGGGGGCCGCCCACGACGCGATCGCGGAGCGGATCAAGACGGAAACCGAGCAGGCCAAGCTCGGCACGGACGCGACGGTCGCGCAGAAGGCCGCGGTCGCCTCCCTCGTGGGCCAGATCGACGCCGCGAAGGCCGCCCAGACGGCGCTGAAGGCCGAGCAGGAGGCCACGAACGAGGCCTGGAGCTTTGGGGCCGACACGATCGAGCGCGGGCTGTCGGCCGTCATCCTCCAGGGTGGCCGCCTGCAGGACGTGGTCCGCTCCCTGCTGTCCAGCGTTGCGCGGCAGGGTCTGTCGGCGGCGCTGACCGGATCGGGCCCGCTCGCGGGCCTGTTCGGCACGGCGGGCACGAACGGGGCGACGGGCGGACTGTTCGGCGCCCTGCAGGGGCTGTTCACGGGCGGGTTGTCGAGCGCCGCCAAGCCGCCGGACTTTTCGGGGCTCTACGCGACGGGCGGCACGATCGGCGCGGGCCGGTGGGGAATCGCGGGCGAGGCGGGACCGGAGGTGGTGGCGGGCCCCGCCACCGTGGTGCCGTGGAGCAAGGTCGTGGCGCGGGCGGGTTCGGCCGCGCCGCCGCCGCAGACCATCAACTTCAACGTCACCACGCCCGACGCGCCGTCCTTCGCGCGCTCGGAAACCCAGGTGGCCGCGCTGCTCGCGCGGGCGGCCGGGCGCGGGCAGCGGAACCAGTGATGACCGGCTTCAACGAGGTCCGCTTCCCCACCGACGTGGCGCTGGGCGCCCGCGGCGGCCCGGAGCGCCGCACGGACGTGGTGACGCTGCGCTCGGGCGCCGAGCAGCGCAACGCCGTCTGGGCCGACGGCCGCCGCAAGTACCAGGCCGGCTACGGGATCAAGAGCTTCGCCCAGCTGGAGGCCGTGCTGGCCTTCTTCGAGGCGCAGCGCGGCAGGCTCTACGGCTTCCGCTGGAAAGACCGCTTCGACTATCGCTCCTGCGCGTCGCCCGGCGCGGTGGCGGCAACCGATCAGCCGCTCGGCACCGGCGACGGCGCGACCGCGGTCTGGCAACTGGTCAAGACCTACGGGGCTGGAACGACACCCTACGTCCGGCCCATCCGCAAGCCCGTGGCGGGCAGCGTGACGGTCGCGGTGAATGGCACGACTGCGGCGCTCGGCACGGCCTGCACGCTGGATTCCACAACCGGCCTCGTCAGCTTCCTGCCTGGTTCCGTGCCCCCGCCGGGCGCGGCGGTCACGGCCGGCTTCCAGTTCGACGTGCCGGTCCGCTTCGACACCGACTACCTCGAAGTGGACCTGTCGCATTTCGAGGCGGGGCAGATCCCCAACATCCCGATCGTCGAGATCAAGGTGTGATCCCGGCCGAACATCCTTCTCCCGCCTCGCGGGAGAAGGGCATCACCGTCGAGGTCCGCGCATGAAGTCCGTTCCCCCCGCCCTGGCCGCGCACCTGGCCACGGGCACCACCACGCTCGCCTATTGCTGGCGCGTGACGCGCCGCGACGGCACGGTGCAGGGCTTCACCGAGCACGACCGCGACCTCGCCTACGCCGGCACACCATTCTCGGCGTCGACCGGCTTCACGGCCAGCCAGATCGAACAATCGCTCGACCTTGCGGTCGACAACATGACCGCGACCGGGGCGCTGTCGTCGGCGGCCCTGTCCGAAACCGACATCCTGGCCGGGCGCTACGACGATGCGATCGTCGAGCTGTTCTGGGTCAACTGGGCCGATCCCACCCAGGGGATCACGATCGCGTCGGGGAATCTGGGCGAGATCACCCGGTCGGGCCTGGCCTTCACGGCCGAGTTCCGCTCCATCGCCAACCGCCTCAACCAGACGATCGGAACCACTTGCGAACGGTTCTGCTCGGCCCGGCTCGGCGACGCCCGCTGCAAGGTCGACCTCACCGCGCCGGCCTACCGCGCCACCGTGACCTGCCAGACCGTGGGGATCGCGAGCGAGATCGCGGTCACGGGCCTGTCCGGCTACGCATCCGACTGGTTCGCCTTCGGCAGCCTCGCGTTCACGGGCGGCGCCAACGCCGGGCTCGCGCTGGACGTGAAGGGGCAGGCGCGCACGAGCGGCCTTGACCTCCTGCAGCTCTGGGGGCCGACCGCTTTTCCCATGGCGCCCGGCGACACAGCCACCGTCACCGCGGGCTGCCGCAAGACGCTCGCGACCTGCTCCGCGAAGTTCGACAACGTGCCGAACTTCCGCGGCTACCCGCACATCCCCGGTGCCGACGTGGTGACCCGCTACGCCGTGCAGGGCGCGCTGGGCCAGAGCGGCGGCTCGCTGATCGCGGGCGGGTGATGGCATCAGCCGATGTGCCGGACGGACCCGGTTGAGCCCGGGGTCGTCCAACGTCGATTGCACCACCGCCTCTTTCCGCGATCCTTCGGAGGACGACCGCCCATGCCGACCCGCACCGACGTCGTGGCGGCGGCCCGCCGCTATCTCGGCACGCCCTACCATCACCAGGGCGCGCTGCGCGGCGCGGGCTGCGACTGCCTCGGGCTGGTGCGCGGGATATGGCGCGACCTTTACGGCGCCGAACCCGAGGTACCCCCGCCCTACACGCCCGACTGGGGCGAGACCGGCGTGGTCGAAATCCTCCTGGAAGCGGCCGGGCGTCATATGGCGCCGGTCGCAGAAGCCCGCCCCGGCGACGTGCTGGTTTTTCGCATGCGCCGCGGCGCGATCGCAAAGCACGTCGCGATCCTGTCCGCGCCCGCCCGCATGATCCACGCCCAGTCGGGCGACCGGGTTCGCGAGGTGGGTCTCACCGCCTTCTGGTCCCGCCGCACGGTCGCGGCCTTCGCGTTCCCGAAAGTTGTCGACTGATGGCCACCCTCGTCCTCCGCGCGGCCGGCGCCGCGATCGGCACGGCGCTCGGCGGCCCCCTGGGCGGGCTGATCGGCGGCGCGCTGGGCGCCGTGGGCGGGGCGGTGGTGGACTCGCGGCTCATCAACGCGCTCGCGCCGCGCCGCTCGGCCCCCCAGGTCGACACGCTGGCGGTCACGAACTCGGCCGAGAACAGCGTGCTGCACAAGCTGTGGGGCCGCATGCGGCTCGGCGGCAACGTGATCTGGTGCGCGCAGTTCAAGACCTACAACACCAAGCAGTCGACCGGGTCGGGCAAGGGAGGCGTGCTGTCTCCTAAGACCACGGTGACGCATTACACGCTGAGCTTCGCGGTGGCCTTCTGCGAGGCCCAGGGCGACGTGTCGCTCGGCCGCGTCTGGGCCGACGGCAATCTGCTCGACCTGAGCCAGGTCGCGGTCGCCTTCTACGACGGTTCGGAGACGCAGGGTCCCGACGGCTTCATCGAGTCGATCGAGGGCGTGGGGAGCGTGCCCGCCTACCGCGGCACCTGCTATCTCGTCTTCCAGGACCTTCTGCTCGACCCGTTCGGCAACCGCATGCCGCAGATCACGGCCGAAATCGTCCGGCGGCCCGTCACGGGCGACCCCGACGACCTCGGCACCCAGCTCAAGGCGGTGTGCCTGCTTCCCGGCGCGGGGGAGTTCGCGCTCGGCACGCTGGCCTACAAGTCGTCGGACGGCTTCGGCAACTGGTTCCCCGAGAACCTGCACCAGCAGCACTACGATGTGGCCGGACAGCCCGACCCCACCGACTTCGAGGGCTCGATGAGCGAGCTCGCCGCGGCCCTGCCGGGGCGGCAGGCGGTGTCGCTGGTGGTGAGCTGGTTCGGCACCGACCTGCGCGCGGGCGCATGCAGGATCGTGCCCAAGGTGGAAACGCGCTCCAAGCTGGTGATCCCCCGCGACTGGACGGTCGCGGGGCAGGTCCGCGCCAGCGCGGAGCTCGTCAGTCAGATCGCTCCCGCCGCCGCCGACCCTGGCGAAACCGACGTGACTAGCGGCACCGTCCCGGCCTCCGGGGGAACGCCGTCCGACGACACGGTGGTCCAGGCCATCCAGGCGCTCAACGGCCAGGGCGTCCGCGTCCTGTTCTACCCCTTCGTCATGATGGACGTGCCGCCCGGCAACGGCCTGCCCGACCCCTACGGCGGCGCCGAGCAGGCGGTCTTCCCGTGGCGGGGCCGGATCACCTGCCATCCCGCTCCCGGCCAGCCGGGCACCGTCGACCAGACCGCGGCCGCCGCGGTCCAGGTCAATGCCTTCTTCGCCCAGTACACGCCGATGGTGCTGCACTACGCCCAGCTCGCGGTGCAGGCGGGCGGGGTGGACGCCTTCGCGATCGGCTCGGAGCTGGTCGGCCTCACGCGGGTGCGGTCCGGACCGGGCGATGCCGCCTACCCGGCCGTCGCGGCGCTGAAGAGCCTCGCCGCCGCCGTCAAGGCGGTGGTGGGCCCCCGTTGCAGGGTCGGCTACGCGGCCGACTGGTCGGAATATCATTCGCACCGGCCCGCCGACGGCACGGGCGACGTGCTGTTCAACATGGACCCGCTGTGGTCGGACCCCAACCTCGACTTCATCGGCATCGACAACTACCTGCCGCTTTCCGACTGGCGCGACGGCGCTCCCAACCTCGACGGGCAGGGCGACGGCGCCCCCGTCACGGTCCACGATAAGGCCTACCTGTCGGCCAACGTCGAGGGTGGCGAGGACTACGACTGGTATTACGCGAGCGACGCCGCCCGGGCCGCCCAGGTCCGCACCCCCATCGTCGACACCGCCTACGGCGAGCCCTGGGTGTTCCGCCAGAAGGATATCCGCAACTGGTGGCTCGGCGCCCACCGCAACCGGCCGGGCGGCGTGCGGGAAACGTCCGCCACCGCGTTCGTGCCGGGCGGCAAGCCCGTGTGGTTCACCGAGTTCGGCTGCCCCGCGGTCGACAAGGGCTCCAACCAGCCCAACGTCTTCTTCGACCCGAAGTCGTCGGAATCGGCGCTGCCCTACTTCTCGCTGGGCTCGCGCGACGACGCGATCCAGCGCGCCGCCCTCGAAACCGTGCTGAGCTACTGGCGCGACCACGCCCCCGCCTCGCCCGCGACCGGCGCCCCGATGGTGGAAGCCGCCAACATGTTCGCCTGGGCCTGGGACGCGCGGCCCTACCCGGATTTCCCGGGCCTGTCGGCCGTGTGGCGGGACGCCCCCAATTACGAACTGGGCCACTGGCTCACGGGACGGCTCGACCAGGTGCCGGTCGCAACCGTGGTGGCCGAGCTCTGCGCCGCGGTGGGCGTCACGGCCTTCGACGTGAGCCGGCTCGCGGGCGCCTCGGCCCTGGTGGCGGGCTACGCCACCGACGCGCTTGCTTCCCCGCGCGACATCCTGGCGGCGCTGATGGACGCCTACGGGTTCGACGCCTGCGAGAGCGGCGGGTTTCTCGTGTTCTTCGCGCGGGGCGGCGGCCGGCCGGTGGTGCTGGGCGCGGACGACCTCGCGGTCGATGGCGACGCCGACCCCGGCTACAGCCTCGTGCGCGCGCCCGAGACCGACCTGCCGGGTGCCCTACGCCTGAGTTTCGCCGACCCGTTCCGCGCCTACGCGACCGGCACCGTGGAGGCCCGCAAGCCCAACGGCACCTCCCAGGCGGTCTCGACCGTGTCGACCGGCGCGGTGCTCGACGAAGCCTACGCGCTGCAGGTCGCCACCAGCCTGCTCCAGCAGAGCTGGACCGCGCGGGAAACCGCGACCGTCAAGCTGCCGCCCAGTCAGGTGGCGCTCGATCCGGGCGACGTCGTGAGCCTCGGGGTCGACGGCGTGGTGCTGCCGTTCCGCGTCAAGCAGGTCACGACTTCGACCTACCGCCAGCTCGACTTGGTGGGCTTCGACCCGTCGCTGCTCCGGGTGGCGGTGACGCCCCAGGCCTCCACCTCGACCGGGGTCGTGCCCGTGGCGGTCGGGCCGCCCGTCTTCGAGGTCATGGACCTGCCGCTCGTCACCGGCGCCGAGGCGCAGCCCTGGGCGCCGCGGCTCGCCGCCTACGCCAACCCGTGGGTCGGTGTGGACGTGTACCGGGGCAATGCGGGCGGCGGCTTCGATTTCGTCGTCACGATCGAGAGCCCGGCCGTGATGGGCGAGCTGACCGCCCCGCTCTACCGTGGCCCGGTGGACCGCTGGGACGGCGGCAACACCGTGTCGGTCCGCTTCTACGCACCCGCGGGGCTTCTCTCGCTGCCGGACACCCAGGTGCTGGCCGGGGCCAACGCGCTGGCGGTCAAGAACCCCACGAGCGGCCAATGGGAGGTCGTCCAGTTCGCGACCGCCGGCCTGACGGGAAATAACAGCTACGCCCTGACCCGTCTGCTGCGGGGTCAGCTCGGCACGGAGGGCGCCATCGACGATCCGGTGCCCGCCGGTGCCCGCGTGGTCGTGCTCGATCCCGACGTCCTCGCGATCCTGACCGAGCCCATCGACAACAGGGCGCTCCTGCAGACGCTGCGCTACGGTCCGGCAACCGCGCCCGTGTCCGACCCGGACTTCACGACGCTCGCCGTTCAGGCGCAGGGCGTGGGCCTCCGGCCCTGGTCGGTCGGCGGCATCGCGGGCTGGCGCGACCCGGTGACGGGCGACGTGCGGGTCACCTGGGCGCGCAGGACCCGCTTCGGCGGCGACGCGTGGGACCCCGACGTCGTGCCCCTCAACGAGGAGAACGAGGCCTACGTCCTCGACGTGCTGCGGCCGGACGGGTCGTCCACCCGCGGCGTCACGGGACTGGGCGCGCCCGCCTGGACCTATGCCGCAGCCGACCAGGTGTCCGACTTCGGGGCTCTCCAGACGAGCTACGCGATCCGCGTCGCCCAGGTGTCCGCCCTGTTCGGACCGGGGCAGGCCGCAACCACGACGGTGTTTCCATGAGCAGCACGCCCAACCTCCGCCTGCCCTACCTCGACGCCAACCAGAACCAGAAGACCGTCACGCACAACGCCGCGCTTACCGTGCTGGACGCCCTGGTCAACTGCCAGGTTCAGAGCGCGGTCCTCACCGCATCTCCGGCCTCGCCCGGCGACGGCCAGTGCTGGATCGTGGGCAGCGGGGCCACCGCCGCCTGGGCGGGCCGGGACCTCGCGATCGCGGCCTGGCAGGACGGCGCCTGGGCCTTCTACGCGCCCAACACCGGCACGCTGGCCTACAACGACGCGACCGCCACGTTGCTGGCGTGGACCGGTGGCGCGTGGGTCGCGGCGCTGGGCGCGATCACGCAATTGCAGTTGACCGCCCTCGGCCTCGGGACGGCTCCAGATGCGGGCAATCCGCTGTCGGCCACCCTCAACGCCGCCCTGCTCAACGCCCGTCCCACCGGCTCGGGCGGCACGGGTGACGTGCGGGTCAAGCTCAACAAGGCGGCGACGGCCAATACGGCGTCGCTGCTGTTCCAGGACGGCTTCTCCGGCCGCGCGGAGGTGGGGCTCACGGGCGACGACAACGTCCACTTCAAGGTGTCGCCGGACGGGGCCACGTTCTACGACGCGCTGACCATTGCGGCGTCGGGC
>CAXTFJ010000099.1:0-17301 GCA_964243405.1 uncultured Lichenihabitans sp. | reverse complement strand
CGACGCCGACCTCGCTCAGCCCGAGGTGGCGGATCAGCCCCTCCTTCTGCATCGCCGCCATGGCGCCGAACTGCTCGTCGCGGGGCACGGCGGGGTCGATGCGGTGCAGTTGCCAGAGGTCGATGCGCTCGACGTTGAGCCGCCGCAGGCTCATCATCACGCACTGGCGCAGGTATTCGGGGCGGCCGACCGGCAGCCAGATGCCCGGCCCGTGCCGCGTCAATCCGCCCTTGGTGGCGATGATCGTGTCGCCGTACGGGTGGAGCGCCTCGCGGATCAGGTCCTCGCTGACGTAGGGCCCGTAGGCGTCGGCCGTGTCGATCAGGTCGACGCCCAGGTCGCGCACCTTGCGCAAGGTGGCGAGCGCCGTGGGCTTGTCCGCGGGGTCGCCCCAGATGCCCTCCCCGGTGACCCGCATGGCACCGAAGCCGAGCCGGTTGACGGACAGGTCGCCGCCGATGCGGAATTGGCCCGACGCGCGGGCCGAGACGGGTTCAGCCATGGGCGTCGGCCTTCTCGGCCGAGGTGGTGGCGAGCATCGGCTCGAAGGTCATCGCGACCCCGTTGATGCAGTAGCGCAGGTAGGTGGGCGGCGGGCCGTCCTCGAACACGTGGCCGAGGTGGCTGCCGCAGGTGGCGCAATGTACCTCCGTGCGCGCCATGCCGTAGCTCCGGTCGACGGAGGTTTCCACCGCGCCCTCGACGGGAGCGTTGAAGCTCGGCCAGCCGGTGCCGCTCTCGAACTTGACGGTCGTCTCGAACAGGGCCGTGTCGCAGCCCACGCAGGAGAACCGGCCGGCCCGCTTCTCGTTGAGCAGCGCGCAGCTTCCGGGCCGCTCGGTGCCGTGCGCGCGCATGACGTCGTATTGCTCGGGCGTGAGCAGGTGGCGCCACTCGGCGTCGCTTCGGGTGACGGGATAGGGATGGTCCATGGTCTGAGCCTCGCGGGAGGGGAGGGACGGGGAGCCCGGTCCGGCTGGACCGGGACGGATGGAACCCGCCGGGTATGGTCTGCGAACGCGCGAAGGCCCGCGGGTGTTGCGACCGAGAAGGTCGTCGGCCCGGTCGCGCCGGTTTGCTTCAAGCTTGAAACAACGTTGTCCCGGCCCCGGTTCTGCGCTTGACTGCGCCGTCCTCAAAGGAGGCTCGTCCGCATGACCGATCCGGTCAACCCGCTGCTGCGCAAAGACCGCTTCAAGCTCGGCTTCTTCGCGTCCAACTGTTCCAACGGCATGTCGATCACCACCGTGCCGGAGCGCTGGGACGCGTCTTGGGACGGCAACCTCGCGCTGGCCCGGATGGGCGATGCCGCGGGCCTCGACTTCATGCTGCCCATCGCGCGCTGGATCGGTTTCCCGGGCGACGAGATCAACTTCATGGGCTCCGTCCTGGAAACCACGACCTGGGCCGCGGGGCTGCTGGCCTCCACCCAGAACATCGCGGTCGTGACCACGATGCACACCGCGGCCCACAACCCCGTGGTGGTGGCCAAGCAGCTCGCGACCCTGGACCAGATCGGCCACGGCCGCGCGGCCCTCAACATCGTGGCGGGCTGGTTCGAACCCGAGTACCGGGCATTGGGCCTCAACCTGCCGGCCGACCACGCGACGCGCTACGGCTACGCGCAGGAATGGTTCGACGTGGTGTCCAAGCTCTGGGCGGACGGCCCCGCCTTCGACTGGACCGGCCCGCATTTCAAGCTGGAACAGGTTTACGGCGAGCCCAAGCCCGTGCGGGGTCGCATCCCGATCCTCAACGCTGCCGGGTCGGGCGAGGGCCGCCGCTTCGCGGTGCGCAATGCCGACTTCCTCTTCACCCCCGCGATCGATCTGGACCGGTCGGTCGCCGAGGTGGCCGAGCTCAGGCGGACCGGGCGCGAAGCGGGCCGCGACGTGGACGTGCTGACCTTCGCGCACGTCGTCTGCCGCCCCACGGAAGCCGAGGCCCGCGCTTACTACGACCACTACGTGGGTCGCAGCGACTGGAAGGCCGTCGACTACGTCGTCAACATGCAGTTCGCGACCGCGCAGTCGTTCCCGCACGACCTGCTGGCGCTGATCCGCGAGCGGATGGCGGCGGGCCACGGCGGCTACCCGCTGACCGGCACGCCCGAACAGGTGGCGGACGGCATCGAGCAGCTCATCCGGGCGGGTTTTGGGGGCACGACGCTGTCCTTCGTGAACTACGTCGATGAATTCCCCTATTTCGCGGAAACCGTTCTGCCCATCCTCGAGGCGCGGGGCCTGCGGACGGTGCGGCCCACCGACGTCGCGCGCCCGGTGGCCGCCTGACCGGCCGCGATCGTCACTCGTCGCCGCGCTCGGCCGCGGCCAGCCGCGCCACCTCGCGCACGTAGCCGTCGGCGTCGAACTTCTTCAGGCTCGCGCCGCTCATCGAGCGCACGTTGCCGTAGACGGGGCGCGGTCCCCAGGGGCGGTCGTGCAGGCCGAACAGCCAGGCCACGTTGGTGAAGGAGCTCGCGTCGCGCCCGTCGAGGAAGTAGCGGTTGTTCAGGGTGAGCGTCGTGTCCCACGCCTCCTCGGGCGAGGCGGACCACTCGACGATCTTCTTCCCCCAGTACATGCGCATGTGGTTGTGCATGTAGCCCGTGTCCCGCATCTCCGTCATGGCGGCGTTCCAGTAGGGATCGTGCGTCAGGCCGCGCTCGAACTCCTCGGGCGTGTAGAGGTGGGGCCGCGGGTCGGCGCGGTGGGCGTCCAGCGTCTTGCGGCACCATTCGGGCACGCAGGCGTAGGCGGCGGGGTCGGCCGTGTAGTGGACGTGGTTGACCGCCAGCTCGCGCCGGACCACCAGCTCCTCGATGTAGGCCGCCTTGTCGTCGGCGTCGCCCGTGCGCGCGTCCTTGACCGCGAGCGCGAGCGCCACGGGCGAGATCTGCCCGAAGTGCAGGTAGGGGCTCATGTGCGACGCGGCGCCCGCCTCGGGCCGCCCGCGCGCCGTCGCGTAGTGGGCGAAGGGCGCGCCGAGATAGTGCTTGAGCCGCGCCTCGGCCTCCGCGGCTCCCCCCTTGAAGCGGCGCACGGGCCTCACGCTCTGATCGGTCTTGAGGCTCGCCACCAGCTTCGGCACGTCGGACAGGTCGAGCGTGCTCTCGAAGCGCAGGTGGGTTGCCGGATGCTTCACCTTGCGTTCGGCGAGCGGCACGAGGTACTCGCCCATCAGCCGGTTGAGCTTGGGCCGCAGCGTGCGGGCCGCGACCTCGTGCTTGGGCGAGGCCGTTTCGACCGGCACGACGACGTCGCCTTCCACCTGCACGACGCGGCAGGGCGCCCGCGCGGCGAAGTCGGCGTAGAATTTCTGGGCCGGCTTCAGGTAGTTGCGGTCGCACACGACGAGCGCCGCGTCCTTTGCGTAGAGCAGGGCGGTCTCGGCGGGCGGCGCCCGGCGGGCCACGAAGGCGATGCCGCGTCGCGCCAGCGCGGGGCCGACCTCCGCCAACCCTTCCAGCAGAAAGCTCCAGTGCCGCGCGTTGACGTCGGGAAATCCCTCCGCGATGCCGTAGCAGACGAGCACGGGCAGGGTGCGCGCGTTGGCCTCGTCCACCGCGTGTTCCAGCGCCGGATTGCCGGCCGCGCGCTGCGACAGCCCCATCCAGTAGAGCACGTAGGTGCCCGCCGCGTTGGCGGGGGCGTCGTTGAGCTGTTTGATGCGGCTCGGCTGGATCATGCCGCCCTTATGCGCGGGAACGGCCCCGGCCGGCCATGGGCGAAATCGTCCCGCCGGCGGCGCGCCCTCAGCCGCCCGTTCCGTAGACGAAGGCTTGCAGCTTGCCCTGGGCGTCCTGCACGGCCTGCTGGGTGCCTTGCAGCGCCTGCAGCTTGCCATTGAGCTCGGCCTGTGTCTTCGGGTCGGCGACCTGGAGGGACGCTCCCGACACGGTCACGCGGTCCCGGTGCTTCTGCAGGTAGTCGGCCACGTCTACGGCCGCCGCGAAGGCCTTGTCCGCGACGGGCACGACCTCGGCGAAGGTCGCCGCCGCGCTCGTGACGAGGCGGTCGTAGGCCGTGTCGAACACCGGCTTCAAATCGTCCGGCTGTTGCAGCTTGCGGTGGGCGTCGTCGGCCCGGACGAGGTCCGAACGCAGCGTGGTCGCCATGTCGTCCATCGCCGCCCTGGCCATCTCCAGGTCGCCCCGTCGCTCCACCAGCTCGCCCACCGACGTGACGCCACCCTTCGCCATCGCGGCCGACAGTTTTGGGACCACCGTGTCGTTCATCACCCGGTGGAAGTCGGTGATGATCGCGTACTGGTCGGCGTAGGGACCGAACGACGTCCGCTCGTCGTCGGTCGGCTGCGGAACGTGGATCCCCGGCTTGTCGATGATCCTGGTCTGCAGAAAGGTCACGAACGCTTTCCGCTGGTCCGCGTCCCCGTCGCCGCAGCCGGACAGCCCGAGGAGCGTCGCGGCCAGGGTGGCCGCTGCGGCCCACCTCCTGAAGCGTGTGCCGCGTCCTGGGTCTCGCACGGGCCAGCCGTCCGGCGCTACTGCACGGGCGGGGCGGCGCCCGTGGAGGCCACGGTCGCGGCCTGGGCTTCCGGCGTGCCCGCGAGCGCGACCGCGAGGTCGTCGGCGCTGCGGCTCGCGAGGCTCGCCACCACGTCCTCGCCCACCGACCCCCAGGGGTCGGCCGCGGTGGCGGGGACCTGGACGGCGTCGTCGACGCGCTGGATGCGGACTTTGCGTCCCGCGTCGAACAGGTCGAACACCGACGCCACCGTGACGCCGCCCTCGCTCGGGTAGGCCGAAAAATAGGCGCGCACGAGGTAGCGGGCCGAGGCCACGTCGGTGATGCTGATCTCGCGGTTGACGGCCTCGCCCGTGAGCGCCTGCCGGAACCGGGCGTCGACGGCCGCGGGCGCGCCTTCCAGGCTCACCAGGGCGACGGTCGCGGCGCGCGGGCTCGCGAGCTGGCCCCGCGCGATGGCGTTGCGGATGTCGCCGCGTCCCACGCCGGCCTCGGGGATCTGGTCGCAGCCGGCCAGCAGGCCGGCGACCGCGAGCGCTATGACGCCCGGCACGACGGATCGTGCTCCACCCCGCCATCGCCGACCCATGACGCCTCCCGTGCTTCCCGCCCGACACGGCCTAATGGCCACGTCCGAGCTTGCCGTGAATACCGGGTTAATCCGAATTGGCGTCGAGGTCCAGATCGGGGACAGTCTGCCGCCCCGTCCTCCCTCGGGGCGTTATTGCGAGGCGGCGCAGCCGCCGCAGCAATCCGGGCTCGCGCCGGCCCTCCTAAACCCCCTCCCTCCGCTCGCGATGACGAAGGTCGCGTTCGGCCACGCGTGAAACGCCCCTTGCGCGGCGGCGCCCGTGTGCTGTGATGGGCGGGAACGGGGAGGTTCGCGCGATGAAATCGATCCTGGTGCTCGTGGAAGACCATTCCTGCATCGACTCGACGCTGGCCTGCGCGACGCTGCTCGGCCGCAGCTTCGAGAGCACCGTCGAGGGCCGCCCGGTGGCGCCCGACATCTCCGACATCGTCGTGGCGGACATTTCCATCGGCACCACCGTGTTCGACGCCCGCACCCGTCAGGTGCTGACCGACCGGGCCGCCCACCATTTCGAGACCGCCGTGGACCGCGCCGGTTACCCGCGCGGCCCGGGCGGGGCGGTGTGGAACGGCGCCATCCTGAGCGACGTTGAGGCGGGCGCGCTCGGCCGCGTCTACGACCTCAGCGTGGTCGGGCGGCCGGGCTCGGGCGGCCACGATCCCCGGCAGGCGACCTTCGAATCCATGCTGTTCGAGAGTGGGCGGCCGGTGCTGATCGCCCCGCCGCGCGTGCCCGACGTGATCGGCGACACGGTGCTGATCGCCTGGAACCGCAGCTCGGAAACGGCCCGCACGGTGGCCTTCGCGATGCCCATCCTGCGCCGGGCCCGGCGGGTGGTGGTGCTGACCATCCAGGTCAGCCACGTCACGGGACCGTCGGGCTCGCTGCTGGCCGCGGCCCTGAAGCGGCACGGGATCGATGCCGAATCGACCACGACCGAAGCGAAGTCCGCCGCCAACGAGGGCTCGGCGGCCCTCGCCAAGGCGCGGGAGATCGGCGCCGACCTCGTGGTCAAGGGCGGCTACACCCAGAGCCGCCTGCGCCAGATGATCTTCGGGGGCGCCACGAGCCACATCCTGGCCCAGTCGGAGCTGCCCGTGTTCATGGCGCACTGAAGCGCCACGACCGCCCTCAGCCGACGGGAACGCCCGGCTGGGGCGTGCCGGCCGCACCCTCCCGCATCTTCTGCTGGTACAGGCCCGCGAAGTCGATCGGGTCGACGTAGAGCGGGGGGAAGCCGCCGTTGCGCACGGCGTCGGCGACGATCTGGCGCGCGAAGGGGAACATCAGACGCGGGCACTCGATCATGATGACCGGGTGCATCTGGTCGGCCGCCACGTTGCGGACCCGGAACACGCCCGCGTAGGTCAGGTCGAACTTGAACAGGATGTTCTGCCCCTCGCCCGCCGAGCCGTCGAGCTTGAGCTCCACCTCGAAGTCCGTCTCGCTCAACTGCTTGGCGTTGACGTTGACCTGGATCGAGATGTTGGGCGCGCGCTCCTGCGGGCTGAGCGAGCGGGGGGCGTGCGGGTTCTCGAACGACAGGTCCTTGGTGTACTGGACCAGGGCGTTGAGCTGGGGCTGCGTGTCGGCGGCGGCGCCGTTTCCGTTGCCATTGGCATCGGCCATCTAGAGAAGTCTCCCGCACTGGCGGATCGGCCAGCGTTCACCCGCGGCCGGTAGCATGGAAGACGGGGCGCGAACAAGGCGGCGGAGCGCTGCGCAGCGGGCCTCTCGAAGAGGGTTTTACGGACGTCGCCGGTCGACGATGCGCCAATCGTCGGGCGAAAGGTCGATGACGTCGGTGGGCACGGGCTTGCCCCGCCGCACGACGGCCGGCGTCAGGGCCGCCGCGCCGTCGAACCGCCGCACCGCCCAGCCCCGCACGGAGGGCGCGGCCAGCGCCAGTCCCGCGAAGTTCGCGAGAAACCCCGGCACAACCAGGAGCAGTCCGCCCAGCGCCCGCAGCATGCCATCCAGCAGCGCGCCGCTCGGGGGCTCGGCGCCCGCCATCGCGCGGCGCAGGTTGCGGGTGGCATCCAGGCCCACGCGGCGAAGCGTCACGATGCCCAGCACGGTCGTCGCGAGGCCGATCAGCACCGCGCCGCCCCAGCCCACGAGGTGGACCACGAGCAGCAGGGCGAGCAGCTCGGCCAGGACCCAGGCGAGCAGGGCGCCCTTCAGGCCGCCCGGCAGCGGAAACGGCAGCAATAAACGGCGGACGTGGATCACGGGCCTGGACCTCGACGGAAGCTTGGCACCGGCGGAGTGGATAAGCGCCCGCCTTCCCCTCATATAGAAAGAAAGGACGGGTCCGCCCGTCGTGAACATGAGCACGCGCCCGCGCCTTTGCAACGCGTGGGCTTTTACGCAGAGCAACGATCGGACGTCACGATGAACGGGTCCATGGACATTTCCACGGTGGTGTTCGCCATCCTCGCCATCTTCGTGGTGTGGAAGCTGCGTTCCGTGCTCGGCACGCGGACCGGCAACGAACGGCCGCCCGCCAACCCGTTCGCGCGGCGCAGGGCCGGCGAGGCCGGCAAGCCGCTGCGCGACCCCCAGGGGCCCGGCGCCACGATCGTCGCCCTGCCGGGTGCGGCCGAACGCGCCGCCGGTGCGCGGGCCGGCCTGGACCCGGACCGTTGGAAGGGGTTCGCGACACCGGGTTCCCCGCTGGAGACGGGGCTCGACGCGATCCGCCGGGCCGACCCGGACTTCGCCGCCAGTTCCTTCGTGGAGGGGGCCCGCGTGGCCTACGAGCACATCATCACCGCCTTTGCCAAGGGGGACCGCGCGGCCCTCGCGCCCCTGCTCGCCGCCGACGTGCTGGACGGGTTCACGACCGCCATCGCGGCCCGGGAGTCGCGTGGCGAAACGGTGGAAACAACCTTCGTGGGCCTGGACCGGGCCGTCCTCGAGGATGCGCAGATGAAGGGCCGGACCGAACAGGTCGGCATGCGCTTCGAAACCAAGCTCATCAGCGTGACGCGCGACGCGAACGGGGCCGTGATCGACGGCAGCCCCGACCGTGTTTCGGCCATCGTCGACCTGTGGACCTTCGCGCGCGACGTGGGCTCGCGCGACCCGAACTGGAAGCTGGTCGGCACAGAAACGGGCCGGTGACGGTTCGCCGTGCCCGGAGGGACTGACGCCTACGCGGCGCTGGAGGGCTGGCGCGAGGACGACGCAACCGCGGCATTCGCCTGCTTCAGGTCGTCCGCGCAGGCCATCGTGGCCGCCAAGTCACCTTTGCGAGCCGCCTTGCCGGCCACGCCTGACCTCGTCGCCGTCGCCCGCGCCGCCCTGGACCTGCCCTCGACGCCGCGGCTCGAAGACGCCCGCGCCTTCTTCGAGGGACGGTTCCTTCCCGTCCGCCTCGGCGCGCCCGCCTTCCTGACCGGCTATTACGAGCCCGTGGTGGACGGCGCCCGCGACCGCAGCGAGGCTTTTGCGGCGCCGATCCTGGCGCGGCCCGACGACCTGGACGCGGTCGAGCCCTACCCGGACCGCACCGCGATCGAGCGGGCCGCGCTCGAGGGCCGCTACCGGCCGCTCGTGTGGCTGCGCGACTGGGTCGAGGTGTTCCTGATCCAGGTGCAGGGCTCGGCGCGCGTCCGCCTCCCCGACGGGACGATCCTGCGGCTGACCTACGCGGGGCGCAATCGCCGCCCCTACACCTCGATCGGCCGCATCCTGGTCGAGGACGGGGCGATCGCGCCCGACGCCATGTCGCTCGACCGGCTGAAAACCTGGCTGCGCGACGCCGGGCAGGAGTGGGGCGAGCGCGGGCGCGCCGTGATGGCGCGCAACTCCTCCTACATCTTCTTCGCGGCCGTGCCCGAGGCCGGCCAAGCGGGGCCGACGGGCGGGGCGGGCGTGCCGCTCACGCCGCTGCGCTCGATCGCCGTCGACCGGACGCTGTGGTGCTACGGCCTCCCCTTCTGGATCGACGCGACCCTGCCGTGGGTGTCCGACGATCCGCAACCGTTCCGCCGGCTGATGATCGCGCAGGACACCGGCTCGGCCATCACGGGGGAGGCGAGGGCCGACCTGTTCTTCGGCGCGGGTGAGGCGGCGGGGCGTCGGGCGGGCGGCATCCGGCACCACGGCACGGCCGTGCTGCTTCGCCCGCGGCCGCTGGCCGGGGACGGGCCGTGACGGCGAGGCGGACCCGGCTGCTGTCCACGGCCGAAATCGAGATCTGGCTCAAGGTGGCGCAGTCGGTGACACCGCGCCCGGGCGCCAGCCTGCCCGAGCCCGTGCTTCGACCGGCTCCGGCCCCGGCACCCCCGCCCGTCAGCCCCAAGCCGCAGCGGCGTCCCCCGCCCGCCCTGCCGAGCTATACCCCGCCCGTGTCGCAGCCCCGACAGCCGGCCGCGCCCCCGCTCGTGCCGCTCGAAAAGCGGTTCCGCCAGAAGGTGGTGCGGGGCGGCGTCGCGATCGACGGCGTGATCGACCTGCACGGGCTCACCCAGGGGCAGGCGCACGAGGCGCTGCGCGGCTTCCTGCGCGGCACCCAGGCGGACGGCGGCCGCCTCGTGCTGGTGGTGACCGGCAAGGGAAGGATGCGGGTGGACCTCGACGGCGCGCCCCTGGGACGCGAAACGGGGGTGCTGCGTCGGATGGTGCCGCACTGGCTGCGCGCCGCCGACCTGCGCGCCGTGGTGCTGGGTTTCGAGGAGGCGAGCCTGCCGCACGGCGGCCTGGGCGCGCTCTACGTGCGGCTCCGCAGGCCGGAGCGGTAGCTGGGTTCCGAGCCGCGGGGAGACGAGGCCGAGGTTCGGTCATGCCCGCAAGGTGCCCGGTACCGACGCTACCGCACGGCGCCGAACGTCAACCCGCGGACGAAGGTGCGCTGCGTCAAACAGCCGACGAGCAGGATGGGCCCGACCGCCAGCAGGGACGCCGCGGAAAGCTTCGCCCACAGCAGGTCGCCCGACAGGGTGGCGACGTAGGCACTGACGGGAGCGCCGGCGGACGAGGTCAGCTGAAGGCTCCAGAACGCCTCGTTCCAGCACAGGACGACCGACAGGAGCGCGGTCGAGCTGACCCCCGGGAGGCAGAGCGGGAGCAGCACGTGACGGAGCTGCTGGGTCACCGTCGCGCCATCCATGCGGGTGGCTTCGAGGATCGCGCGCGGGATCTCGCACATGTGGGAATACAGCATCCACACCACGATCGGCAGGTTCATAAGGGCGTAGACGAGGACCAGCCCGAGCTGCGTGTCGATCAATCCCAGGCCCTTGAAGATCAGGTACATGGGCAGCAGCATGCCGATCCCGGGCATGAAGCGCGTCATCAGCATGCCGAGCAGGATCGTCTTCCGGCTTCTCCCGCCGTGGAAGGCGAGGGCGTAGGCGGCCGGGAGGGCGAACAGGAAGCACAGCATGGTCGCGCCGCTCGATTCGACGACGCTGTTGAGGAGGGGTCGCAGGATGGGAACCGTGCCGCTCGCCGACGCGAAGTTTTCCAGGGTCGGCCTGAACAGGAGCCTGGGCGGGAATTGCAGCGCGTCGAGGTCCGTCTTGAAGGCCGTCACCGCCATCCAGAGGATCGGCAGGGCCAGGCTCAGCGCCACGATCCAGGCCAGCCCCGTCATCGCGAGCTTCTTCACGGTTTTCATGGTCGGATGTCGATCCCGTCGGTTCGCGACAAGGTCCCATGGGTTCAAGCTTGAAGCCACGCGGATTTTTTGCTCTTCTTGCTGCGGGTTTGCGCTGTCCGCGCTCCCTATCGCTGCTGAGGTCCCTATGGCCGACGTCGCCACACGGTTTCGCCTCGTCTTTGCCGAGCACAGGGCGGAGTACCGGCTGAACCTTCAATTGTGCTGCGACCACTACCGGTCAGTGTCGGAGGTGTGCCGTCGCCTGGCGATCAACCGGCAACAGTTCAACCGATACCTGACGGGTTCGGCGACGCCTTCGCGCCACAACCACAAGGTCATCAGCGACTTCTTCGGGTTGGAAGAGGACGAGCTGTTCACCCCGCACACGACCTTCGCGGCCTCGTTCAAGCGGCGAACCGCGGCGCAGGACACGCTCGCTCCGTCCCACCGCCAAGCGAGCCTCCTGCGAGCGGTGTGCGGCCCGAGTGCTGGGGTCCTCTCCGAGTATCAAGGATTCTATTTCAAGTACTTCTACACCTACCTCGGGGGAAGGCGGATCAAGCGCGAGCTTGCGCACTGGTACTACGACAAGGATGTGCTGGTTTCGTCCGTCAAGCAGCGCTATCTGGGAGAGGACGAGGCAGGTGACGCCGCGCTGCGGTTCATCACCTACCGAGGCATCGTTGGCCAGCTGGGCGACCGGCTGATGGTCATCGACCACCACCGCGGCACGGCGCGCGAGCTGTCGACCATGATCCTCTATCCGAAAGGAAGGCTGCTCAAACGTCTCAACGGATTGACCCTCGGCGTGAGCCACGGGTCGGCCCGTTCGATCGGCGCCGCGCGGGTCGTCTTGGACTTTCTCGGGACTAAGATCGACATTCGAGAGGCGCTAGGAAGACTTGGGACCTTCGACCTCGACGCCTTGACCGTTCCGGAGGGCGTGAAGCGGGCCGTCGTGAACGATATGCGAGCCGATGAGACGATGTTCATCGCGCGCTAGGCGGCACAACGTCGAAGGTCCAGACGAGCTAGACCTATCATTTCAAAACTAGCCACCTCGAGTGGGACTGCGATTTCAAACGTCTGCTTCCGGCATCGCAGCTGATTGCCCTTTCTACCTCCTCTCAGACCTTGATGCGGCAAAGCTGATCGTCTCTACGATGAACTAACCCAGGCCCAGCGCCGGGGTGCGGTGGTGCCCGGTCGCCTGCTCGTAGGCGTAGGCCAGGCCGAGCAGCCCCGCCTCGCTCCACTGCGGCCCCACGAAGATCAGGTTGAAGGGCGAGCCGGAGGCGTAGAAGCCCGCCGGCACCGTCACGCCCGGCAGGCCCGCGATGTTGATCTCGCTGACCGTGGTTTCCGCGATGGGGTCGGGGCCGTGCAGGGGCGGGAGGTCGTTGCGCATCTGCGGAAACACCAGCGCGTCCAGCCGTTCGCGCGCCACCACGGCATCGAACAGCGCGAGGTAGGCTTCCCGCGCCGCGATGAAGTCGGACAGGTCCGGCGGTCGCGTCGGGTTCTCCAGGCAGGCCGCGAACTGCGGCAGCTCGAACAGGTGCCGGAGCCGGCCGCCGGGCGCGAACACGTCCTCGCTCGCGGTGGCGCGGGCGAACTCCGCGAAGGTTTTCAGGGCGGCATCCGGCCCTAGCCGCTGCAGGTAGCAATGCACGTCGTAGGGGATCGACTCCAGCCCGCGCGCGTCGAAGCCGATCGGTCCCGTGGCGACGCGCAGCTCCGCGAAGCCGCTGTTCGCGAAAGGGTCTTCCACGAGCACGGCACCGCGCGCCTCCAACTCGCCCCGCGCGCGGGCGTAGAGCTCTGCTGCCTCGGCCGACAGCGGCTGGTCGCGCCAGCCGGGCCCGTACAGGCCGAGGCGCTTGCCGCGCAGCGCGTCCGGATCGAGCCCGGCCGCGTAGCCGCCTTGCGGCCGCCGGCCCACGCCCGCGATCGTCTTGGGGTCTTCCGCCGTGTAGCCCGCGAGCACGTCGAGGCAGAGCGCCGCGTCGCGCACGCAGCGCGCGATCGGCCCCACCACGTCGCGCAGGCCCGAGAGCGGCACCACGCCCGCGTTGGGCACAAGCGCGAAGGTGGGCTTGATGCCCACGAGCCCCTGGGCGGAGGCCGGGTTCTGGATGGAGCCGCCCGTTTCCTCCGCCAGGCCCAGCACCGCCATGCCGGCCGCCACCGCCGTGGCGGTTCCCGCGGAGCTGGCGCCAGGCGCGCGGTCTGGGACCACGGCGTTGAGCGTCGGCCCCGCCCAGCTGTCGTTGGCGTTGGTGCCCGAATGGCTCAGGACCGGCACGTTGGTCTTGCCCAGCATCACGGTGCCGGCCGCGCGCATGCGGGCCACCACGGGCGAGTCCGTGCCGGGCATGAGGTCCACGCCGCCGCTGCCACCGTGCAGCAGCGCCCAGCCCGCCGTGGTGGGGAAGCCCACCATGTCCATCGGATCCTTGATGACCACCGGCACGCCCGCGAGCGGCCCGAGCGTCTCGCCCGCCGCGCGCCTGCGGTCGATCGCGCGGGCGTCGTCCAACGCGGCGGGGTTCAGGAACACGAAGGCGTTGAGGCGCCCGTCGAGGGCCTCGATGCGCTGCAGGCACGCCTTCGCCAGGCTCTCGGCCGTGAAGGCGCCGCTCGCGAATCCCTGCTGGACGGCCTCGACCGTCAGCGCGTCGAGGTCGAAGGACGGGGCGGTCGCGGGATTGGCGCTCATGGTCTGGCCTCCGTCTTGATGGGCGAACGGGTCGGCCCCGCAGCATGGGAGTGCCAAGCAGGAATCGGTCCAGCCGTCCTGGCCCACCGCTTGCAGCCCTGCGGCCCGGGAGACCCGCACATGACCGACGACCCGCAGCCCGTGACCCTGTCCGCCACGCCGGACACCGTGAAGTGGGGCTTCTTCGACGCCGCCACGCCGCCCGTTCTGACCGTGCCGTCCGGGGGCATCGTGACGATCCACACGGTGTCGGGCGGCGAGGACGTCCTTCCCCGCGACCCGTCGTTCCCCATCCTGCCCGAGCACCGGGCGGTGTTGGCGGGCGCCGAGCGCGGCCCCGGCCCGCACCTGCTGACGGGGCCCGTCGCGGTCGAGGGCGCCGAGCCCGGCGACGTGCTCCAGGTCGATATCCTCGATGTCCGCCTGCGGCAGGCCTGGGGCTATACCCTCATCATCCCCCTGCTCGGCACCCTGCCGGAGGACTTCCAGCACGCCGTGATGAACCACCTGCCGCTCGACGCGGACGCCAGCACCGTGACCCTGCCGTGGGGCGGCACGCTCGCGACGAAGCCCTTCTTCGGCGTGATGGGGACGGCGCCGCCGCCCAACTGGGGCCGCGTCACCACGGTGATGCCGCGCGCCTTCGGGGGCAACATGGACAACAAGGAACTGGGGACGGGCACCACGGTCCTGTTCCCGGTGTTCGCCCCCGGCGCGCTGTTCTCGGTGGGCGACGGCCACGCCGTGCAGGGCGACGGCGAGGTGTCGATCACGGCGGTGGAGACCGCGCTGACCGGCACGTTCCGCCTCACGCTGCACAAGGGCCGCCCACTTCCAGCGCCGCGCGCCGAAACGCCCACCCACTACATCACCATGGGCTTCGACGAGGACCTGGACGACGCCGTCAAGCAGGCGCTGCGCGACATGATCCGCTGGATCGGCGAGGTGCGCGTGCTGTCGCCCGAAGACGCCTACACCCTGTGCAGCCTGGCGGCCGATCTGCGCGTGACGCAGACCGTCAACGTCATCAAGGGTATCCACTGCATGCTGGCCAAGGACGTGCTGCGCTGATCGTGCGGCATCGCGCCCGGTTCAGGGGTGTATCCGACCCTTCATGGGCTTGAAGCGCCGGCCGGTGTCGCCGCAGGATGATGTCGCCCCGGAGGAGGACGCATGCTCGACTGGCTCGCCGACGCGGTCTCCTACGCCGAACGCTGGATCGGCTACCAGGTGCGCGCCACCCAGCTCCCCGGCTGCGTGCTGGCCGTCGCCCGGCACGGCGAGCTGGTGGCCGAGCGGGCCTTCGGGGTCGCCGACCTGCGGACGGGGGAGGCGCTCACGCCGCGGCACCGCTTCCGCGTCGCCTCGCATTCCAAGACGTTCACGGCCGCGGGCATCCTGAAGCTGCGCGAGGACGGCCGCCTGCACTTCGACGACCCCGTGGGCCGCCACGTCGCGGGGCTCGATGCCGCCACCGGGTCCGCCACCCTCGCGCAGCTGCTGACCCACACCGCCGGGCTCATGCGCGACGGTCGCGACGCGCCGCACTGGCTGGACCGGCACCCATTTTTCGATGAGCCCGCCCTGCGCACCGAACTGGGCGAACCGCCGACGATCGAGGCCAACACCCGGTTCAAATATTCCAACCTCGGTTTCGGCTTGCTGGGTCTCGTGATCGAGGCGGTCACGGGCGAGCCTTACGGAACCTGGATCGGCCGCACAATCGTGGCGCCGTCCGGCCTCGCCGACACCGCGTCGGATACACCGCTGCCCGAGGGTACGCCGTTCGCCGCAGGGCACGGCGGCCTCTTGCCCGCGGGACGGCGCTTTCCGATCCCCGGCCGCAACCCCACCGCGGCGCTCGCGGCCGCGACCGGCTTCGTGAGCACGGCGTGCGACCTCGCGCGCTTCTTCGGCAGCCTGGACCCGGCCGCGCCGCGCAGCGTGCTCTCGGTCGCGAGCCGCCGGGAGATGGTGCGGCGGCACTGGCGGCTGCCGCATTCCACGCAGGACCTGCACTACGGGCTCGGCACCATGGCGGGCAGCCTCGACGGCCACGACTGGTTCGGCCACGGCGGTGCCTTTCCGGGCTTCATCAGCCGGACCCTCGCGGTGCCCGAATGGGGCGTCACCGTGTCGGTCGTCACCAACGCCATCGACGGCTTCGCCAATCCGTGGGCGGAGGGCGTGCTGGGCATCATGCACCGGTTCAGCCGTCACGGTGCGCCGCGGCCCGCGGTCGCGGGATGGAGCGGCCGCTGGTGGACCATTTGGCGCGCCATCGACCTGGTGCCGATGGGCGACCGGGTGCTGGTCGCAACCCCCGACCTGCTCGCGCCGTTCACGGATGCCGCGGAGATCGAGGTGTCGAGCCCGACCGAAGGCCGGATCACGCTCGCGACCGGGTTCGGCGGCCACGGCGAGCCAGTCTCGCGTGTTTCTGGCCCCGACGGCACCCCCGAGCGACTGCACGTCGCCGGGAGCGCGATGGTGCCGGAAGCCGAGATGCTCGAAGAGATCGCGGTCCGCGCCGCGTCTTGAGTCGAGATAACGGATCGCCGATGCGGATCGAGACCGCCGACCTGGACGATCCCCGCGTCGCCGACCTGCTGCGCGTCCACCTCGCCACCGCGCGCGCCGCCACCGCGCCAGGCAGCGCGCACGCCCTCGACCTCGACGGCCTGCGCGCCACCGCCATCGACGTCTGGGCCGTGTGGGACGGTGCCGTCCTTCTGGGCGTCGGCGCCCTGAAGCGACTGTCGCCCGACCTCGGCGAGGTGAAGTCCATGCACACCGCCCAAGCGGCACGGGGCCGGGGCGTGGGGAGCGCGATGCTGCGCCACATCATCGCGACGGCGCGGGACAGCGGCCTGTCGCGCCTCAGCCTCGAAACGGGGTCGTGGGATTATTTCCGGCCCGCCCGCGCCTTCTACCGGCGCCACGGTTTCGTCGACAGCCCGCCCTTCGACGCCTATGCTGACGATCCCAACAGCGTGTTCCTGACGCTCGACCTGGTACGAGCCTGGGAGCCACCCCGTTGAACCTGCGCGCCCGCCGCGCTTAAGTGGCGCGACAGACCCGGCCCCAAACCCTTGCGTCAGGACCCCGCCCGATGACCGCCGCCAACCAACGCACGTCGGACTACCCGATCGACCCGATCTTCCTCGACCGCTGGTCGCCCCGCGCCTACGACGACCAGCCGCTGTCGGATGGCGACGTGATGACCCTGCTGGAGGCCGCGCGCTGGGCGCCGTCCTCCTACAACTCCCAGCCCGCGCGCCTGCTCTACGCCAAGCGGGGCACGCCGCACTGGGACAAGTTCCTCGACCTGCTGGTGCCCTTCAACCGCTCCTGGGCGGAGCGGGCGGGGCTGATCGTGGTGATCGTGTCGAACTCGCTGATGCTGCCGCCCGGCCAGGACAAGCCGGTGCCCTCGCACAGCCATTCGTTCGACGCGGGCGCGGCCTGGATGAGCCTCGCGCTGCAGGCCACGAAGATGGGACTCCAGGCGCACGGGATGGTGGGGTTCGACATGGACCGGGCCTTCGCGGAGCTCAACGTCCCGCAGGGCTACCGCGTGGAGGCGATGATCGCGGTGGGCCGCCCGGGCGACAAGTCCGTGCTGCCCGAAGGCCTGCAGGCCCGCGAACAACCCAACGGTCGCGAGCCGCTCGCCACCACCGCGCTGGAAGGCGGCTTCCCGCCCGCCTGACGCTCGAAGCAAGACGCTGTCGACCTCGCCGGGCCACCCTGCTGCCCAACGGATCGCCCCGTCTTGCATCCGGCCCGACGCTATGGCACTAGCGTCGCGAGCGATCTGGGTCGGATCGCGCCGTGGTCGGCTGCCGTAGCTCAGTGGTAGAGCACTCCCTTGGTAAGGGAGAGGTCGAGAGTT
>CAXTFJ010000098.1:0-17343 GCA_964243405.1 uncultured Lichenihabitans sp. | reverse complement strand
TCATCGCCGAAATGCGTCGCGCCGACCGCCTTTTCCAAATCATTCAAATCCTCCGCCGATCGCGCCATCCGGTCACGGCCGCCGCGCTCGCCGACGAACTGGAGGTGTCGACGCGTACGGTGTACCGGGACATGGCCGATCTGATCGGCCAGCGCGTCCCCATCGAAGGCGAAGCCGGGCTGGGGTATGTGCTCGAGACCGGCTTCGACATGCCGCCTTTGATGCTCGCGCCCGAGGAAATCGAAGCCGTCGTGCTGGGCGCGCAGCTGGTCGCCAGACTTCCCGATCCGCTCCTCGCCAGCGCCGCCCGCGACGTGGTCGCCAAAATCGCCTCCGTCGTGCCGGAGCATCTGCGCCCCTTCATCGTCGAACCGAGCGTGGCGGCGAAGCCACTGGACAAGCTGCCGACCGGCACCATCGAGATGCGGCCACTGAGGTCGGCGATCCGCGAGGGTCGCAAGCTTCGGCTCCGCTACCGAGCCGAGGCGGGCGATGTCACCGAACGAACAGTCTGGCCCATCATCCTCGGCTACGCCGAAACACATTGTCTTCTGATCGGTTGGTGCGAACTGCGGAAAGATTTCCGCCACTTCCGCACCGACCGGATCCTCGTCGTGGAAGTCTTGAATGAACCCTATGCGGATCGTCGAAGCGATCTGCGGCGGCGGTGGGAGCGCTGGCGCGAGGCGGAGCGTCTAGGATTTGCCGCGACCTGAACGCTTGGGCGGAGCGCCTGCCTTGGCTCGCGGGCGGAACCTCACTGCTCGACGGGGTGAGTCCGGACCCTAGGGGTCCGTCGCGGCACGCAGTTGTCGCGAAGCTTGGGCTCGGGCATGCTGCGGCGAATCAGCTTGCTCGTTTGGGAAAGTCCCCCCGCGCGATGGTCAGGAGGCCGCAGGCCGTCGAACTCCTCCGCTGGCTCCTGGTGGCCTCGGTCGCGCTTCCCGTCCTGCTGCTGGCCGCCGTGGGCTGGTTCACCTACCAGGCCGCCTTCATCGACGCCCGGCACGAGCTGACCTGGACCACCGAGGTCGCCCGCGAGCACGCCGCGAAGGTGTTCGACAGTTACGAACTGGTGGCCGACCGCGTGTCGGACCTCCTGGGCACGCTCGACACCGACGCCGTCCTTCAGGCCGAGGACCATTTCAGCCGGCAATTCAGGGCCATGGTGGCCGACCTGCCGCAGATCGCCTCGCTGATCGTGCTCGACGGCACCGGCCACCTGCTGGCCGCCACCGAGGCCAGCCCCGTCAACCGGGCGACCGACTTCTCCGACCGGGACTATTTCGCGGCGCTACGGGACGGGCAGGCCCGGACGTTCATCAGCCGCGTCCAGGAGAGCCGGATCACCGGCAAGGCCTTCTTCGGCTGGGGCCGCGCGCGCAAGGACGCGGACGGCGCCTTCGCGGGCGTCATCGACATCGCGGCGGCCCCCGCTTTCCTCCAGGGGTTCTACGCGACCCTGGTGAGCGAGATCGGCCAGAGCCCCGAAGGCCGGATCGTGACCATGATCAGGGAGGACGGGCAAGTCCTGGCCCGCTATCCCGCGCCCGCGGGCGCGCTGCCGATGATGCCCCAGTCCAACCCTTTCTTCGCGGCGCTGCGGATCAGCCCGGACAAGGGCCTCTACACGGGCCAGTCGGTGTCCGAGAAGGGCGCGCCGGAACGCCTTTACGCGTTCCGCAAGGTGCCGGGCCACCCGGTCTACATCGTGGCGGGCCGCTCCACCGCCATCATCCGGGCGGAATGGGCTTTCGGGATGCTGCGCGCGCTCGCGGTCGGGGTACCCGCCGCGGCCGCGCTCGTGCTCGTCACGCTGGCGACACTCAGGGGCGCCCGCCGCGAGCGGGACGCGCTGGCCCAGGTGCGGGCCGAGATGAACCGGCGTGAGGCCGCCGAAGCGCAGCTGCGCCAGGCGCAGAAGATGGAGGCGATCGGCCGGCTGACGGGCGGCATCGCGCACGACTTCAACAACCTGCTCACCGTCCTGCGCGCGTCCGTGGACCTGCTGCGCCGTCCCGGCCTGCCGGAAGCGCGCCGTGAGCGCTACGTGGCGGCGATCGCGGACACGACCGAGCGCGCCACGCGACTGACCGGACAGCTCCTCGCCTTCGCGCGGCGCCAGGCGCTCAAGCCCGAAGTGTTCGACGTGACGGCGGGCGTCGGCGGCGTGGTCGACATGGTCCGCACGCTGGTGGGGCCCCGCATCACGGTCGAGATCCGCCAGAAGGGCGGACCGCTCCACGTCGACGCAGACCCGAGCCAGTTCGACGTGTGCCTGGTCAACCTCGCCGTCAACGCCCGCGACGCCATGGGTGGCCAGGGCCGCCTGATCGTGGCGGCCGAACCCGTCGATGCCGTCCCGGCGCGGGATGGCCGACCCGCCCTGCCGGGCGCCCACGTCGCCGTGTCGGTCATCGACACGGGCGTGGGCATCCCGGCCGACCAGCTCGACGCCATCTTCGAGCCGTTCTTCACCACCAAGCCGAAGGGCGAGGGGACGGGGCTCGGCCTGAGCCAGGCGTTCGGCTTCGTCCGGCAATCTGGCGGCGAGATCGTGGTGGACAGCGAGCCGGGCCGGGGCACGACGTTCACGCTTTACCTGCCGCGCGTCGCGGCCCCGGCGCGCTCCGCGGTCGCGGCCGCGCCGGAGAGCGCGGCGCCGGACCTGCAGGGGAGCTTCGCCCTGGTGGTGGAGGACGACCCGGCGGTGGGCGCCGCGGCGACCGAGGCGCTGGCCGAGCTCGGCTACGCGTTCGTGCTGACCGGCAACGGCCACGAGGCCCTGGCCGAACTCGACCGCGACCCCGAACGCTTCGACGTGGTGTTCTCCGACGTCGTCATGCCCGGCATGGGCGGCATCGAACTCGGCCAGGAGGTCCGCCGCCGCTACGCCGACCTTCCCGTCGTGCTGACGAGCGGCTACAGCGAGGTGCTGGCGCGCAACGGCACGTTCGGCTTCGACCTGCTGCACAAGCCCTATTCGCTCGAGCAATTGTCGCGCGCGCTCGCCAAGGCGGCACGGTGGCGACGGGACAGGCGCAGGCTTCGAGCGACCGCCGCCGCGGGGTGACCTCAGGCCACCAGGGACGTCGGGCCTCGCTCCTCTTCCCGCTCGAACAGGCGCCCGGCCGCGTCCGCGGGCATCGGACGGCCGAACAGCCAGCCCTGGCCGATGTCGCAGCCCATGGCGCGCAGCAGGGCCGCACTCTCCGCGGTTTCCACGCCTTCGGCCACGGTGGACAGCCCCAGGCTGTGACCGAGTCCCACGACGGCGGAAACGATCTTGCCGCTTTCCGCGTCCTTGCCCATCGCACCCACGAAGCTCGCGTCGATCTTGAGCTTGTCGAAGGGGAGGAGCTGCAGGTGCCGCAGGCTGGAATACCCCGTGCCGAAGTCGTCCAGCGCGAGCCGCACCCCGAGCACCTTGAGCTGATCGAGCAGCGAGCGGGCGAGGGCGAGGTCGCCCACCAGCGCGCTTTCCGTGACCTCGATCTCCAGGCGGCGAGCCGGGAAGCCGGTTTCGCTCAGGATCGCGGCGATCATGCCCGGCAGGTCGGGGTCGCGCAGCTGGAGGGGCGACACGTTGCAGGCGACCGTCACGTGGTCCGGCCAGTTCGCGGCCGCGCGGCAGGCCCGGCGCAGCAGCGCTTCCGTCATGGGGCCGATCAGACCGAGCTCTTCGGCGACCGGAATGAATTCCGCCGGGGACACCATGCCGCGGACCGGGTGCGGCCAGCGGGCCAGCATTTCGAAGCCGATCAGCCGATCGGACCCCAGCCCGACCAGGGGCTGAAAATAGGGCACGATGGCGTCGGCGGCGATGGCTTGGCGGAGTTCCCCTTCGAGCAGCGCCCGCGACCGGCCGATGGCATCCATGCCGGGTTGGAAGACACGGTAGCGGCCGCGACCGTCCGCCTTGGCCTTGGACAGGGCGACGTCGGCCCGCTGCATGAGAGCGCCGAGGTCCCGGTCGCCCGGCTGCGCGAAGGCCAGGCCGATGCTGGCCCCGATCTGGACGGCCGTCCCCTGGGGCAGCGCGAACGGCTGGGCCAGGCCACCCACGATACGCTCGGCGAGCGAGGTCGGCCCCGCGGCGGCGCCGCGGACCTCGGCGGCTTCCAGGCGGATCACCACCGCGAACTCGTCGCCGCCCAGTCGCGCGATCAGGTCGCCGGGACGGATCAGCCCGCGCAGCCGGGCCGTGACCATTTCAAGCAGCTGGTCGCCGGCCGGAGCCCCGTAGGCTTCGTTCGCGACCTTGAAGCGGTCGAGGTCGATCGACAGCAGGGCGTGCCCTTCGCAGGCCGGGTCGGCATCGAGCGACGCGGTCAGGTCCTCGTAGAACCCGCGCCGGTTGGGGAGCCCGGTGAGCAGGTCGGTCCGGGCCGCGACGGCGGTGCGGCTCGCGGCCCGTTTCAGGCGCACGTGGCCCCAGGCGGACAGCAGGGCCGCCACCAGCGCGATCGCACCCAGGGCGAAGCCCGCGATCCTTGTCCAGGCGCGGTTGCCGAGATCGGCGGCGCTCGCGTCGGCGGTCATCTTCAGGTCCTGACCGAACACGTCGAGACCCGTGGCGTAGACGGATTTGAGGTAGCCGAACTCGGGGCCGTTCAACAGGGCCTGCCCCGTCGCGAGGTCGCCGGCGGCGGCGAGCGCGAGGGCGCGGCGCTCCATGGTGACGAGGTCGCGGTGAGCTTCATTCGTGGTATAGGCCAGCGCCGCCCTGACCTCGGGCGTGGCGAGGTTGGCGGCCTCGTCGATCGCCGCGTCGAGCTTGGGGGCCCCCTCGTCGTAGCGCTCGGCCCAGCGGTGATCGCCCGTGACGGACGCCATCTGCGCCGACATGGTGAGCCACTCGTCGAGGTAGGCGATCGTGCCGCGCAGCTCGGCCACGCGCACCGCCTTCTGGGCCGCGACGCGCATCTCGTCGCGCATGTTCTTGCCGGTCCAGCCGAGCCAGGCCAGCAGCACGCACAGGATCGCGGTCGTCACCCAGAGCAAGCCGCGCCCCGCGGTCCCCGTTCCCTGCCGTCCAAATCCACCGGTGGTCTTCGTGAAGTCCATGCGAGCAGCGTGGACGAAATAGATTATAATTCCTTATCGCGCGCTACCGTCGCGGCGGAGCGGGCCGACGCCTGTCGCCCCGGTAGCCGGACAGCACGGCCGCGGCCGGAAGCACGAGCATCGCGGCGGCGAAAAGCAGGCTCGGAGCGTCGATCGTCATGGGGTCTCTCCCGGAGCGAAAGTGTCGAGCTTGACGGTACCGGCGCGACGTTTCCGCGGTGCGGGGCGGGCGTGAAGTTCTGTGAAGTCCGCGTGTCCTTCCGCGGGCACGACGGACCTCAGAGGGCCAGAGGCCGGGTGAACAGGCCGCTCGGGCACGGTGTTCCCGGCGTCCCGTCGACCAGGTGCCACTCGGCGGTGCGGTCGTCCTGGAACGTCACGGCGTAGCGGCACGCGAACCGTCCGTCGCCGAACACGACGTCTGCGCTGCCGGGCTTCGGCAGCAAACGTCCCTGCATGCGGCCGCTGTCCGACCACACCTCGCCCTTGGCGGTCACGATGAGCCAGGTGCCGTCCTTGCGGTTGCGCCAGCGGCCGACGAGCCGGCCCGCATCGACGGCGGTGGCGGGGGCAACGGGTGCGGCGTCCGGCAGGGCGCGCGCGCGGCCGGCCTCCAATCCTTCGGCGGCCGACAGGCCGAGAGCCAGGATGGCGAGAACCGCCGCGACCACCAGGACCATGACGACCACGTCCCTGGTCCGCAGGCCGGCGCCGGACGGAGACAGGCGCGGCACCGTCCCGCTCACGCGCTGGTCCTGGAGCGCACCGGGCCGGCCTGCGGCACGGGAGGGCTCCCGGCCCGCGAAGCCGGGCCGCCGTCCTGCCGTGCCTCGAACGGCAGGCAAACGACGAAACGGCTGCCGCGGCCCGCTTCGCCCTCCTCGCAGGTGACCCGGCCGCCGTGACGGGCCGCGATCTGGCGGACCAGCGACAGGCCGAGACCCCAGCCGCCGCCGCTCTCCCCGCGCCCGGCGGGCCGGTAGAAGGGCTCGAACACCCGGTCGCGCTCGTCCGGGGGGATGCCGCAGCCGTCGTCCGCCACGCTCACGCGGGCCTCGCGGCCGTGCGCGAGCACGGTGACGCGGACCGGCGGCCGGCCGTGCTTGACGCCGTTCTCCAGCAAGTTGCGGATCAGCCGGCGGAGCAGCATCTCGTTGCCCGCCACCTCGACCGGCTCGCCGTCGAGCCGGGCACCGACGCGGGCCGCCTCCTCGGCCGCGAGGCCGAGCAGGTCCACCAAGTCGACGTGGCCCAGCGTCGAACTCGGGTGTTCCAGGCGGCTCGACAGCAGGATCTCGTCGACCAGTTCGTCGAGTTCGAACAGGTTGCGGACGATCTCGTCGCGTCCGGGTCCGTCGGGCCGCGTCTGCCACAGGTCGACGGCCAGCCGCAGCCGGGCCAGCGGCGAGCGCAGTTCGTGGCTCGCGTTGGCGAGCAGCGCCCGCTGCGAGGCGAGCAGCACGGCGATGCGTTCGGCCGCCGCGTTGAAGGTGCGCGCCACGGAGGCGACCTCGTCGCTGCCGCGACCGTCGACGCGGGCCGCGACGTCGCCCCCGCCCCAGCGCGCCATGCCGGCGCGCAGGCCCTCAAGCCGCCGCGTCAGGCGGGCCGTCATGGGAAAGGCCGCGAGCCCCACGCCGCCCGCGACGATCAGCATGGCGAAGAGGATGGCCATCGCGCGGCGGCCGGCCGGCGGCGTGAAATGCACCAGCGCCGTGCGGCCGCCGGGCAGGTCGAGCCGCAGGAGCGGGCGTCCCCAGCGGGCCTGATCGTCCGGTGGGCCGGCCGGCGCACCGCGCGCGGCGATCAGCACCCCGTCGGGGCCGTAAAGGGACACGTCGGCGCCCGCCGTTTCGCCGAGCCGTCGGACGGCCCCCTGCACCACGTCGCCCGACGTCTGGGGCGCCATCAACTCGTCCGTCAGGGCGAGATGGAACGCGCCCCAGTGGTCGCGCGGCGTTTCGCCCAGAAGCCACCACAGCCCGCCCATGAGGATGGCCACCACCACGAGGCTGCAGAGCAGCGTGAGGTAGATCCTCCAGAACAGCCGGCGCCGGATGACCGTCATGGCTTCACGGGTCCTGCGTCTTGGCGAACACGTAGCCGCTGCCGCGCACGGTGATGATGCGGCGCGGGTGCCGGGGATCGTCCTCCAGCAGGGCCCGCAGGCGCGACACGTGGACGTCGATGGAGCGGTCGAAGGCTTCCAGCTCCTCGCCCTTGACGAGGTCGAGCAGCCGCTCGCGGTTGAGCACCCGGCCCGCGTTTTCGGCCAGCGCCACCAGGAGGTCGAACTGGTAGCTCGTCAGCGTCCGCGCTTCGCCGTCCACGCGCACGGTGCGCGAGTCGCGGTCGATGGTGAGCCGCCCGAACCGCAGGCCGGCGTCGGGCCGTGCGGGCGCCCTCCGCCGGCGGAGGATGGCGCGCAGGCGTGCCAGCAGTTCGCGCGGGTTGAAGGGTTTGGGCAGGTAATCGTCGGCGCCGATCTCGAGACCCACGATCCGGTCGGTGTCCTCGCCCCGCGCGGTCAGCATCAGGACGGGGATCTCCGAGGCGGCGCGGATCTGGCGGCACACCTCGAACCCGTCGCGGTCGGGCAGCATGACGTCGAGAACCACGGCGTCGAACGTCTGCCTGGCGAGCGCCTCGAGGCCGTCGAGGCCGGTCGCCCGGCGCTCCACCGCGAAGCCCGCCGCCGACAGGTAATCGGCCACCATGGCGGCGAGCCGCAGGTCGTCGTCGATGACGAGGAGCCGTTCCGTCATGCCGGATCGCCTCAGCCCTTGCCGGGGCCGCCGTCGGGCTCGCCGGGGCGGGTCTCGCCGGGACCGCCGTCCCGCGGCGGCGGGCCGCCCCGGTCCATCATCTCGCGGCGGTGCTGCATCATCGCGGCCACCCGGTCGGCGAGCTGACCTCGCTGGGCGGGCGTGAGCTGGTCGGCCGCGTCGAGCAGGGCCGCGACGATCGTCTTGGACCGCGCGTCGAGGATGGCGACCTGATCGGCGCGCAGCCGCTCGACCGCGGCGCGGTCGACCGTGGGCGCGCGCAGGAGATCGAGCATCTGCTTTCCCGCGGCGCGGCGGTCGTCGCCGTCCTGCCCGACGGTGGCGAAGGTGGTCGCGAGGATGTCGTGCACCTTGGCCTCCTGCGCGGTGCTGGCGCCCACGCCGTCGAGGGCGCGCAGCACCATCGCCTGGGCGCGCTCCAGGTTGAAGCCGCGGTGCCAGCCGCCCCCCCAGGGGCCGGCCGCGAGCGCGAACCCGCCCGTCCCGCCGACCGCGCCACCGATCAGCGCGCAAACAGCCAGAAGCCACGGTCGGGCCGTCCGGCGCCTCACCGGGACCGGCCCCGGGGTCCCGCCCGCCTCATTCGCCATGCTCATCGTCGTTGTCCCATGAAGCCCGACCGCTGTCGGCACGGACGAACCCTAGCGGGCGAAAGTGTCGCGCGGTCGGGCGCAAGGTGAAGATAGGTGAAGCAAGTGGGACGCTTTGGAGGCCGGCGCCACATCCGGGACAGACCACCACCCCTGCGAGGGTGGACCCGGATCCGGCCGCCACCTCGGGAAGAACGCGACCTGGCGTGTCCCCTACCCCGCGGCGAGCCGGTCGAGGCGGGCCGCCACGACATCGGTGTCGGCCGTCCAGCAATAGCCCCCGAAGGCCCCGAGCGCACCCGCGTGCCGCTCGGCGGTGGCGGCCATGCAGGCGTCGGCCACGCAGGTCACGAGGTAGCCGCGGTCGGCGCCGTCGCGCACCGCCATGTCGACGCACTGGTCGGTCATCACGCCCGCCACGATCAGCGTCCGGGTGCCGAGGTTGCGCAGCACGTAGTCCAGGATCGTCGAGTTGAAGACGCCCGAGGACGTCTTCGGCAGCACGATCTCGTCGGCGAGCGGGGCGAGCTCGGGGACGACGTCGCCCGCGGGGTCGCCCGGCGCCACGTGGACGGGGGTCAGCTTGTGGTCGAGCGAGCGGTCGCGCCCGTCGGCGGTGAGGCTGCGGATCACCGTGTGGATCACCTCCACGCCCGCGCCCCGCGCCGCCGCGAGCAGGCGGCGCGCCTGCGGGACCGTCCGCGTGCGGACCGCGTCGTAGAAGGCCTCCCCGGGCGGGTGCGGGTCGAGGCCCGGCTCCAGCCACACGCGCTGCATGTCGACGAGCAGCAGGGCCGTCTCGCCCCGCCGGTAGGGTTCGTCGCGGGTAAGAAGGAGGGGTGCGGTCATAGGGAGGTCTCGCTGGGCGGCGTCCCGCGGAGGCGGTTCAGCCGAAGGACGCTGTGGCACGGATCTGGGCTGCGGCGCCCTCCAGGTCGAAGCCGGGCGCCGCCAGGGCTTCCACGTCGAACGGGCAGGCGACGGGCAGCACCGGGTTGACGGTTTCGCCGTCCCGCACCGCCGGGTCGCTTTCGGCGTCGCGCACCGCGAGGGTCCACAGCCCGTCGAGCCTGGGGCCCACCGCCGGACGGGCGGCTTCGGGTACGGCGGCGAGGGCGGCCTGGGCGCGTCCCGCCTCGGCGCGCCAGCCAATCGCCTGCGCGGCGTCGGGGGCGAGCGCGAGGCGGACGAGGACGTCCAGCAGGCGCCGCAGATCCGCGTCGAACCTCGTCATCGGCCTTCCCCGGTCCCGCCAGCGCCCGCGCGACTCCTCACCCCGCTGCAAACGGCGTGCCTTCCGGTGCGCCTGTCTACGTCACCGACGAGAAGGCGGTGGGCTGCAGGAAGGAATTGGCGATGTCGGCGACGATCGGGCCGTTCTTCTCGGTTTCGGCGCGCGCGTCCAGCCAGGCGGGGGAGGTTTGGAAGGCCGTCCACTTCGCCTCGCGCTCGGCCAGCGATTCCCAGGCCAGCAGGTAGGTGAGCGCGTGGCTCGACGGGCCCACCAGCGTGGTCCAGAACCCCGCCTGCCGGATGCCGTGCGTGTCCCACATCGGCAGCGTGATCGTCTGGAAGCGTTTCAGCAGGTCCGGCAGACGGCCGGGAACGCAGGTGTAGACACGCATCTCGTAAACCATGGGCCCTCCGGCTCGGCGCCGCGGGGTCACCCCCGCGATGCCGTGTCGTAGGCCGGGCGGCGCCGGTCGGGCAAGCGCCCGGGCGGGTAACCCTCAGCGACGACGGTGCGGGTGATGGCCGCCGTGATGCGGGTGGCCGCCGGGATGGCCGCCGGGCCCGCGGTGGGGATGGTGGCCCGGGCGCGGGCCGTGTCCCCCGTGCGGCCGGTGGGGGAAGATGGGAAGGTGAGGGCCGGGATGGCGGTGCGGGACGCCGAAGCCGCCGGGGTGCGGACGCCCGAAGCCGCGGCCGCCGAAGCCGTGCCAGCCGGGCGGGCCGCCGAACCCCAGGCCGCGGCGGTGCTCGAACCCGCACAGGTACCAGCCCGGACCCGCCCAGCCGTCCGGGGCGAAGCAGTAGAGCCGGCCGTGAACCTCGATCCGGGCGGGCGGCTCGCGGAAGAAGGCGGTCTGCGCACTGGCTGTGGACGCGCCGCCCAGCACGGACAGCAGCAGCATCGCGGAAGCGAGGGTCGAGGTGAAGCGCATGGTGGGGGGTTCCCTTCGGGTTCGATGTGAACGGACCCACCCTCGCCCCCGCGCCCTGAACCGGCGCGGAACCGGCCGTTCATCGCCCGTTGGGCCGGGGGCGGCCGACCCTTGATCCCCGGCCCCGTTTCACCAAGGATGGCGCATGGACATCGATCTCCTGGTCAAGGACGCCACCCTGCCCGACGGCCGGACGGGGCAGGACGTGGCGGTGGCGGGCGGCCGCATCGTCGCGGTGGAGCCCGGCATCGCGGCGGAAGCGGGCCGGGTGATCCAGGCGGGCGGACACCTGCTGTCCCCGCCCTTCGTGGACCCGCACTTCCACATGGACGCGACGCTGAGCCTGGGCCTGCCGCGCTTCAACGAGTCGGGCACGCTACTGGAGGGCATCGCGGTGTGGGGCGAGCTGAAGCCCCTGCTGACGCAGGAGGCCGTGGCCGAGCGCGCGCTGCGCTACTGCGACCTCGCGGTGGCGCAGGGCCTGCTCGCGGTGCGCAGCCACGTGGACATCTGCGACGACCGCCTGCTCGCCGTCGACGCCCTGCTCGACGTGCGCGAGCGCGTCAAACCCTACCTCGACCTGCAGCTCGTGGCCTTCCCGCAGGACGGCTACCTCCGCAGCCCCACCGCGGCCGAAAACCTGCGCCGCGCGCTCGACCGGGGCGTGGACGTGGTGGGCGGCATCCCGCATTTCGAGCGCACGACCGAGGACGGTCGCGCCTCGGTGGAGGCGCTCTGCCGGCTCGCGGCCGAGCGCGGCCTGCCCATCGACCTGCACTGCGACGAGACCGACGATCCCCTCTCGCGCCACGTCGAGACGCTGGCCGCCGAAGCCCACCGCGTAGGCTTGGGCGGACGGGCCGTGGCGTCGCACTGCACCTCCATGCACTCGATGGACAATTACTACGCCTCGAAGCTGCTGCCGCTGATCGCGGAGGCGGGCGTGGCGGTGATCGCCAACCCGCTCATCAACATCACGCTGCAGGGGCGGCACGACACCTACCCGCGCCGCCGCGGGCTGACGCGCATCCCCGAACTGCGGGCCGCGGGCGTGCGGGTGGCACTCGGCCAGGACTGCACGCTCGACCCCTGGTACGGCGGGGGCAGCGCCGACATGCTGGAGGTGGCCCACATGGCGGTGCACGCCGTGCCCATGACCTCGCGCGAGGCGATCCGCTGGAGTTTTACCGCCGTGACGGCCGGCGCCGCGGCCGTGCTCGGACTCGAGAACTACGGCCTGGCGCCCGGCTGCCACGCCGACTTCGTGCTGCTGCAGGCCAGGGACCCGATCGACGCCGTGCGCCTGCGCGCCACCCGTTTGGTTGTGGTGCGGCGGGGGAAGGTGGTGGCGGAGACGCCGGCGCGGGTGGCGGTGATGGGATTGCCAAGGCGGCCGAAGGTGGTGGATGCCGCTGACGCATGAGCCGCTCTGAAACGCATGGAGAGCTTTGTCGCACTTCGATTTCCCCGCAGTGATTTCCTACGGGGAACACAACTTTTTCTGCGGGGGACGTTGACTACCAAGTCTGCACCTGCTTAAAAGCAAACGCCGGCGAGGCTTCCACCCTCGCCGGCGTCATTCATCAAGCACTATGGAGAACACCGTGCTTAACTCGACCCAACTTACCGTCCGCATTGCGGCCGTTCAAGGGGCTTACGGCCACAGGCTCGCGACCTACTCAACCCAGATCTCACCACGCTCACTCGAAGCCTTCCTTGGACATGATCCACGGTCACGCTTCTGGAAGAAGCTTGATCCCGAGCTCGAGCAAATCTACGTGCAACTCCAACGCACGACGACGAACGACCGGCTGCGCGCAATCCAAGCATATGTGCGGAAGCGGTTTTCCCAGTCAGCAGTTATACTTGGTGCGTTCCCTGCGATCTCGGTTGCGGTAAAGCGATATCTTCGGTTTGATCCGTTTAACGATAGCAATGTTCAGGGAGCAGGCACCCTTCACTTGGATATGTCCAAGTCGAACGGGCGAATTGTCCTTGACGGACTAGCCCGCGTTTCCGGTGTGATCGAACTTGTCGAACTGGCGAACGACGAGGCTCTGAGCGAGAATGAGCGCAAGTTTCTCAACGAACTAATCGACCAGTTCACGTTACCGCTTGCGATCTTCTCGCCCCGGCAGGCTGATCAGCCACTCGAGCTGAAGGAGCTGAGGCAGCTATTTGCAGACTTTAACTTCAAGCAGACCTCAATTAGCCCAACCATGGCCATGAACTACGATTCAAGCGATATATATGTCGAGGCAACGCGCCGTCTCGCGAGCTGTAACGTCATTAAGTCGAACGGCGGCATGGAGACCAAGTCTGCCTCATTGGGTGCCAAATCGATAGCTTTGGTAGTTCTTCAGCATCTCGTCCGCTTCGTTCGCGGCGCTGCCGAAGGCGATAATTTTGCTGAAGCTAAAACAAACGTTGATAAGGCTGAAGGTCAGAGCCGCCTTTCCGAAGACACCCTCAGCGAGTTCGTCGCGAGAATCGAGGGCTTTCTGGGTGGGATGGCTGAGACAATGGGCACAGCACGCTTTGCAGACAGCAGAAATAGCATTCACCTCACTGGTCCGGGATGGGGAGCGTTAGGAGCTATATTCTACGACCTCGACGCGACATTGAAAATTAAGGACGTCGCCGCCATGGGCCGTAAACTTGGCGAACTCGATTGGAAGCGTGACGCTACCTTCTGGTCGGATGTTATGCGAGAAAAGGAAATTCGCGGGAAATCAGTTTTGACTTTCATCGGTGGCGGATACGAGAGCCGGCAAGCTATCCGCCGAAAGGCTCATGAGTTTTTAGGAACCTGGAAGCAGCTTCAGGCTAAGACTGGGATCAGCCACGGCGACGAGGTTGTGGTCGATAACACCGCACTCGCGGCATAGATAAATTAAGGGCGCAGCTGGACTCATTCAGCTGTGCCCTTTCTCTCAAAAATAGCCCGCGATCTATTTTGTTTACGTGATTTTTGCGTTAAGCTTTCGCAAGCGGTGAAGTTCATAGTGAGCTTCCCTCTTTCGAGATAAGATCTTGTTTGAACAATTTGTTATTCATTCTCCAAAACAGAAACGCTTTTCTCGAATTGGCTGGGATGAGTTTTTCCCTTACTATGCTGGTTATCCGACTTCATTTGCCAGTTCTTTGATTAGTTCCGCGCGTCTTGATCAGGGCGCGATTATTTTTGATCCATGGAATGGCAGTGGTACCACGACTCAAGCCGCATCGAAGCTCGGCTATCACGCGATCGGGTGTGACATAAATCCCGTAATGATAGTTGTTTCGAGAGCTCGTTGCCTTCCACCCTCCGATGGAGACAGCATCAAGCCTCTCGCAAGCAAGATTATAGACCAGATCAATGTAAAGGAGATGCAAATTGATGAATATGATCCGCTACTTGGGTGGTTCGAACATCATACAGTAGAGTTCATCCGAAGCGTCGAATACGCCATTCGTGAATATTTACTTGGTGCATGGACGCTTCAGCCGGATGGTACTCACTTTGAGTGTATGTCAAGCCTCGCCGCGACCTTTTACGTCGCGCTGTTTTTGACATGTCGGTCACTCACCTCCAGCTTCCAATCTTCAAATCCAACATGGCTTCGTCGCCGCAAAGACAATGAAGCCCCGATTGTGGTCGACCAAGCTACTATTCTCAATATGTTCAGACACCGCCTTGATGCTATGTCAAACCAGCTTGTTGCCGGACGGCTAGATCCGATCTTCAAGCGGAACAAACTAGGCAAAGTTGATATCCATCTCATAGATAGCACAAAGGCTTTCCTGCCTAAGGAGAGCGTTGATTTCATTTTAACCTCTCCGCCTTACTGCACCCGGATCGATTATACTTCGGCTACTCGAATTGAGCTGGCAATTCTTGCTCCCTTACTTATTAATTCACCGAGTGAGCTTTCGCGGCTGATGATAGGTTCAATTCGCGTGCCACTTGCAACAATTTCAGCAGAATCAAAATGGGGAGAAACTTGCAACAAATTTGTGGCTTCAGTTGCCTCTCATAGATCAAAATCGTCTGGCAGTTACTACCTCAAAACACACCTCGACTATTTTTCAAAGCTGTCATGCTCGATAGATCGCTTTACAATAAAACTGAAACCTGGAGCAAAAGCAGTCCTTGTCGTTCAAGACTCGTATTATAAAGATATACATAATGATCTTCCTACCATTGCAAGAGAAATGTGCGTTTCGAGAGGACTAAAGTTTCTTGGCTCAAAAGAATTCCGTCAGTCCCGCTCAATGTCAGGTGTAAACCCGTATACAAGGATTTATGGTCGTCGGCCTGGAGCCGTCGAATCTGTCCTTGCCTTTGCTCGGAGTTAGCTTAGTTTTTTTGCCGCCTTGGCTAAAATCACGATGGCCTCCGCGACGGACACTTTACCGCTAGGATGGTCCGCTCCGAGAAGCCATCGCCGTCAGCTGGCAGGCGTCGTCGATGCGCCGCGCGCCGCCTCCTCCAGCATGGTCGGGGTGACGCCGAGCAGGCTCCGCATCTGCGCCATGAGGTGTTTGGGATAGCTCGCGCACGGTACGCTCGCGTCGAGCCGCTCGACCTGTTCCGCGCTCAGCACGAGGCGCGTGCTGGCGAGCGAGCTTTGGAGCTGGCCGACGTTCCGCGCCCCCACGACGGGAAACACCCCCTTGGCGAGCAGCCAGGCCAGCGACACGGCCCCGGGGCTCGCGTCCTGCTCGACCGCCACCGCCGAGAGCACGCGGACCAGGGCGTCCGGCAGGTTGGAAAGCGGCGTCTTCGCCAGCACGCCGCGGGCCTGGGGCGACCACGCGAGCACGGCCATGCCCAGGGCCTCGGCCATGGGGAGATGCTCGGCCTCGGCCGTGCGCTCCACCAGGTTGTACTGGTAGTGGATCGCGGCGACCGGGGCCCAGCCCCGGCAATCGGCGAGCGCCGCCGCGTGCGCGACCTGCCAGGCGGAGAAGTTCGACAAGGCGACGGCCACGACCTTGCCTTGCCGAACGAGCGTCTCCATGCCCCGCAAAATCTCGTCGGCCGGCGTCACGCCGTCCGGGAACTCGACCGCGTAGACGTCGATGCGGTCGGTCCCGAGCCGGCGGAGGCTGTCTTCGACCTGAACCAGCATGGACCCCCTGTGGGAGCCGGAGGCGAGCGAGCCGGGCAGGCCGGCCGGGGGGCGGCCGTATTTCGTCGAGAGGACGAAGCGGTCGCGCCCGGCCTCGGCCAGGAAGGCCCCGACCAGCTGCTCGCCCCGACCGCCCTGGTGCGCGCTGGACGTGTCGATGAAGGTGCCGCCGCCATCGGCGAAGGCCGCGAGGGTTCGCTTCGCCTCGTCCGGGTCGCCGACGGTACCCGCGACCCCGAGCAACCCGGACCCGAGCGCCAGTTCGGAGACGCGCAACCCCGTTCGCCGTCCGAGAAGCTTCTGGCGCATCGCTTTGTCCCGACCTATTTCCCGGCGCAGCAGATCGGACACCGGAACCGGGATGACAAGAACGCACCGAAAAGTGCCTGCCCCCGGCAGCGCCGGACGCGAATGCCTCGGCCCCGGCGGCTCGGCTGACCTGGTGACAGGCGTCATCGGCATGCTGTCCGGCCGATGGAAACTGCCGATCATCTTCCGGCTGTTCGCGACGCCGGTGCTGCGCTTCTCCGACCTCTTGCGCGATATCGAAGCGGTCTCGCACAAGATGCTGATCCAGCACCTTCGTGAGTTGGAAGCGGATGGTCTGGTGGTGAGGACGGATTATTGCGAGCAACCGCCGCGGGTTGAATATCAACTAAGTGATCGGGGGAAAGCCCTCAGGCAGCCGCTTTCGGCGATGCGCGACTTCGGCCGACAGGTATCGGCCGGGGCTGTGGACGCTTGAGCTCCTGCTCGCGGCCATGCCATCATGGCGCCGGTTCACGCGACATGGCCCGCCCTGGGGCAGGCCACCCCGGCCCCTTCAGCGTCGAGGGCAAGCTCAGCGCCACAGCGCAGCGACGAACACGGCCGCTCCCGTCAGCAGCAGGGCGCCCGGCAGGTGGGTCCAGTCCCGATGCCGAACGAGCGTCACCACAGCCGCCAGCAAGATCACCACGGCAGCGACCGCGCCGACGCGGACCGTGGCCGGCACGAGGATCAGCGCGCCTGCTGCCACCTCGAGACCGCCCGCCACGCGATGGAACCCGCGCGGATAGCCCCAGCGGTCGAACGAGGCTCGCACCGGACCGGGCCCGACGCCGTTGACGAGCCCCGCCCCGATCATCACGATTCCGAGCGCGACCGGGAGCCAAGCCGTGACGAGATCGATCAGCGGCATCGCGATACGGTCCCGGCCGTCGGTGCCCTCGATGCTCGCCGCGTCACGACGCCTGTCCCACGAGCCGCACGGCACCGACCTGGGTGAACACGTCCAGCGTGTTGAGCTCGTCCCAGTGCTCGACGAAGCGGCCGCCCTCGACCCGCCAGATGTCGATCGAGCGCATCCGGAACGGATTGCCGGTGGCGGGCGATCCAAGGAAGGTCCCGGTGTGCGTGCCCTCGTAGCGGTAGCGGCCTACGACACGGGTCCCGTCGGCGGAAGCGAAGACGTCGTCGGCGTGGACCCTCAGGTCCGGCACGCCCGCCAGGAATGCGCCGAACAGCGTCTTCACACCATCGAGCCCGGGCTCGGCATAGGGGTTATGGTTGAGGTAGTCCGGCGCGACGATCTCGTCGACACGCGAGGGGTCGTGGCTGGAGTGGATCTCGGCGAACAATC
>CAXTFJ010000097.1:0-17698 GCA_964243405.1 uncultured Lichenihabitans sp. | reverse complement strand
GGACAAGGGGACCTTCGACGTGATGTTCGAGGCGGCCGGCAGCGCCGCCACGCTGCTGGCGGGCCTGCAGGTCGTCCGGCCGCTCGGCACGATCGTGCAGATCGGACAGGGCGCCGAGGCCACGCTGCCCATCTCGGTGATCGTGACCAAGGAGCTGGACCTGCGCGGCACCTTCCGCTTCTGGAGCGAGTTCGCGACCGCGGTGTCGTTCATCGGGGCGGGTCTCATCGGCGTGAAGCCGCTGCTCACCGACGCGATCGGGATCGACGAGGCGCGGCAGGCCTTCGAGCGGGCCACCGACAAGGCGCGCAGCATGAAGGTGCAGATCGTCTTCGACCCGGCGGCCGCGTGATGCAGGGCAATTCCTTCGACCTGACGGGCCGCCGGGCGCTCGTCACCGGCTCCAGCCGCGGCATCGGCCTGGTCATGGCGGGAGCGCTCGGCCGGGCGGGCGCGCACGTCGTCCTCAACGGGCGGTCGGAGGTGGCCGTCGCCGCCGCCTGCGCCGAGCTCGCGGCCGCAGGCCTGTCGGCGAGTGCGGCCATCTTCGACGTGACGAATGCGGCGGCCGCGGAGGCCTCGGTCGAGGCGCTCGAGCAAGCGGGCCCGATCGACATCCTGGTCAACAACGCGGGCATCCAGCACCGCGGCCCCGCCGAGAGCTTCCCGGTCGACGCGTTCCGCACCCTGCTCGAAACCAACCTGTTCAGCGCCTTCTACGTGAGCCAGGCGGTCGCGCGCCGGATGATCCCGCGCCGCCGGGGCACCATCGTCAACATCTGCTCCGTGCAGAGCGAGTTGGGGCGCCCGTCCATCGTGCCCTACACGGCCTCCAAGGGCGGGCTCAAGATGATGACCAAGGGCATGGCCGCCGAATGGGGCGTCCATGGTGTCCGGGTGAACGGGATCGGCCCCGGCTATTTCAGGACGGAGCTGAACGCCGCCCTCGTGGCCGACGCCGATTTCTCGGCCTGGCTGGTCAAGCGGACGCCCCTGGGCCGCTGGGGGGAGGTGGAGGAACTGGCCGGTGCCACCGTGTTCCTCGCCAGCGACGCCTCGAGCTTCGTGACGGGCCACATCCTCTACGTCGACGGAGGACTGACCAGCAGCGTGTGAAGCGGGCCATCCCGGCCAGCATTGCGAAAGGTCGACGGGACATCCCTCGGACCCCGATCGGCCTCGCGGGGGATGACCTGGACGGCCCGTGCGCTGGGGTATGCGCGTGTTCCAGAACGGTGTGGTAACGAACGGCATGCAGGCTTGGGACGATCCTCCCCTCTTGGGCCAGAGCGGCACGGTGACGGTCGATCTCGCGAACCGGCTCGGCCGCGACATCGTGTCGGGACGCGTCGCGCAAGGCGCGACCCTGTCCAACGAAGCGGACCTCTCGGCCCGCTTCCAGGTGGGGCGCAGCGCCGTGCGCGAGGCCGTCAAGATGCTGGCCGCCAAGGGCATGGTGCAGTCCCGGCCCCGTCGCGGCACGCAGGTCACGCCCGCCAAGGCCTGGAACTTCTTCGACCGGGACGTGCTGCTTTGGCTGCGCGACAGCGGTCCGGATTTCGCCGTCATCATCGAATTGCTCGAGCTTCGCCTCGGGGTGGAGTCGCAGGCCGCGGCCCTCGCGGCCCAGAAGGCCTCACCCGCTCACGTGGCCGCGATCCGGCTGGCCTACGCGGGCATGCAGGCTGCGGCGGACGGCCGGAACGATCCGGTGATCGCCGACGGCGCCTTCCACGAAGCCGTGATCGCTGCCACCGGCAACCGCTTCTTCCAGCCGTTCGGGGCCATGATCCGGGTCGCGCTGTTCGTCACCGCGCCCACCACGAACGCGATCTTCGGCCACTCGGTCGGCGATCTCGACGCGCATGAGCGCGTCCTCACCGCCATCGAGAGGTCCGATGCGCGCAAGGCCCACGGCGCGATGCACTCGATGCTGTCGGAGGTTCTCCACGCCGTCGTCCTGAACCGCGGTCGCGACGACCTCGGCCTCAAGGCGCCCCCCGGTCGCCGTCCCTACCGGGCAGCGGGCCGAGGCTGAGTCTCGCGATTGCTCGACGGCGCGGTTGGGCGGTCCGCTCGGCCATCCTGAACGGTCAGGCCAGCGCGAGGCCGGACAGGTCGCGGCACTGGTCGAGCAGACGGTCCTGGAGCAGGGGGTCGCCCGCGGCGGGGCTCACGCGGCCCGGCCGCTGGTGGTAGACATAGCTTCCCGTCACCCGCGCGTCCGGATCGTCGCTCGTGGCCAGCCAAGCCTGGGTCAGGTGGGCCTGGTCGAGGTCGTCGTTGGCCCCGGGGCCGCCCATGCGCGTCCGCACCCACCCGGGAGAAACCGCGTTCGACATCACGCCGGGCCAGCGCCTCGCCACGCCGAAGGCCAGCAGCACGTCGTGGAACTTGGTGTCCGAATAGGCCTGGCTGCCGTTCCAGCCACGCCCGGACCACTGCAGGTCGTCGAGGCTCGGGTCGCCGCCGAGGTGCATTCCCGAGCTGAGGTAGACCAGCCGGTCGGGCCGGTGCATGAGCGCGGTGAGCGCGTAGGGCGCGAGGACATTGACGGCCCACAGCTGGGACAGGCCGTCGGAGGTTTCCACGCGGCGCGGTTCGCGGTAGCCGAGGCCCACATTGTGGATCACAGCGTCGAAGCGGCCCAGCGCGTTGGCTTGGTCCGCGAGGTCGCGTATCGCCGCGAGGGTGGCAACGTCGCCGACCAGCACCGCCTCGGCTTGCGGCAGGGCCGCGCGGGCGTCCTCGGCCCGTGCCTGACTGCGGGCGTGCAGCACGACCGCGTGCCCTTGCTCGACCAGCAACCGGGCAGCCATCAGGCCGAGTCCCTCGGACGATCCCGTGATGAAGACCCGTGCCATGATCGTCTCTCTCCGCCGAAGCGCCCCGGGGTCGACCGCCACCCTATCAGGAGTCGCCGGACGCGAAACGGCCTCGCACGCGCCGCCCTTCCGACAACGACTGTCCCATCGGCGGAGTTCGCAACCGAGCCGACAGGGGGCCGCCCGTCGGTCGGTCCTCGCCATCCCAGAGACATGCCGGGTTCGGGCGCGCGCGGGCTGACTGGGGTTTGAGGAGCGAGGTGGTCTCAGGGCGACGTGTCGTTCCTCGACCTTAATACGGGGGATTAAGGGGAAACGTCACAGACGCTTCGATGAAAATATAAGCCATATGATCTTTGAATAGGCATGACATGCTCGTCCAGAAAGCATATTGCTCACGCATGCGCCTCAGAAGAGCGCAGTGAAGGAGACGTTCAATGACGACCAATCAACATCACGACGCGACCGAGCGTCAGTCGAAGGTCCTGCCCGGCCGCGCGTTCACCGCGTCCGCCCGAGGCACGCACCAGCAGACGCCCACCTACGTCGAATGTGGAAGCGGCTGGTATCACGAGGCCGCGATCAAGCAGAGCGACAAGGCCGGCCCCCGCAAGTGAGCGACCATCGGTCGGCGCAACACGCAAGTTGCCCCCAAGTCTGGAGAGCGGCGTGAAGGTCGTGCCCGGCTAGATGCCCTCCGTCCTGGCGCGCTCGCTTAAAGCACCGCGCCAGGATGCCTCCGACCTCCGTCGACCAGCCCGGCATCGCGATGCGTTCGCCTTGAAGCGTTTGCGTGGTTGAACGCGGTAACGGTCGCCGGAGCGGGCGATCCTCTTCCACTCGGTGGTGAGGCGGTGCGTCGCCATGGTGCTGTTCCGGACTTGAGAGGGACGCTACCCACGCGACCCTTGACCCGCCGGTTGCCAAACGCGCGGGGCCGGAGGGTCCGCTGCCGGACAGGCTGGCGCCGCCCGCATCGAGGTGCCCCGCTCAGACGATGCGCCGAGCAATTTCGGCGGGTCGGGCGGCGTCGCGGCGACGTCTGTCGAGGGTGTCGGCGATCGCGCGGCCCCACGGGTCGCGGTTGCCTTGCTTGCGGTCGCGCTCGGCCGCCACGGCGCAAATCATCGCGTCTTGCGAACATGGACGTGATCTCGGTCCCACCCTCCGCGTCCGAAAAGCCCGAGACGGCGTTCTCGATCGCGCTCCGGATGCGGCAGCCGATCACGGCGGCGAGATCGAAGTGCCACGCGTGCTCTCGACATCTTCGCCCGATCGCGGGGCAGCCCGTTCGGACCCACGTGTCGAGGGGCGGACGCGGAGGGGTTGCGAGGTCCGCGCGGTTGACGGTCGGGCCGCGCTTCGGGGGTCGGGCATCGGCACAACATCCCGTTTGAACCTCCGCGAAACGGAGGCCGGTCGCGGTACGGCGTTCCCTCGACCGGAGAAGCCCTGGGGCAGATCCTGGATTGCCTGGGAGAGCGGCCTGAGTCTTGCTGAGACCGCCCCGCCGGGCAGGCAGCGTGACCTTCGGGAGGACAATCATGAGAAGAGTCATCCCGATTTTCGTCGTCAGTCTTGCCCTCGGTTGTGCCACGACCGCTTCCGCGGCGACCGATAAATACAACATCACGCCGGAAGAGCATGCCGCCTGCGACGACGACGTGATCAGTCTTTGCGGGAACGAGTTCCCGGACCAGGACAAAGTCATCGATTGCATGAGGACCAAGGTGGGTCAGCTCAGCGCCGTGTGTCTGCCCGTTTTCAGGGCGGGAATGCAGAAGCGGCACATCCGCTTGTGAGCTCGCACCAGCCTCGTCCGACACCCTGTTTCAACGTGCAATGAGGTGAACCGTGATCTCCATCAGGCTCCTGATGTCCGCGACGCTGTCGTGCCTCTTCGTCGCCTCGGCTCTCGCGGCGGAGCACACACCGACGCTGCGAGACAAGCAGCAGGCGGCTTGTTACGACGACGCGATGAGGCTCTGTGGCCAGTTCGTGCCGGATCCGGACGCCGTGGCGAAGTGCATGGCGCCGAAGCGGGAGCAGGTCAGCGCCGCCTGCGCGGCGTTCTACTGATCCTGGGTCAGTCCAGCAATGCGTCGTTCGCGATGTCTCCCGCCACCTTGAAGGCGGTCGGAAGGACCGCTTTCGGTCGCTGGGTCGCCAGGGCGTAGCCTCCCAGGGCGGACCCCAACGCCGCCATGACCACGAGCGGATTGTCGCTTTCTGACGGTCCGCTGATCGCCGCCATGATGGTTTCGGTCATGACCTCGATCTGCACCGCGTCCTGCTGGTTCGTAGCGCACCTCGACCGGGAGCCTGGGATGGACCCTGCATCTGTAGGACTGTCGGCTTCAGGCCGGACCTGCCAGTGTCGAGTTCTACTGCTGGCGCGGTCCTGCTGAGGGGCGATCAATGACTTTCAACGTTGGTGATGTTGTCAGGCTGAAATCTGGCGGCGCCCGCATGACCGTTGCGTCGACCGGCTCGGGTCGTCACGTCATTCGCTGCGTCTGGCACAACGCGAACGAGAAAGGCGGCTTCGATCTGGTTCAGTCGACCTTTCCTGCCGAGACCCTCGTCCTTGACAGCGTGGTGCAAGCGATGGTGTTCGAGAGCTTGGAGCGGTTGAGTCATCATTGAAGCCCCTGCCCGCGTGCGGCGCGAAAGTCTTCGCCCTTCCGTCGGTCACGTCTCGCCGGCGTAGCGGCGCGTCTGCCCTCGAATAATGGCGGTTCGGACGCAATTCGGTGATGTCGGCCTTGAGAAGGTCTTCGGCGTCTCGGTCCCGCGGCGTCTTGCGGTGCCATCGATCCGCCCTCCCGGCTCGGAAGCCATGCTTCAGGGCGGACCACGTCCAAGCGGGAGGATCAGGTGGCCGAGGTCGAGCCAAGCGGTCCAGAGGTTTCGCCAGGTCGGCCAGTCATGGCCGCCGCTGCGGCTGAAACTCCGTCCGTCGAGGAGGGTCGCGGCCAGGCGATGGGCCTCGGCGAAACGGTCGTCCTCGCCGAAGCACAGATGCATGTCGATGCTCGGGCCATCGACCAGCCAGCGCCAGACGTCTTTGGGCAGATCGTGCAGACCCTCCGGCCGATAGGTCGTCCGCCATTCCGAGAGACCGCCACACTGCCTTATCTCCTTGAGCACGCGTCGGCTCAGGTAGGGTGCGATGGCGAGCACCCCGCTCACCTCCGTCTCGAAGGTCGCGGCATAGGCCATGGCGGCATAGCCGCCGAGCGATATGCCCGCGAGCCAGATCTGGTCATACCCGCGCGCCTTCGCGGGAAAAACGATCTCGACACGCATCAGGTCGAGGAAACGGTATTCGAGCCCGTGCAGCTCCTCGCTGACATCCGCCGCGATGACATCCGCCGCAATCCGCCGTTGATGGAGCGCCTCCACGAAGCCATTGTCGACGAAGTCGCTGGCGCGATTGTAGGCGCCCGGCAAGAGGATCACGAGGGTCCTGCTGCCGGACGGGGAGGGGAAGAACAACTGGCGGAGTTCCGTCATGGGCCCCTGACCGCCTGCTGGCCCGTCTCGCTCTCGATGCCAGCCTTTCGGCCGTCGTCGACCGCGCTCGCCGTCGCCTGTCGCAGGATCGTCTCCGACGCTGCCGCATGGGACCGCAAGTCTTTCGCCAGCCTGCGGTGGCGAGCGATGGCATTCCGGAGATCGCCGTGAGCGCGCTGACCGAGGCTGGCGATGCCGCTGCCGGCAGGAGCGACATCGTACGCCTCGGCCCTCATCCGTGCCCCGGAGCGTTCAACCGGGGACCGGGGCGGCGGTGCCGTCTTTCGACGTTTCGGACGTGCTCATGATCGCGGTCAAGCGGCCCTCGACGAGCCGGCTTCCGGCCTCGTCGGTGAGAGCGAACGCGTAGAGCGCTTGCCGCTCGTCCCCGGCGAGCCGCTCGGCCGTGACGATGAGCGGGCCCGCCACGTCGTCGAGCCGCGAAACGCCGAAGACGACGTTGGAGGCGCCGGTCAGCAGGCCCGGCCGGGGACTGTCTTGGGGGACGATCAGCGAGTGGTGCAGGGCGGCCGCCTGCGCGGCATATTCGATCGCCGCCGGCCCGAGCAGCCGGCCGCCGTCCGCGAGCGGATGGTCCGGCTTCGAATGGCTGGTGGCGCCGCAGCGGATGCTGGTCTCGCTCCAGTCGAGCACGCGATCGAGCAGGCACATGGCGCCGGCATGCGGAAGGCGGGCGCGGATGTCCGCCTCCGTCACGGCGCCACCTCGATCGAAACGCCGTCGATCGTGACCGAGCCGGGCGTGGCGAGAGCGAAGAGCAGCGGGAGCGCGCGGGCGGCCGGGACCGTCGATCGCAACGCTTCCAGGCCTGCATCCTCGCAGAAGGAGGATGGCTCATCGTCCGCAAGGCGGATCGTCATGTTCCTGCCGCCGCCGGCGGGGCAGAGAACAAAGGCCACCGCGAAAGCTCCCGGCCGGGGCCGCTTCGAATGCAGCGGCTCGGGGAGGTGCGTGTCGCAGGCGACGAGAAGCACCGGGCGCCCACTGTCGACGCATTGTGCGGCCGCCTCGACGAGACCGGCGACGAACGTCGTCTCGCCGGCCGCGAGGCTCGTGCCGGCGGCCCGGCATTTCGCCGCGATATGCCAGTATCCCGACGCGGCATTGTGAACGGAATTGGTGAAACGGGTCGGCGACACGAAGGGATCCGCCGCGCTGAGCGATTCACAGATGGCGTGGAAGTTCGAGGCCTCGCTCATCGAGGAGGCGAAGACGGTGGCGAGTTCCGCTGGATCGAGACCCGCCGCGATGCAGGCCCTTTCCGCGACCTCGACCGCGGTCCTGATGAGCGGCCCCGCCCGCCGGCGTTCGGTCGGCGGCAGAAGCGACGAGGGGCCGGATGCCGCGCCGATCGGCACGCCCTTGGCGCTCAGGGCGGCGACGTGGGCGGGGTCGGCACCGGAAACGCCGATCCCCGCGACCGCGACGGTCAGCATCGGCCGAACACCAGGCAGGCGTTGCTGCCGCCGAAGCCGAACGAGTTGCTGGCAACGACGTCCACGGAGGCATCGAGCTGCGGTTCGGTGACGTAGCGGATGGACAGCGCGGGATCGGGATTGGCACAGTTCAGCCCGGCCGGAATTAACCCGTGTGCGATGGCGAGCATCGAGATCGTTCCCTCGAGAGCGCCGGCCGCCCCCAACGTGTGGCCGGTGAAGCCTTTCGTGCTGCTGCAGGGGAGGCGAGGCCCGAAGACCGAGAGCACCGCGCGGTCTTCCGCGGCGTCGTTGCTCGGCGTGGCGGTGCCGTGCAGGTTGAGGTAATCGACCGCATCGGGTCGAAGGCCGGCGCTCGACAGCGCGGCCCGCATCGCGGCAGCCGCCCCGGCTCCGTCCGGATGCGGGCTCGACATGTGGTGCGCGTCGCTCGTCTCGCCGTAGCCCATCAGGCGGGCGACGGGCCTCTGCGCATCGCGTTCGAGAAGGGCGAAGGCCGCCGCCTCGCCGAGCGACAGCCCCGCACGATCCGCATCCCAGGGGCGGCAGATGTCCTGCGAGACCAGTTCCAGCGCGTGGAAGCCGTAGAGCGTCGACAGGCAAAGGCTGTCCGTGCCGCCCACCACGGCCGCATCGATCAGGCCGACCCGCATCATGCGCGCGGCGGACGCGTAGACCTTGGCGCCGGAACTGCACGCCGTGCTGACCACGAAGGAGGGCCCCCCCAGATCGAGGCGGTTCTTGACGTAGTTGGCGAGCGAATAAGGGTCATGCGTGCCGCCGTAGTTGAACCACGCCGGCAGGGCGCCGTCCTGGTCCCTCTGCCTGTAGGCGAGTTCCGTCGACAACTGCCCGGACGTGCTCGTGCCGAGAAAGACGCCGATGCGGCGTGGATCATATCGTTCGCGCGCCCGTCGGACGGTGCCGGCGAAATCGTCCGCCTGCAGGCCCGCCTCGGCGAGGCGGTTGTTGCGGCAGTCGAAGTCGCCGAAACCCCGCGGAAGCGTGACCGCATCGAGCCCCTCGGCGACGCCGAGCCAGGATCCGAGGGCCGCGGTTTCGAAATCCCGGCGCAGGAGACCGGTGCGCCCCTCCCTCAGGGCGGAGACATGGGCGGCCAGACCGCTGCCGAGGGCGCTCACGGCCGTGTGGGAGGTGACGTGGAGGGGGGTCATGTCCAGCCGCCCGCCGTGATCGTCCGGAACGAGACCGGCAGGGAAGCGAGGCAGGACTGCTCCATCGTCATCGAGACAGTCGTCCTTGGGCGGTCGGTTCACCGTCGCATCCGATACGGAAGGCGACGTGGTTTTCTCCGGCCTCCAGAAACACCGCGATGCGGCTTCCCGGCGGAACCGGCTTCAGGAACTTCACCTTGTCGATCCGCGGCGCGGGTCCGAACCGGTCGAGAAGGGGCGGGCATCTCTCGATCGACCGCAAGACCATGGACAGAAGCACGACGCCCGGCAGGATGGGCCGGTCCGGGAAGTGGCCTTGGAAGGCGGGGTGGTCCGACGGCACGTCAAAGGTGAAGCCGTCGACCGCGGCCAGCTTCTCCTGCGCGAACCGCTCCAGCGCGGCGGCTCCGAGCTTGCCGGTCGCCTCCCGGGGCAGAGCGTCGACGAAGACGACGCGCCGCGGCACGAAGGGGGCCTCGATCTCGGCACGCAGCGCCGTGACGATGTCCTCCGGGCGCAGGCTCGGCGCCACGGCGAAGGCGATCGGCCGGACGATCCGGCTGCCGTCGGTCTCGGGCGGCATCCAGAAGGCACCGTCGACCACGCCGTCGACACGCTCAAGCACGGTATTCAGATGCGATAGCGAGCAGCGCCTGCCGGCCACCTGGATGAGGTCGTTCGATCGGCTGTTCAATCGGAAGTGCCGGGGATCGATGATGTCGATCGCGTCGGTAAGCGGCGTCTCCTCGAGCACGTGACCGCCGGACACGAAGCAGGTGTCATCGCGGCGACGGAGCTGCAGCGTGTCGAAGGTCCGCCAGGTCTCGTCGAGCGTCGGGCGCCGCGTGGCGACCTGGCCGGCCTCGGTGCAGCCGTAGATTTCGACCAGCGGGGAACCGAACACGGTTTCAGCCTGGCGGGCGAGCTCCTGCGTGAGCGGCGCGGTCGCCGACAAGACCAGGTCGACGTGCGGCAGCGTGATCCCCGCCAGCAGCAACGTCTTCAAGTGATAGGGTGTCGTCACGAGCGCGCGGGGCCGCGGTACCCGCTTCAGGGCGTCCGCGACATCCGCGGGGAAGAAGGGTCGGCCTGCATCGAAAATCGCGCCGCCGAGGAGCGAAAGCAGGACGCTCGATTCCAGGCCGTAGCTGTGCTGGGCCGGAACCGTGGCGACGAGCGTCACACCGTCCAGCGAAGGTCGTCCGATCAGGGAAGCGATGCGGGCGGCCGCGGCCTCGATATTGAGGCGCAGCTGGCCCCAGCTCTTGCCGTGCGGCTGTGGCGCGCCGGAGGAGCCGGAGGTGAAAAGGCGGACAGCTTCGAACGCCGGGTCGATCTCGGGAACCGTGATCGGTGGTTCGGACGTGCCCACGAACGTGCGCACGTCGAGTGCCGGCAGGCCTGCCGTATCGGTCGCCGCGTCGTCGACGAGCGCGTAGGACCCCTGTCCCTCCCTGCCGAGCCGGGCCAGCGTTTCCGGCAGGGTGTTGGGCGGCATCAGACTGGTTCGTCCGCCGATCAGGGCGGCCATCAACCCGACCGCCAGTTCGTAGCGCCCGTTGGAAAGGTTGATCGGGTTCCCCGTGGGCGGCAGACTGTCGGCGAGCGCCGTCGCATCGGCCAGGAAGCGGGCCGCGGAAATCGGGCCGTTGTCCTTCCAGACGAGCGGGGCGGCAGGATCCCGCGCGCCGAAGAACGACGACATGGCGGGACGGACCGGCTGTGGGACGGTGCTACGCATCCCTCGGGAGGATGCGCGGGACGCGGGTGGGACACGGGTCCGCACGGAAGGCTATTTCGTTCGATGCGTCGCGACGTGGGCGGCAAGGCTGCGCAGGTCCTTGAAGATGCGCACCTTGTCCTCGTTGTCGGAGCGGAGCTGGAAGCCGTAGCGGTGCGAGACTTCCAGCGCGACTTCCAGGAGGTCGATGGAGTCGAGACCAAGGCCGTCGCCGAAGAGCGGCATCTCGGGGTCGATCGAGGGAGCCGGCCTGTCCAAGTGCAGGCAATCGACCGTCAGTTGGGCCAGTTCACCTTCGAGCGCTTCCTGCGAACTTGATTGCAGCACGACATGTCCTTCTCGACGTCTTGCTTGTTGGTGGCCTTCAGGTGAGCCGAGGGCGTGACCTTCGATTTCGATCAGCAGGTCGCGCCGACAGATATCGGCCTGGAGCCAGTGCGTGACCCTCAGGCCCGCCCTGGCGAGAAGGGGCTCGACGAGGGGACGGTCCGCCGGGTGGCGGAGATAGACCGTTGCCGCAAGGGACGGGAGCGCGAAGCCGTTGCCGGCGGCGGTGCAGACGGCCGTGAGGTTTTTCAGCGTTTCTTCGGTCTGCGCCGCGACGTCGCCGGGATGGACGGTGTCCTGACCGACGATGCTCGCGGTTCCGGAAACGAGCAAAACTTGCCCGTCGCCTTGCTTTCCCGCGACGAGGCCGCGGGAGAAGGTCGGGCTGCGGGGGCCGTAGCGGCGGTCGTAACGCCAGGCCGGCGTCTGGCGCGGGTTTTCGAGCATCCGCGCGGCAATCGGCGCGGCCAGGAAGCGGATCGACAGCGGCCCGTCCGGACGCCCGAGCGCACAGGCCGCCGGGGACCCTTCGAAAGCGGGGACGCCCGCCTCGATGAAGGCCTGCTGCCGGCCGGAATTGAACGCGCGGTAGCGTTCGAGCCCCGCCTCCTCGTCGTGAATGCGGGGGATGTAGTTCCACAGGCGCAGCAGCCGGATCCCGGGCCGTTGCGCGAGCGCCGCGAGGATGCGGGCGTAGGCTTCCCTCGCAGCGCTTTCGATCGCCCCGCCGTCCTCGACGTCGAGCGATCCAAGGAGCCAGCCGGCCTCGTCCTCAATGAGCAGGTCGCCGTTACCCTTTGTCGCCGACAGGGTTCGCAGCGGCAGGTCGCGCAGGATCTCCCCTGGTGGAGCGCCAACCCTGTCCATCTGCGCTTCGGGAGCGGCGACCGGAAAAGTCATACCTTAGTCCTCGACGTCGTCGGGGGCGGTGCATTAGCGGGCCGGGGACGCGGGGTAAAGCCGGACCGCGTTTCAGATGTAACCGCAACACGCGAAGGGACCTGGTCGCGGCCCTCGCAGCGGCCGACGAGGCGGCGGTTCAGGCTGAAGGGGTTGTGGATGCCGGCGTGGACCGAGGCGAATTTTGAAGCGATGTCATCTACCTGAACCGCAGCCTCGCCATCCCTGGATGTTGAACCTCAGCCCTGCGAGCCAGGAGCCTACCTTCATCACGGTTCCACCGAATGATCCGTGATATAGCGGCCGAGCGCGCCGGCGGCGTTGAGCATGTGGGCGCGCATGCGCCGGGCCGCGGCCTCGCCGTCCCCTTCGGCCATCGCGGCCAGGATGGCGCCGTGCTCGGCGCGGGACGCGGCCATGCGGTTGGCCGACCGCAGCTGCGTGCGCCGGAACGAGTCCAGGCGGGCGCGGATCGCCAGCACCTGCTCGGCCATGAACGCATTGCGGGTCGATCGGTAGAGCGTTTCGTGGAACTCGCGGTTCAGGCCGTCGTAGGCGTCCACGTCCCCCGCCTCCACGAGCGCGCCCGAGGCTTCGTGCAGGTCGTGCAGGCGGCTGCGCTCCAGCGGCGTCATCCGGTAGGTGGCGAGGCGGACGCACATGGCTTCCACCTCGGCCGTCGTCTCGAACATGTCCATGACGCGCTCGGGGGTGAGGCGGGTCACCACGACCCCGCGGCGCGGCCTGATCTCCACGAGTCCGTTGGCGGACAGCTGGCGGAGCGCCTCGCGGACGGGCGTGCGGGACGCACCGAACCGGTCGGCGAGGTGCTGCTCGTCCAGCGCGGATCCGGCCCTCAGCAGGCCAGAGGCGATCTCGTCGGTGAGCGCGTTGCGGATCCGATCGGACAGGAGCGCCGGTTCGACCGCGGGCACGGCGTTCAACCCTGTTCCCCTTCGCGGCTTTCCCGTTTCCATCCGGCCCCGGCCGGACCAGTCGCGCTGTTGAGGCCCGCCGGCCCGGTCAGGTCGGCAGACTCTGCCCTCGCGTTTCGGTCGCGAAGGGGATCAGGATCAAGCCGATGCCGAACGCCGCCGCGGTGAACGCCACGGGCGTCCCCAAGGTGCCCATCCCGTGCACCGCGGCCCCGAGCGCGAAATTCACGCCGGCGCCGATGAAGCGACCGACCGACGTGCAGAACGCGAAGGCGGTGGCCCGGACCTCGGTGCCGAACAGTTCGGGTAGCCACAGGCTGAACAGGGCGAAGTTCGCGCCCGCGAAACCCAGGAAGACCAGCAGGCCCATGAAGGTCGGGAGCGCGCGGTCGGGCGGCAGGTAGAAGGCCCAGCCGAACGCCAGCGCGATGAAGACCAGCATGCCCGCGAAGTAGAACGCCAGGGTCGCGCGGCGGCCGATCCGTTCGGCGACAATCGGCAGGACCAGGCAGCCCGCCACCGTGCCGAGGGACAGGAGCCCCGTCCCGTAGGAGGCCAGCCGCACGGCCTCGGCCTGCCCGTAGCCGTTGCCCTTGGCCAGCGTGATGATGGCCGTGGGTTCGTAGACGCTGCCCGCCCACAGCCCGATGATGGCGACCGTGAGCAGGGCCGACATCACCAGCGTGCGCCCGCGATACCGGGTCGAGAAGATGAGCCGAAGCGGGCTGACCGACGCGGTCCTGTCCCGCACCCGCGTCCAGCGTTCGGGCTCCTTGACCTTCAACAGCGTGACCACGGACACGACCACCGGGGCCAGGCCGCACAGGAACATGGCGCGCCACCCGTAGGACGCGCCCACGGTGGCGTTCAGCGCGGCTGCGACGAAGAAGCCGAAATAATAGCCGCTCTGGAGGTAGCCGGCGCCCATCTTGCGCCGGTCCTCCGGCCAGGCCTCCGCCACGTAGGTGCCCGCCATGGCCCACTCGCCCCCGATCCCGATGCCCGCTAGCAGGCGGAAGATCGCGAGCTCGTAGACGTTCTGCGACAGCGCCGCGGCGCCCGTGAACACGGAATAGATCAGCACGGTGCCGGCCAGCGTCCGCGTGCGGCCGAAGCGGTCGCCGATCGGCCCCCAGATGAAGGACAACCCCCACCCGGCGAGAAAGAGCGCGAACAGGAGGGAGCCGGCATACCCCAGGTTGCCGGGCGTGGCCTGGATACCGGACCGCGGCAGCAGCTCCGTCAAGGCCGGCCCCAGCACGAGCGCGTAGATGACGGAATCCATGCCATCCAGCAGCCAGCCGGACCAGGCCGCCCAGAAGCCGACGACCTGCTGCCTGGTCAGTGGCGTCCGCACGACGGCGGTCCGCGCCGCGACACCGATCGCACCCGCCATCGCGCTTCTCCCCGCGGTCGTCCTTATGAACTCTAGCGGGACGGAAATAGACCGGACCCGCGCGGCTCGATGCACAAGGTCACACGGAATACACAGGTCGCCAAGTCATTTTATCGACCGTACGGAAGGCGGCCGTTTGGGTGGCATTGCATACGAGAAGGCGCCGAAGTCCGCATGGGAAAAACGGTTGTGCAGGGCCCGCCTGGGGCTATGGTGGCCCTGCAGCCCGGCCGTTGCTGCGCGATTTACGGCGAACCGCGAATGACCGAATGGACACGGGACAGGCAGGCGCGCGACGCCCGGCTCGCGGCGGCCGCGAAGCTGGCCCGCGGCAAGCTGGTCCCCGCCGCCGACGTGACCGCGCTGCTCGAGGCCGTGCTGCGTCCCGGGGATCGCGTCTGCCTGGAAGGCGACAACCAGAAGCAGGCCGACCTGCTGGCGGCGGCCCTGTCGGCGGTCGATCCCGCCAGGATCAACGGCCTGCACATGGTCCAGTCCGGCATCGTGCTGCCCGAGCACCTCGACGTCTTCGACAAGGGGATCGCCAGGCGGCTCGACTACGCCTACTCCGGCCCGCAGGCGGCCCGTATCGCCCGCATGCTGTTCGGCGGCCGCATCGAGCTGGGGGCGGTGCATACCTACCTCGAACTGTTCGCCCGCTACTTCGTCGACCTGACCCCGCACGTGGCGCTGATCGCCGCCGTCAGCGCCGACCGGCACGGCAACCTGTACACGGGGCCGAACACGGAGGACACGCCGACCGTGGTGGAGGCCACCGCGTTCAAGAACGGCGTGGTGATCGCCCAGGTCAACGAGGTGGTCGAAACGGTCCCGCGCGTCGACATCCCCGGCGACCGCGTCCACTTCGTCGTGCGCGCCGACAAGCCGTTCCACGTGGAGCCGCTGTTCACGCGCGACCCCGCCGCCATTACCGAGACCCACATCCTGACCGCCATGCTGGCCATCAAGGGCATCTACGCGCCCTACGCGGTGCGGCGGCTCAACCACGGCATCGGGTTCAACACCGCGGCCATCGAACTCCTGCTGCCGACCTTCGGCGACCGGCTCGGGCTCAAGGGCAGGATCGCGACCCACTGGGCGCTGAACCCACACCCGACCCTGATCCCCGCGATCGAGTCCGGCTGGGTCGAGCAGGTCCACAGCTTCGGGTCCGAGGTGGGGATGGACGCCTATATGCGGGCCCGCCCCGACATCTACTTCACCGGCTCCGACGGCTCGCTGCGCTCGAACCGCGCCCTCTGCCAGACCGCGGGCCTGTACGCCTGCGACATGTTCATCGGGTCCACGCTGCAGATCGACCTCCAGGGCCATTCCTCGACCGTCACGACGTCGCGGGTCGCGGGGTTCGGCGGAGCCCCCAACATGGGCAGCGACGCCCGCGGCCGTCGCCACCCGAGCGAGCCCTGGCTGAAGGCCGGCCGGGAGGCCGATCCGGACGGCCCGGCGCCGCTCCGGCGCGGCCGCAAGCTGGTGGTGCAGATCGGCGAAACCTTCGGCGACGGGAACGTGCCGACCTTCGTGGAAACGCTCGACGCCCTCGCGCTCGCCGAGAAGCTCGACCTCGACCTCGCCCCGGTGATGGTCTACGCCGACGACACTACCCACATCGTGACCGAGGAGGGCATCGCCAACCTCCTGCTCTGCCGCGGCTCGGACGAGCGCGAGCAGGCGATCCGGGGCGTGGCGGGCTACACGCCGATCGGACGGGGACGGGACGCCGGGATGGTCGCGCGCCTGCGCGAGCGCGGCGCGATCACCCGACCCGAGGACCTCGGCATCGACCCGCTCGACGCCGACCGGAGCCTGCTCGCGGCGCGCTCGATCAAGGACCTCGTGCACTGGTCGGGCGGGCTCTACGCGCCGCCGTCGCGCTTCAGGAACTGGTGAGGAGGACATCCGTGGAAACCCTGACCTACCGGCATGCCACCCGGGCGCGGGCGCCGGGATCCAAGGCGTCCGACCTCGTGGGCGTGGTGGCGTCCGGCAACCTGGAGGTCCTGGCCGAGCGGGTCCTGCCCGACCTCGAGTGCCAGGTCGAGATCAGGACCACGGCCGAGGGGTTCGGCGCGGTTTGGCAAGCCGTCGTGGCCGACTTCGTGGACCGGCGCTCCCCGGGCGGCTTGCGGCTGTCCGTCAACGACGGCGGCGCCCGGCCCGACACGGTCGCTCTGCGGCTCGCCCAGGCCGTGCGCGCGATGGAGGTCGACCGGTGAGCGACGCGCGGTCGGACGCTCCCGCGAGCCTCGATGCCAAGGCTACGAGCTGGTACGAGTCGACCGCGCGCCAGCGCGTCAGGCTGATGCTCGACCCCGGGAGCTTCGAGGAGTTCCTCGGCCCGGAGCGGCGCGAAACCAGCCCGCATCTGGCCGTGTTCGACCTGCCCGAGCAGTTCGATGACGGCATGGTGGTCGGGCGCGGGGCGATGGCGGGATCCCCCGTGTTCGTCGCCGCCCAGGAAGGCCGCTTCATGGGAGGCGCGGTCGGCGAGGTGCATGGCGCCAAGCTGACGGGGCTGCTGCGCGCCGCCAGGGACCTTGTCACCATCCCCGTGCTGATCCTGTTCGACACGGGCGGGGTCCGATTGCAGGAGGCCAACGCGGGTGAGCTGGCGATCGCGGAGGTCATGCGCGCCCTGGTCGAAGCGCGCGTCACGGGCGTGAGGGTGGTGGGCCTGGTGGGCGGCCGCGCCGGGTGCTTCGGCGGCGGCGGCCTGATCGCGGGCTGCTGCGCGGCGCTCGCCGTGTCCGAGCAGGGCCGCATCGGCGTCTCGGGTCCCGAGGTGATCGAGACCAACCGCGGCGTGGAGGAGTTCGATTCACGCGACCGCGCGCTGGTCTGGCGCACGACCGGCGGCAAGCATCGCTACCTGACCGGGGGCGCCGACGCCTTCGTGGACGACACGGTCGAGGCGTTCCGGGCCGCGGCGCTGCGCCTGATCGCCGCCGCGCCGCCGCTGACGCTCGCGACGCTCGAGCGGGAGCAGGCGCGCCTGCAGGAGCGGCTCGACCGCCTGGGATCGGGCGCGGACGCCCTCGACCTGTGGCGGCTGCAGGGCATCGACGATGCCGGGGCCGTGCCCGCCATGCCGGTCGCGCCCTTCACGGCGCTCGCCGACGGCGTCCGGGAGCCCCGCCATGACGCTCGATGAGGTTTTGCGCTCCCTGTTCCCCGACGGGCACCGGATCGAGGCGCGCGGGGGCGTCCTCGACGGGTCGGGACCGCTGCGCGACGGAACCCGGGCCGACGTGATCGGCGTGGCCGACCGCACCCCGCTCGGCATCGACGAGGCCATCCGCCTGTCCGACGCGGTGCTGCGGGCCCTGCTTCGGGGCGGGGGCGGGCCGATCCTGGTGCTGGTCGACAGCGACAGCCAGCGGATGAGCAAGCGCGACGAGCTGCTCGGCC
>CAXTFJ010000096.1:7969-17759 GCA_964243405.1 uncultured Lichenihabitans sp. | reverse complement strand
ACGCCCGGTTCCGAGATGAGCTGCTCGACGGCGAGATCTTCTACTCACTTCGAGAGGCGCAGGTCATCATCGAGAGCTGGCGGCGACACTGCAATACAGTGCGCCCGCACGGCTCGATCGACTACAAGCCACCAGCCCCGGAAGTGTTCATGCCAGCCTTCGCCGCATGGCCGGCTGCGCAACCCCGACCAGCTCCGCCGGCCATGCTTACGGTAGCGCCCCGACCCACCATGAACTAACATTCAGCCCGGACCACCCGATGGGGGCCGATCACCCTGGCTCAAAGCTTTCCTCCTCGCGCCATCGCCTCAATGAGATCGGCGGTGCGTAGCGCGATCGCGTGGATGGTGAGGTGCGGGTTGACGCCGCCTACGTCGAGGTAGACCAAACCGTCGCCGGCGGAGCAATTGCTGCAGGCTAAGGACGTTGGCTTTGCGATCTGGCAGACATGCAATCATGTGGTCCCGCCAACGACGACCTGATCCCAATGCTGTTGTTGCCGTGGCCGACGCAGTGGTGCTCGTGTCGCTGTTCGGCATTGCAGCCGAGCGTCACGCCCATGAGCAGGTAGCTGCGGAGGCAAGCGGCGCGATAGACGGTATTTGGGCCGCCGGCCACTGGATACGCGTTCGACAAGCGATCAGGGTGATGCGGAATGTTTCCCCGGAAGTCGAATGAACGCGCAACCTGTGCCGATTCATCGCAGGTTTCCAACGATGGGTTGGACTCGCATAGGTTAGTTTCGGCTCTGGTTCTTCAATATGTTTAGCCTTGTCGAAATATCTCATTGCTATCGTCCAGCTCGACTTAGCTCCGGTTGGACACCGACAATGAAAAGCGCACCCTGTGCAGCCTGCCGCGAAGGCGAGGCTCTTTCCTTCGGCTTCACGATGGCGTTTCAACCCATCGTCGACCTGGCGCGTGGTCGCGTGTGGGGCTACGAGGCGCTCGTCCGCGGGCTCGACGGTGCTTCCGCCGCCGCCGTGCTTGATCAGGTCAATGACGCGAACCGCTACCGGTTCGACCAGTCCTGCCGCGTGCGCGCCATCGAACTGGCCGGACGGCTGTTCGCGGACCAGGACGACGTGAAGCTGTCCATCAACTTCATGCCCAACGCCGTCTACCAGCCGGCCGCTTGCATCCGCACGTCACTCGAAGCCGCCCGCCGTGTCGGCTTCCCGCGCGACCGCATCATGTTCGAGTTCACCGAAGGCGAGCGCTTCGCAGATCCCGGCCACATGTCCAGGATCTTGCAGGAGTACCGTCGGCACGGCTTCCTGACCGCCATCGACGATTTCGGCGCCGGCTTTTCGGGTCTCAACCTGCTGGCCGACCTGAGAACAGACCTCATCAAGCTCGACATGGACCTGATCCGCGGCGTCGACGCCGATCCGGCGCGGCGCGCGATTGTTCCCGGCGTGATGGGCATTGCGCGCGCCCTCGGGGTTGCGGTCATCGCCGAAGGCGTAGAGACGGTCGCGGAACTCGAGGCCCTCCGATCGTTCGGCGTCACCCTGTTCCAGGGATACCTGTTCGCCAAACCGCTGTTCGAAGGCCTGCCCGTCATCGAGCCCTTGCTCTTGTGCCACGCGTTGGCCGATGGCGTGCGGCTCGTCGCGTGAGCGTCCCTTCGATGAACGGCACGGTGCCTCAGGTCAGGGCTGGCCCGGCTCCCACGAGCCTATCTTCCAGCCCCGATGAAACACTCGGCTTCGAGACCATAACCTTGGCCGACCTCGATGCTCTCGACCGGCTTGGGCGCGATGCGCTCCCCTACGGCGTCGTGGGCCTCGACCCGGATGGCTTCGTCGAGATCTACAACCAGACCGAAGCGCGCCTCGCCGGGCTGCCGGCCCCGATCGTGATCGGCACGCACTACTTCTCAAGCACCGCGCAGTGCATGAACAACTTTATGGTCGCCCAGCATCTCGAGGACACCTCGCATCTCGACCTGACGATCGACTACGTCCTGACCCTGAGGATGCGGCCCACCCCGGTTCGATTGCGCCTGCTCGCGGACACCGCGCTCCCGCGGCGTTACGTGCTGATCCTGCGACTGTGGTGAGCGGCATGGACGACACCCTGCAGCGCGAGCACGACGATCTGATCCAGTTCCTCTACGCCTGTCCCGTCGGCCTGATCCAGGCGGACCTTGACGGCGGCATGAGCATGCTCAACCCGATGGCGATGCAGCTGCTGCTTCCCCTCGGCGCGGCAGCGCGGACCATGAACCTGTTCGCGGCCTTCGGGGGCTGCGCGCCCGAGCTACGCCACATGGTGCAGCAATTCGGGGATTCGCACGGGCCGATCTGCCAGGGTCACCGCATCCACGTCGGCCATCTTCCGACCTCTAGGTCCGACACCCCCCAGGTTCTCGCCTGCACGATCGTCAAGCTCGGCGCTCATCGGCTGGTGGCGACCCTGGAGGACGTGTCCGAGCGGGTCGCCCAGGAACGACGGCTGAAGCAGGCCGAGGCCTGGTTCGCGTCGCTGCTCGACGAGGCTGAGTCCTTCGCGATCCTGGGCCTTGACGCATCGGGCCGGATCGAAACGCTCAACCTCTCGGCCCGCGAACAGACCGGGTTCACGGGCGAGGAGGTGATCGGCTCGCATTTCGACCTGCTGGACCGGCCCGATCCCGCCTCCGCCGCCCTAAGCGTGGCCGAGGAAATCAAACTGGCGCGCCGCGACGGCTGGCACCTCGCGGAAGGTTGGTGCGCGCTGAGCGATGGCGGCCGCTACCGCTGCCGACGTTTGATCTCGGTCCGAAGCGAGGCGGAGGCGGACGGGCAGCGGTACGTCACGGGCTACACCGTGGTCCTCCGTCCCGTGACGCGGGACGGCGTCGACACCCAGGACCTCCGGCGCAGGTTGACAACCGATCACCTGACGGGTGCCTGCAACCGCGCCCATTTTTTCGAGATCGCCGAGGTCGAGCGGCGGCGCTGCGCTCACGGCGACAAGCAGATCGGTCTCGTCACCCTGGACGTCGACCACTTCAAGCGCGTCAACGACGCCTTCGGCCACCCGGCCGGCGACTTGGTGCTGCGGGCCGTGGCCGAGGCCTGCGCGTCGGTGCTGCGACCAACCGACACCTTCGCCCGGCTCGGCGGCGAAGAGTTCGTGGCGGTGCTGCCCTTCGCGAACGCGGCGGCGGCGGCCTCGCTGGCCGAACGGATGAGGGTTGCGATCGGGGCGCTCTCGGTGGACGTCGGAGGCAGGCGCCTGAGCGTCACGGCCAGTTTCGGCTGCACCTCTCACGAAGCCAAGGCGGTCTCCCTCAACGACCTCATCGAGACCGCGGACCGCGCCCTGTATCAGGCGAAGCGGACCGGACGGAACCGCGTCGTCGCGGGCGACCCCGAAATCGCGGGCGGCGAACAACGCGCCGTCGCCTGAATGGGCGAGCCCCGCTCGAAGATGTCCCGCGCCGCGCTCCGGCATGTCCTGCGAAGCCTGCTGCTGCACGAGATCGACGTGTCCCGCGGCCGGCGTGGCGCGCCGGTGGCCGAGGCCTTGCGACGACCCTCGTCGTGGTCCGACGACCTCAGGGTGTCCGACTGGGGCGAGGGCTCACTGGGCTGCGACTCGCTCGAAGTCCTACACCTCGCCGCTGCCGCCAACGAGATGTTCCATCTCCACGAGGCGGGCGACGAGGCCAACCTGCTCACGACCGACACCATCGGCGGCTGGCTCGACCACGTCGAAGACGCTTGGCGGGCGGGCGTGCCGCGGGTCACCTTCGCGACGTCGGGGTCGACGGGCGTGCCGAAGCGGTGCACGCACGCCTTGGCGCACCTCGAGCTCGAGGTGGGATTCCTGGCCGGTCGGTTCGCCGGCCGTCGGCGCGTCGTCGCGTTCGCGCCCGCCCACCACATCTACGGGTTCCTGTTCACGGCCATGCTTTCCGACCGCTTGGGCGTCGAGGTCTGGCCCGCCGAGCGGGCGAGCCCTGGCGAACTCGCGCGCGGCCTGCGCCCGGGCGACCTGGTGGTGTCGTTCCCGGACGTTTGGCGCTGGCTCGAGCGGACGGTTCCTGCGTGGCCGGCCGACGTGGTCGGTGTCACGTCGACCGCCCCGTGTCCCGGCCCGCTCGTGGCCGCGCTCCGCCGCCGCGGCCTGGACCACATGGTCGAGGTTTACGGTTCGTCCGAGACGGCCGGCATCGCCACGCGGGAGACGCCGGACGCAGCCTATCGCCTCATGCCGCACTGGCGGTTCGGACCCGGCGACCACAAGCCCAGTTCAACCCTCGTTCATCGTTCTGGCCTGGTTGCGACCCTGCCCGACGTGGTCCAGCGACAAGGGGATGACCTGTTCCACGTGGTGGGTCGCCGCGACGGCGCTGTGCAGGTCGGAGGCACGAACGTCTACCCCGCGCGCATTGCCGGGCAGCTGCGCGAGCGTCCGGGCGTGCACGACGCCGCCGTTCGACTGATGCGGCCCGAAGAGGGTGGCCGCCTGAAAGCGTTCGTCGTGCCTGTTCCATCCGCGGACCAGGATCGACTATCGAACGACCTGCTGGCCTGGGCCGACGCCATCCTGCCAGCTCCAGAGCGGCCCAGATCGATCACCTTCGGGCCCGACCTGCCCGTCTCGACGTTGGGCAAACCTGCCGATTGGTGAGCGACCCGCGTCCAACGACGGCTTCATTTGCTGCGGTCTCCTATCGGTGCTGGCAGAGATCCGGTTCAAGGCTGATAAGAGCGGCGAGCCAGATCAGAAAGACGTCAAGGAGCAAAGTCCCACGGGTTGCTGCCGTTGCTCCGCTTCGGCTTCATCCACATTTATCGCGGGTGATTGGCGCGGTGTTGCACGCCAGTCAGTACTCACCTCCGCATCCCCACACTCACCCCACACTTGACCCTCTTTCACCCAATCGAGATCGTCGACGCCTTCGTCCATCGCCACCTGACGCACGTCCTGCACCAAGACGTTCTGCCCTTGCTCGTCCATCACGTGCTCGATCCAGAATCCTGCCTTCCTGAGCAGCGACAAGATCGCGGCGGCCTTGGGGAGTGACATCGCGCGTAGCGTGTGCCGATAAATCCGATTGCTGGCGGTGATCAAGTAGCGCACAAGGCAGACCTCATCCCAGTCTAACCCGCACGCCCGAGGCACCCTCCTCGGGGGCGAGGTCGATGCCCGCGGGGTTCCAGAACGGTTTTGATTGAAAGCTTGGACGCGGATAATATGATAGCAGCGCAGGCCTACCGAGCAAACAATGTAATGCGGAAGAAGTGTACAGTATCATACACAGGCTCGGTCCTGCTCACGAGTCTTTGGCCCGGATCAGTGGGGCCTACGTTGACGGCCAAGTCAGGCAAGCCAGGAACGCGTCATTCGACCTTCAAAATCGACACGATAGAAGCAGCAAGAAATCCGAGTCGATGATTTCCGGGCCGGGCCGAGGGGATATGACACCCGTCTCCATAATGCGCGGCCGCCGCGGGGCCTTTATCCGTCCGCATGACCCGGGCTATGCGGCTGAAAAGGACACCAGTCGTTCCCCTTCGCACACGGCAGACCCACCAGAGCGCGGACAGCTCGCTCGATCTCGCTTCGCGACATCGACCGGGGCGAGTCCAGCAGCTCACCGGGACGGTGCAGCGGCGGTAAAACTCCCGGCCGATGACACCGAGGCCGTGCCTCAGGACCGGATGGTGACGGCGGCCTGAGACCGACGGGGTCGGCACGCACCTTCGCGCCGACCCTGTCGATCCTTCGCCCTACGCGCTCAGGATGCGCTTGGCGATGGCTGTGTGCTGCTCGTCGCCCTGCTTGGCCTCGTCCAGCGAGGCTTGCATGGCCTGCGCGGTCCCGCTCATGCCGAGCTGGTCCGCGTAGGCGCGCATCGTGCCGAAGGCCGCGATCCAGTAGTGCAGCGCGAGCTGGCCGTCGGCGATGATACCGAGGTCGCGCGAGGTGTCGTCGGGCGCCTGCTGACGGATCTTGCGGCTGACCTCGTAGTGCGCCTCGAGGATCGGATTTTTTTCTGCTCGCCGCGGCCACCCGCCTCCTGAAACGCCTGGTCAATCCGCTGCGTCCACTGCTTGGAGACTTGGTTGCCCTTGTCGAGCGCGGCCTTGAGGTCCGGATGCTTGGCATCCTTGCCGATCTCGTCCGTGGCGGCCGCCGCGACCTGACCGCCAGCCTTCATCGCCGCGAGACCTAACGCGACGAGCGTCTTGAGAGCGTCGTTGTTCATCGGGTTCCTCCGTACGGACCTCCGCTTGCGTCGGCGAGGTCGTGGGTGGAACGCCGCGGGACAGAGCGAAGACTCCGAGGTGCGACGAAGGGTCGGCGCGGCACACTGCCCGATGGTCGCCCAGGCGGCTGACGCGCTCTTTCTTACTCAAACATCGCACGCGTCGGATCGTCGGCTAGCGGTCCACACACTGTACCGCAGCGAATCGATGGGCCTCGATCCGGCGGCGAGGCGGCGGCCGGCACGTACGTGCGTACGGTATTGGACAGATCCGCGGCACAGTCACGGGTTTAAGCCTGCGCAAATACGCGTCCGGCGTGCCGGGAGAACACATGATCGGCCAAGCGCCGTCTGGTGCTCAAACAGCGGCCTGTGGCGCTTCCTGAGCGCTCAACGGGTGGCGCTCTTGCTCTGTTGCGGGCACTTCATGCCGAACATCCCGACGATGCGTGATCTCCTACCCCCCGCACTGCTGACCAGAAAACTTTCCGTCGTCCAACGCGCGATGGCCGCCCTGGAACAGAACCCGGTCTAAGGCAATCCGATGGGCAAGAGCGCCACCTACGCGGCCGTGGAGCGCGGCGTGTCCTTGATGGTGGAGGCGGGCGAAACGGACGAGGCCTTTATGCTTGAACGTGTGCTCGGCTTGGTGCCTTCCCTCTGCCAATCCGAACCGTTCGACGCTGACCCTCCATCCGCTCCGAGCCGAGCCTTAATCGGAGACCAGTCAGCCTCAGCTGGAGAAGGATGGCCCGATCAGCCGGGCGTACTCCGCCTCGGGCACGCCGTAGCTGTCGCCTGCAGCCATCTCCAGCTTGGCGCGGCTCACGATCTGGATGCGCGAGCGCCGGGCCTTGATCATCCCCGCCCCTTCCAGGAGGTGGATCGTGGTGGTCACACCCGGCCTGTGCACGCCCAGCATCATGGCGAGGAACTCGTGGGTGAAGGGAAACTCGTCGGCTTCCACCCGGTCGTGGCACATGAGGAGCCAGCGCGCGAGCCGCTCTTCCAGGTTGTAGCTACCGTTCGACAGGGCCGTTTGGGCAATCTGCACCTGGAACACGTGGGAATAGCGCAGCAGCACGGGCGCGATCTTCGGGTGCCGGATCAGCAGGTCGGCGAACACCTCGCGGGGCAGGCTGAGGGCGTCGCCCTCGACCTGCACCAGGCTCTCCTGGGGGGTGTGGTCGACGCCGAGCAGGACCGGCAGGCCGACGAAGCCCTCTCGGCCCACGAGACCGATCTCGATGCGTCGACCTTCGGGCGTGGTGGCGATTGCCGAGACGATCCCGGTTTCGGGAAAATACACATGTGTGAGCGGCTGGTGAGGATGCACCAGGACGGTGCCGCGCTGCATCTGGACGGGTTCGAAGGCTCCCCGCAGCGCCTCGTACTCGGCAGATTCCAGGGTCGCCAGGAGCCGGTTGCGGACGTACCTCTGCGAGGGAATCATCGGTGGCCAGCGGTGGGCCAATCTACCAAGAAGGGTAGTTCAGCAGCAAAGAACTGAGTTCACCGTAGCGTCTGGACGCAATCCAGCAACAACATAAGTTGATTATCATCTCTAGGTACGTCAACGTACAGTTCTGCTGCTCCCGTCATCTTCGTATTCAGAAAAAGGAAGGTTCAGCACAACTGCACCACCCTCATCGGTGATCTCGAACGCGCAGCGATCCCAGCGTTGCGCTTCGCCGTAAGTTTCCGGCCGGAGCAGGATGTCCTGCATCGCCCGTTCGGCAATCCTCCGAATGCCAGCCAGGTCCGACGCTTCGTCGCCATCGGGGTCCTCGATCAGCACGCCCCTATCCCTGACGTTGAGGAAGTAGCGCGGCATCTGCTGCTCCTTCGGTCGGTCACTCACCCGGATGACTTTGACTTGTCATCACGTCAAACGGCACAGTCAGTTGCAGCCGGCCTTGGTCATCGACGATCTCGAACGCCTCGCCGCTGAGATGTTCTCCGCTCAGCGCCACGTCGCGCACCGCATCCGCAATCGCCCGCATGGCCTCGGCTCGCACCATCCTGAGGTCAGGGAGATCGACCCCGGTTTCATCGGCTTCGAGGTGGCGCCCCTGCCTCACGTGGAAAAAATAGCGAGGCATGGGCGCTCCCGTTCCAAATAGATGCTGTGCTCAGCAGTGCTGCGCCGCGCAATAACGCCGATTAACACACGACTTTATTTTCAGCGTCGTAGAATTTGTGCGAAAAGGTACAGTCCTGTACCATCTGGGGTTCTTTCTTCGGATTGCAACCTAGCTTATGTTAGCCGTACCGCTCACCACGATCATCGGGCCGTGAGCGCCGGGACAGCGTGGTGTCTTGCCTTTGCATAGGTGAGATCATGGCGGTACCGCTGCTTCAATCCGACATCCGCAACACGCTTCTGTCGACCTTGTCGCCGTCTGACTTCGCCGCGCTGCAGCCGCACCTGGGCCGTCAGTCGCTCGATCAGGGGTTTGTCGTTGAGACAGCGGATCAGGCCATCACCCACGTGCACTTCCCCGAGCCAGGGGTGATTTCCGTGGTGGCGCGCACAGGCCGGATGCGCTTGGAGGCCGGCCTGATCGGGCCGGAGGGGATGACGGGACTTCCGCTGCTCAACGGGGTCGACCGGTCTCCCAACGAGACCTTCGTGCAGATCGCTTGTCGAAGCTGGTGCGTGGACGCCGGCGTGTTGCAAGGCGTTTTGGGGGAGACCAGGTCGGTTCACGCCCATTTGTTGCGCTACGCCCAGACCTTTTCGGTCCAGGTCGCGCAGACCGTGCTGGTCAATGGCTGCTTCACCGTCGGCGAACGGCTCGCGCGCTGGCTGCTGATGTGCCACGACCGGGTCGACCGCGAGGATCTGCCGCTCACCCACGAGTTCCTGTCCATCATGCTGGGGGTGCGGCGGGCCGGTGTCACGACGGCGCTGCAGGTGCTGGAAGGCGCGAAAGCCGTGACGTTGCGGCGGAGTTCTATCACGGTAAGCGACCGCTCGGTTCTGCTCGACGCTGCGGGCGATAGCTACGGCGTGCCTGAGGCCGAGTACATCCGCGTCATGGGGAGCGCCTGAACAGGACCAGAGCCCCTTGGACCGTATGGAACAAGACACTTCTCAGGTAATCCATAGCCTGATGCATTAACCTGTGTGATGTCCCGGTCAGAAGGGATCGCATCGCATGAATTTGCCCGCCTCACATCGAACATCGTCGCCCGCGTTGCGCGCTCCGGTCGGCGATGGGGTCGACCTGCTGCGTAGCGCGGTGATGCGGGAAAAGAAAGTCGCGGCCCACGCCGACGTCCTGCGCCAGGGGGAGACGCCCGAGGTCGCACACGTTCTTCTCGCGGGTCACACCTGCCGCTACCGCACGTTGGCGGATGGACGGCGCCAGATCATCGCTGTTTCGGTGCCAGGGGACGTCTGCGACCTCGAGGCGGTGCTGCTGGGGCGTGCGGGCTGGAGCCAGGCGGCGCAGCAGAAGACGGACGAGGCGGCTACGCTACGGACAGAGGCGCGGCTGGTTTCTGTGCCGGTAGTGGTGCGGGACAAAAAAGGCGCTCTCGTAAAACAATCACTGGAAGCCGATAAAAAAGTCTTCG
>CAXTFJ010000096.1:0-7959 GCA_964243405.1 uncultured Lichenihabitans sp. | reverse complement strand
CGCTCACCCCGTGCGTGCTCGGCGAGGTCGCGAGCGCGGACCTGTCCACCTTCGACGATCTCGCGCCGGAGATGAGGCGGGTGCTGTGGCGGCAAGTCCTGCGTGACGAGGCGATCGCGTGCGAGGGCTTGCTCAGCCTCGGTCGAAGGACGACGCGGGAACGGCTCGCGCACTTTCTTTGTGAGATCTGGACACGGTTGCGGGCGATCGGCCTTGCCGACGAGGACGGCTGCGCCCTGGAGTTAACGCAGGTCGAACTGGCCGACATTCTGGGACTGTCCAACGTGCACATCAACCGCACGCTACAGAGTCTCCGCGCCACCGGACTGGTGCAACTCAGGAGCGGCATGTTGCGCATCCACGACCACGCCGCGCTCGCGCAGGTGGCGACCTTCGATCCGGCCTACCTGAAGGCGATCTGAAGCGATCCACCGCTCCGCCGCCGGACCTGATGCGAATGACATTGCGGGCCGTCTCGAAAACCGCGGATCGAGGCCACGCGACCTGAGCTCGCACACCGCGGCCCGTCAGCACGGCGATTACCGACGGAGTCAAATCCCTCGTCCTGCTCAAATGGTCCAGCACGTCTTCAAAGATTACAGTTCGCCCCGTCGCGCCATCGTTTCGATCCTGTCAGCGGTCCGCAGCGCGATCGCGTGGATGGTGAGGTGCGGGTTGACGCCGCCCACGGTGGGGAACACCGAACCGTCGCACACCCACAGGTTCGGGATGTCCCAGGAGCGGCAGTCCGCATCCACGACGCTGTCCCGCGGCGTGAACCCCATGCGCGCCGTGCCGCCCAGGTGGTTGTAGTCCTCATCCTGCCGGAACAGGTTTCGCACGCCGGCCGCCTGCAGGCTCTGCTCCATCTTGTCCAGCGCGTGGGCGATCAGGGCCTTGTCGTTGGGCGTCGCCGAATACGTGATGCGGGTGATGGGCAGGCCGTACTGGTCCGTTTCGTCTTCCAGCGTCACCCGGTTGTTCTCGTCGGGCATGGCTTCGCCCACCATCTTCACGCCGACCTGGTGGTTGTAGTTCTGCATGTCGCGCCACAGCTGCTCGCCCCAGATGCCGCGCGACCCCACCTGCACGGTCGCCCATTCGATCGGCAGGGGACCTTGCCCCATCCAGCAGTAGCCGCCGTGGAAGTCCTTGCGGTCGTCGTAGTTCCAGTGCTCGGTGATGGTGGTGGAAGGCGGCGCCTTGTTCCAGCGGATCTCCTCCTCGACGTCGCCGAACACAGCCTGATTGGGCTGGGTCATGAAGTTCCGGCCCACCAGGCCCGAAGAGTTCGCGAGCCCGTCGGGATAGCGGTCGGTGGCCGACATCAGGAGCAGGCGCGGCGTTTCCACCGCGTAGCCCGCCACCACGACGTTCCTGGCCTTCTGGAAGCGCCAGCGGCCCTCGCGGTAGTAGTGCACGCCCGTGGCACGCCCGGATGCGTTTACCTCCACGCGCCCCACCATGGCGAGGTCGCGGATTTCCGCCCCTGCCGCGAGCGCGCGCGGGATCCATACCACCAGGGCGCTCTGCTTGGCGTTGGTGGAGCAGCCGAAGCGGCACCAGCCGCGATACACGCACGGGTGCGACTTGCCGCGAGGCGCCGACACGGTGGCGAGCGGGGTGGGGGTCCACTGGTAGCCCATCGCTTCCGCGCCCCGGGCGAGGACCATGCCCGCCGCGTTGACCGGGTGAGCGCGGTAGGGATAGCGGGGCCGCTTGGGACCCCACGGGTAGCTGACCGGTCCCGAGATCGACAGCGCCCGCTCGGCCTGGCCGTAGTAGTCCCACATCTCGCGCCAGTCGATCGGCCAGTCGGCGCCGTAGCCGAGCAGCGTGCGCGACTTGAACCACTCGGGCCGGAAGCGCAGCGACACCATGGCGAAGTGGACCGTGGAGCCGCCCACCGCCTTGCCGCTGTTCTTGCCCCCCATGGTAAGCGGCGTGTCGCCCGTCACAACCCGCTGGTCCATCCAGTAGAGCTTGTTCTGCTCCGTCTCGTCGGAGGCGAAGTCCTCCATCGGGCGGAAGTAGGGGCCGGCGTCGAGCGCCACCACCGAGAAGCCCTTCTCGGCCAGCCGGCAGGCCAGCGTGCCCCCGCCCGCGCCGGTGCCCACGACCGCGAAGTCGACCTCGTCGGCATCGTCGTACTCCCGCATGGGTACCCAGCCGCCCGGCGCGAACACGTCGGGGGCCCGCCCGTTCCTGGCGCGCGGCGCCGCCATCGGGTCGTCGGGGGAGTCAAACGACACGGCGGTTCTCCCGGCGGGCCTTCTCTTCCTCGCCCGGGTAGGCTTCGGCGGCCTCCCACGGGTCGTGCTGGTCCGGGTCCATCCGCACGTAGCCGCGTGGCGAGGCCGGGCCGCCGAACCCCATCTCGCTCCAGGCCGTGGGGTGGGCGTAGTAGGCGCTGGTGACGTCGTGCAGCACGCGCTTGGCGAAGAATTTCGTGGGCGGCATGCCGCGCCAGCCCGCGCTTTCGAGCTTGCCGTCCTGCACGTCCTTCAGGAGCGCGTCCTGCTCGGCTCCGTGGCACGCGTGGAAGGGTTGGCCGTGCCTGTCCCGCGCGGCCGCGTCCAGCACCGCGAGCCCGGCCTGCCAGGCTTCCCCCTGGGGCAGCATGGCGGCGTCGCGGTAGCCGTCGATCTTCTTGAGGAACATCTTCTCGTCCACGTAGGCCGGGATCGGCACGGCCGGACGGTCCTTGGGCTGCGGCAGGATGCGGGCGCAGACCGCGCCCAGCGTCGCCCATTCCGCCTCGGTGAAGAAACGCGGGCCGGGGTGGACGGCCAGGCGCTTGTCGACCGCCCGGCGCGTGGCCTCGTTCCACGAAAGCGTGTCGCGTTTGCGCAGGACGTCGTAGCCGGGAAAGCGTTCGGTCATCGCGGGTGCCGCTCGATGAGTTTCAGGGCCGCCAGGGCGCCCACCGCGCGCCCCGCAAAGCTGGGCAGGGCGGGCAGCGGTGGGCCGTCAAGCAGGTTCTGCCGCCAGTTCGTCCACCCGCCCATCATGCGCTGCACCCCGTAGGCGTGGAAGACGGACCCCGCGAAGCCCATCAGCGAGGTCAGGCCCAGCCATACGCGGGTGAGCCGCCGCGCCTCATGCGACGGCTTCAGCGCGGCTTCCGCCATCAGCGCCGCCGCGATCGGAGGCATGGTGACGGGCAGGTACATCGCGGGGTTCTGGAAGTTGCCGCGGAAGTGGAGCAGGCCCGCTTCCCCGACCGTACCGATCAGCCCCAGGCTGGTCAGGGCCGCCACGACACGCCCCGCGGGCAGGCCCAGCAGCGTCGGGCGACCGTGCCGCGCCGCGTTGCCGGCGAGCCGGTCGGCCGCCAGCCCCGACAGGCCGGACAGCGCGAGCGCCGCGGGGGCGCCGAGCGGCGCGCCGTAGAACAGGTTCTCCCAGCGCACGCCGCCCGGTCGCTTGCCGACGTTGTAGAGGTGGAACCCCGTGCCCAGCGCGCCCACGCCGATCGCGGCCGCGTAGGCGAGTGTCCGTCCGCGGTGTCTGTCCACGGACGACGCCCGCATGCCGTGCAGGCTCGACACGATGGTCAGCGCCGAGGACACGAGCGGCATGATCATCGCCGGGTTGCGGTAGGACCCGCGGTAGTGCTCCACCGCGCTGTCGGCCAGGACGGAGGCGCCCAGGATGGCGGCCGCGCCGTGCAACTGGCGCGTCGGCCTCTCGTGGGCGAGCGGCGTGGGCTCCGACAGGGTGTCGAGGTCGTGGCCCAGCCCGTACCGTTGTGCGAGGGCGTCGGCGCGCGAACCGATGTCCTCCAGCGCCGCGAGGGCGTGGCGCAGCGCGGCGCGGCGGTTGTGCATGGTCGATCCGTCGTTCATGAAGCGAACCGCTCCGCATCCGCGTGCTTGAACGCGAGGCCGTGCCCCGGGCGGGACAGGTCGGGACGGATCGCGCCGTCCTTCACCACCGGCGCGCCGTCGAACAGCATCTGCTCGATCCTGACGTGGTCGTGGAACCATTCCAGATGCCGCAGGCGCGGGGCCGCGCAGGCGGCGTGCAGGTGGAGGGCCGGCGCGCAATGACCGCTCAGGTCCGTGTGGTGAGCCTCGCACAGGGCAGCGACGCGCAAGAATCCCGTGACGCCGCCGCAGCGGGTGAGGTCGGCCTGCTGGCAGTCGACCGCACCCGCCTCCAGCATGCGACGGACGTCGTCGAGCGTGTAGGCGTACTCGCCCGCGGCGACGTCCATGCCGGGCGGGCCTTCGCGCCGCACGAGCGCCAGACCCGGAAGATCGTCCGAACTCACCGGCTCCTCGAACCAGCGCACATCCTGGTCGGCGAAGATCGCGGCCAACCCGAGCGCCTGCTTGGGCGAGAAGGCGCCGTTGGCGTCGACGAACAGCTGCGCCTCCCCGATCGCCGCCCTCGCGGCGCGAACGCGATCCGGATCGCGCGCGGGCTCGGTGCCGACCTTCATCTTGACGGCCGTGCATCCGTCCCGCTCCACCCAGGCGTTGAGCTGGACGCGGAGCCGCTCGTCCGCGTAGGTCGTGAAGCCCCCCGATCCATAGATCGGCACGGCGTCGCGCGCCCGGCCCAGCAGAACCGCGAGCGGCACGTCGAGCAGCTTGGCCTTCAGGTCCCAGACCGCGGCGTCGACGGCCGCGACCGCGCTGGAGGCGACCCCTCCGCGTCCCACGTTGCGGACCGCGCGTGCCATGAGGTCGAAGGCGCGCGGTGGGTCGGTCGCCTCCACGCCCTTGGCGGCTTCGGCCAAAGCCCCGTCGATCAGCGCCGCCGCGCCCGCGTCAGCGTAGGTATAGCCAAGGCCCGTCAGGCCGCCGCCCTCCACCTCCGCGACCACCAGCGTCGTGCGGTCCCACGCGAAGGTGCCGTCCGCCTCCGGCCCGTCCGTGGGGATGACGTAGGAGCGGGCTCGGAGATTACGGAGCGGCGCGTCCGCCCCTCTCACGCGTCGCCCGGCAGGATGGTGCCCAGCACCTGGCGCGCGGCGCCCGCGATGATCCCACCCTCGTGGGGGTCGCCCTTGGCCAGCGCCGACATGAAGTTCCTGGCCTGCTTGAAGGTGATGTGCGGGGGCAGCGGCGGCACTTCGGGGTCGGTCTTGACCTCCAGCACCACGGGGCGGCTCGAGTTCAGGGCTTCCTCCCAGGCCGCGCCGAGCTGCTCGGGCGTGTCGACGTAGATCCCCTTGAAGCCAATCAGTTCGCCGAATTTGTGGTAGGGCACGTTGGGGATACGCTGGGACGCGTCGAACTTGGGGTCGCCTTCCATGACGCGCTGTTCCCAGGTCACTTGGTTCAGGTCCTCGTTGTTGAACACGCAGACCACCCAGGTCTTGTTTTTGAACCTGTCCCAGTATTTGGACACGGTGATGAGCTCGGCCATGTTGTTCATCTGCATGGCGCCGTCGCCCACCAGCGCCACCACGGGCCGGTCGGGATGGGCGAACTTGGCCGCGATCGCGTAGGGGACGGCCGCACCCATGGAGGCGAGGCTGCCTGACAAGGACGCCATCATGCCCCGCCGCATCCTGAGGTCGCGCGCGAACCAATTGGCGCAGGACCCCGAGTCGCTGGTGACGATGCAGTTCTCGGGCAGGCGGGACGACAGCTCCCAGGTGACGCGCTGCGGGTTGACGGGGTTGGCGGGCTGCTTGGCGCGGTCCTCCACTCCGTCCCAGGACTTGCGGACGTCGGCCTCGATGGTGGTGCGCCAGTCGCGGTCGGTCTTGTGCTCCAGCATGGGTAGCAGCAGCTTGAGCGTTTCAGCCGCGTCGCCGTGCAGGTTGACCTCCATCGGGTAGCGGATCGATAGCATGTCGGCCTTGAGGTCGATCTGCACGCCGCGCGCCTTGCCCTCCTTGGGAAGGAACTCGGCCCAGGGGAAGCCCGAGCCCACCATCAGCAGCGTGTCGCACGCGGCCATCATGTCGGACGAGGCCTTGGTACCCAGCAGCCCGATGGACCCCGTAACCCAGGGCAGGTCGTCGGGCAGCACGGCCTTGCCCAGCAGCGCCTTGGCGCAGCCCGCCCCGAGCGCGTCCGCCACCGCGATCACCTCGTCGACGGCATGGCCGCAGCCCGCGCCGATCAGCATGGCGACTTTCTTGCCCGCGTTCAGCACGTCGGCGGCGCGCCGGAGGTCGGCCTCGTAGGGCACGACCTTGGGCTTGGTGTAGCCGACGCCCGAGAAGGTAAAGCCGTGCAGCCGCGACGGTTCCTCGTAGGGCATCTCCTGCAAGTCGTTCGGCAGGATGAGAGCCGCAACCTCGCGCTCGGCGATGGCGGTGCGGACCGCGCGGTCGATCAAGTGGCGGACCTGCGCGGGGGCCATGGCGGTCTGCACGAAGGCGCCGGCCACATCCTTGAACATGCTCTGCAGGTCGAGTTCCTGCTGATAGTGCGCGCCAAGCGAGGTGCGGGCTTGCTGGCCCACGATGGCGAGTACGGGCATGTGGTCCATGCGCGCGTCGTAGAGCCCGGTGAGCAGGTGGGAGGCGCCCGGCCCCGAGGTGGCGATGCACACGCCGAGTTCGCCCGTGAATTTCGCATAGGCGGAAGCCATGAAGGCCGCCATCTCCTCGTGGCGAGCCTGGATGAACTCGATCTTGCCGTCGGCGCGGTTCAGCGCTCCGAACACGCCGTTGATGCCGTCGCCCGGGTAGCCGAAGATGCGCCGCACGCCCCAGGCGTGCAGGCGCTCGACGATGAAATCACCGACTGTCTGGCTCATGGCATCACCTCGAAGGGTCGAACAAGCTTGGCAGCATCCCGGCCACGGGAGCCTCCATGGCGAACAGGCCCCCTTCCAGCGGGTGGCTCTTGCGCTCGTGCACCGGGATCGGCCACGTCGCGGAGGTGACGAACAACGTCTTCAGGTCCGCCCCGCCGAACGCCGGCATCGTGGGATATTTGACCGGCATCGCGATGCGTCGTTCCAAACGACCGTCCGGGTCGAAACGCAGCAGGCAGCCATTGGCGAAGACGGCGCACCAGTAGAAGCCGTGGCTGTCGACCGATGCGCCATCCGGGCCGCCCTGGCCGTCCGCTACCTCGACCTGGGCGAAGACGCGCCTGTTCTCGGCCGTGCCCGTCGCCTCGTCGTAGTCGTAGGCCCAGATCGTCTTCGGGTCGGTGTCGGCGTGGTACATCGTCCGGCCGTCCGGCCGTCCGGGCTCCAGGCCAAGCCGTTCGACGTCTTGACCGGGGGCGACACGTCGGCCCAGCCAGTGCGGGCCGGCTCGTAGCGCCACAGGGGTGCCGACCGCAGTTCGCCGCTGTCGTCCCCCGGTTCCAGTGGGAGATACATCGGCCCCGCGTAGAACCGGCCGACCCTGTCGCAGCGGCCGTCATTGAAGATGAAGCGGCGGCTGTCGAAGGGCGACGGCGCCAGAAACCGCAGGGTGCCGATGGCCGCGTCGAACTCGAACAGGCCGGTGCGCAGGGCGACGATCGCGCCACGTTCCGTCAGGCCGAAGCAGCCGATCCACGCCGGCATTTCCCACGACCGGTCCGACCCTGTCGCGGGGTCGAAGGCGTGCAGGGCCGGCTTGCGGATGTCGACCCAGAAAAGGCGTTGGAGACGGGGATGCCACCCTGGCCGTTCCCCATTGAGCGCCTTCGCGGGCAACACGAGGTGGGCTGCCATTCCGACGTTTCTCTCCGCGCGGTGGCCGTGCCACGCAGCCATTACGATCAGACACCAGACGCGACGCGGTCCAATCTTGTTCCCGGAAATCTGTGAGGAGGTTCGAAAAAAACACCAAAGTATCAAATGTTTCAAGATCGATACTGGATCAGGTCAGGCCCATGCCGCTAGGGCCTGTTAGCGTCTGAGTTCGATTCCATGTACTGCTCCGTGGCGAACGAAGTGGTGCGGCGATGCTGTTGGACGAGCAATGGGCGGTGCTGGAGCCGCTGGTGGAGCGGTGCCGACCCCACGCCAAGGTGCCGCCCCGGCACCTGC
>CAXTFJ010000095.1:0-18081 GCA_964243405.1 uncultured Lichenihabitans sp. | reverse complement strand
CGTCCTGGCGACGCTGGTGGGAGCCGTGGGCCTGATCGGCAACCTGTGCGCCGCGCTCCTGCCGTTCGATTTGGCCCTCGCGCGCAGCATCGTGGCGGTGATCGCGACACTGGGCCTGGCTCTGCCCCTGGCGCTGGTCGCCCTTCGGGCCGTGCGGGAAGGCTCCGACACCGAGGTCGAGGCCGCCACCGCGGTCGAGGCGGCGCAGCGGACGGCCGGGTTCGCCAAGCGGATCGGCGAAGCGGTCGCGGCCGCCTCCGACGCGATGGGGCTGTCACCGACAGCCCTCGTGGTGCTCACGCCGCTGCTCGACGCGGTCGAGCAGGACGCCGCGACCAGCCGGGCGCGCGAGGCGATCGTGGGGAACGCGAACCGCCCCGAGCAGCGGCGGCCGCTGCGCGTGAAGCCGGTTTACGACCGCGTGGTGGTGACCGCCGCCGACGGCCGCAAGCTCGCGGCCCGCGTAGTGGACCTGTCGGCCAAAGGCGTGGCGTTGAACACCGACCTGCCGGGCGTGGGCGTGGGCTCGACGGTGGTGATCGGCTCGCGCAAGGCGCTGGCGGTGCGCAAGTTCGCGCAGGGGATGGCGTTCAAGTTCGAGAAGCCGCTGCCCGAGCTGGGCTTCAACGCCGACGTGGTACTGTGACGCCGGTTCAGCCGTTGAGCAGCTTCAGCGCCGCCTCGTGCGCCCGCGGGTCGCCCGCGGCGATCACCCGCCCGCCGCCCGCCGCGTCCCCCCCGTCCCAGGTGGTCACGATGCCTCCCGCGCCCTGGATGATGGGGATCAGCGGCGCGATGTCGTAGGGCTTCAGCCCGGCCTCGATCACCAGGTCGATCGTGCCGGCCGCCAGCAGGCAGTAGGCGTAGCAATCGCCCCCGAAGCGCGGCAGCCGCACCGCCGCTTCCACGCGCTCGTAGGCGGCGCGCTCCTCGGGCGTGAACAGCAGCGGGCTCGTGGTGGACAGCGTCGCGACCGCAAGCTCGGCGCAGGGCCGGGTGCGCAGGTGGTGGACCACCTGGGTGTTGCGGCTGTTGTGCCCCGACCACGTGGCCCGGGCGCCGTCGCCGAAGAACCGCTCGCGCGTGAAAGGCTGGTGCATCATGCCGTAGGCGGGCACGCCGCGATGCTGCAGCGACACCAGCGTGCCCCACAGCGGCAGGCCCGCCACGAAGCTCTTGGTGCCGTCGATGGGGTCGAGCACCCACACGTATTCGGCGTCGGGCTGGTGGGGCGGGAACTCTTCCCCCACGATGCCGTGGGCCGGGAAGGTTTCGCGAATCATGCGCCGCATGGCGGTCTCGGCCGCGCGGTCGGCCTCGGTCACGGGGTCGAACGCCTCGCCGTGGCGCGCCTTGTCGTGGGCGGGGATCGCGGTGCGGAAGAAGGGCAGGATCACGTTGCCCGCGGCGGTCGCGAGGTCGGCCACGAAGGCCTCGAAATCCACGGCGGTCATGGGCTCTCCTGGGAAAACGACGGCGGATCGCGATGGCGGCGGGCGCGGCCAAGCCGCCCTTTCATCGCGGGCCATTCTCGCCTATATTCGCTTCGCCGCCGCAAGGCGACTATGGCGATAAACGGTCATCGTAATAAACCATTCGGACCCGGGGGCGGTACCCGGCGCCTCCACCCGAGCCCGTTCGCGGACGGGCTTCGGCGGGGGCGAAATAGGATCGACGAGGGTGTAAAGGGTGTATTTTTGCTCGGCATTGTACCGCCGTTATCGGGCTATTCTTATAGTTGCCAATGACAACTATGCTCCGGTGGCCCTCGCTGCGTAATGCGGTGATGGTACTGGGAATCAAGTCCTAGGGGGTTGCACTTCTAGGCGGGGTTCGGAGGCACCTGGCAACAGAAGCCTCCACTTCACTTTAAGACCAAGCCGCGCTTCTGGATCGCTTGAATGGCCACCGACCTCATCCGGTACGATCTCCGCGTGCAGGAGGCCCTACGGGGCGTCGTGCGAGAGGTGCTGTCGGAGGCGGCCCGCAACGGGTTGCAGGGCGACCACCACTTCTTCATCACGTTCAAGACGGGCGCGGCGGGGCTGCGGCTCTCCAACGTCATGCGGGAACGCTATCCCGACGAGATGACGATCATCCTTCAGCACCAGTTCTGGGACCTGGCCGTGACGCAGCACGCCTTCGAGGTGGGCCTGTCGTTCTCGAACCGGCCCGAACGGCTGCTGGTGCCCTTCGCGGCGATCACCAGCTTCGTCGATCCTTCCGTGCAGTTCGGCCTGAAATTCGACGTGCAGGACGCCAACCCGGCGCAGGGGACCGCGGAACCGGGCGCGACGCCGGTGACCGCCGTGCCCGAACCGGCCAAGCGGATGCTGACCACGGTCGAGGCGTCGGGCGTGCCCGCGCTCGCCAAGCCCGACATGGCCCCAACCCCGGCCAAGGTGGACCGGCCGGGCAAGCTCGCCCTCGCCAAGGCACCGGAGCCCGAAGGGAGCAAGACTGACTTGGCCAAGGGCGACGGCGAGAAGGTCGTCTCCATCGACGCCTTCCGCAAGAAGACCTGAGCGACACCGCGACATGGCCGAGATCGTCAACCTGCGCCGGGTCCGCAAGACCCGCGACCGCGCGGCGCGCGAGGAGGATGCCGCGGCCAACCGCCTGCTGCACGGCACCGGTCGAACGGCCCGCGACGCCGACCGGGCCGGACGGATGCTGGCCGACAAGCGCCTGGACGGGCATCGCCTCGACGCCGAGCCGCCTTCCGACCGGGATGGGTGACGGGCGACAGCCCGGCACGGGTGTCACCAAGCGATCCCTGACGGTGGCGGGGCACGCCACGAGCGTGTCGCTCGAAGACGCCTTCTGGGACGGGCTGCGGACGGCCGCTGCGCGGCGCGGGATGGCGGTGGCGGCGCTGGTGGCCGAGATCGACGGCGCGCGGGGGACCGCCAACCTGTCGTCCGCGATCCGGGTCTACGTGCTCGCCGCGGCGGAACGCACGTCCAGCCCTTAAAACGGTTCAGCGCGTCGAGCGGAGGCGCGCGCCGACGGGACCTCGCAACCGTGGTCCGAGCAACCCCACCAGCAGCGTGCGCGCGTCCGCGACGTCCAGCACCAGGGCCACGGTTCCGTAGACAACGGCCCCTGTGGCGGCCTGCGCGGCCAGGGTCGCGAGGCCCGGCGCGAGGCCCCGCAGCGGACCGAGCGCCGCCAGCATGGCGAGGGTCGCGGCGGTCGCGCCGCCGACGTCGCGCAGGCGGGGCCAGACGGGCCGGAGCCGGACCGCGAACAGCAGCAGCGCCGCGAGCCCGACCGCGAGCGCGCCCGACTGCGCCGCGGCGAAGCCGGACGCGTCGGGCATCGCGGGCATGAGCATCAGCAGCACGGCGTTGGCGAGGCTCGCCACCAGGGCCGCGACGATCAGCGGGCCCGTGCGCTTGCCGATCTGAAACACCGGGTTCACGGCCCAGTGGATCAGCGCGTAGCAGAACAGCCCGGGGGTGAGCAGCCGGAGGTAGTGGGCGAAGGGTCCCTGGAACTCGGCCGGGACCAGCAGCGCCTCGAAGCTCGGCACCACCACCCAGAGACCGGCGCAGGTGGGCGCCAGCACCGCGAACACCATTCCCATGTTGCGGCCGATGGCCTCCTTGGCGCGCTCGGCGCCGTGGTGCTCGTCGAGCCGGACCGCCATCTGGAACAGCAGCACGTCCAGGGTGGAGCCGATCGCCGACGCGATGCGGAAGCCGATGTCGTAAGCGAGCGAGAACTGGCCCGACACCGCGAAGCCGTGCTGGCTCGCCGCCATCGCGCGGTCGGTCAGCGGGATGACCTGGTAGAGCATGTTGGCCACCACCACGGGCAGCGCGTAGGCGAGCAGCGAGCGCGCCAGGATGGGGTCCGCGAGGATCGGACGGGCCTCCCCGTCGCTCAGCGTGCGGCGGCCCATCAGCACCGACCCCGCCATGCTCAGGCAGAGGCCCGCGACCGCCATCTCGGCCGAGTGGAACAGGAAGGCGCCCCCGAGCGTGAGGGCCAGCGACAGGGCGTTCTTGGTCAGGATCAGCCGCGCGTAGGCCCGGTCGAGGAAGCGGGCGCGGATCAGGGCCGTGTGGTAGTCGAACAGCCCGTTGGCCACGCAGGCCGCGACCGCGAGGCCGACGAGGCCGTGCGACAGTTTCAGGTCGAACCCGGACAGCAGCGCCAGCACGGCCGCGGCGCTCACGCCCGCGATCAGCAGTGCGAAGCTCGCGTCGAGCGTGGCGCGCACGTGGGGCGCCTCTGCCCGGGTCCGCTCGGAATAGAAGCGGATCGCGGCCAGCCGCAGCCAGTCGAAGAACAGGGTCTGCAGCGCCATCGCGACCGCGAGCGCCAGGGCGAAGCGGCCGTATTCGGCGGGACCCAGGTATTTCGCGAGCAGCAGGCCGATGACGAAGTTCATCAGCGTGTTGCACAGGAACGGGACGATGACCGTCACGACCCGAGCGCCCCACGGCACACGGGCCCGGCCGCGAATTCCAGCCGCGTCGGGGATGACGGAAGCGTCCTCATCCGCCCAGACTAGCACGCGCGCACCTTAACGGTGCGTGAGCCCGCGGCATGCGCTCGCCCTCAGCGGGACGCGGTTCGGGCGAGGGCGAAGCGGAGGCTCTTCTCGTCGTAGGGTTTGGCCACGACGGGCACGTCGGCGTAGCGCTCCGGCACCGCGATGCTCTCGCCGTAGCCCGTCGCGAACACGAAAGGTACGCCGCGGCCCCGCAGCGCATCGGCGACCGGGAAGCTGGTCTCGCCCGACAGGTTGACGTCGAGGACCGCGAGGTCGAAGGCGTTCACGGTCAGCGCCCGGCCGGCGTCCGCGACGTTGCCCGCGATCTCCACGTTCAGCCCGGCGTCGCTCAGCATGGCCTGCGCATCGAGCGCGATCATCATGCTGTCCTCGACCAGCAGCAGGCGCTTGCCCTGGATGGCGACGGCGGGGGGCAAGGCCAGGTCCGGACCCGCTCCCTCCATGTCCGCGGCGGACTCCGGCTCGTTGGGCACGAGCGACGCCGCGGGCACGCGGAAGAAGCCGCGGACGCCCTCTGGCCGGAAGTCCACGCGGCTCTCGCCCTGCAGCTCGAACGGCACCGTCTGGTCGACGATGACGGACCCGAAGCCGCGCCGTTTGGGCGGCTGGACGGGCGGGCCGCCCGACTCGGTCCAGGTGATCTGCAGGTCGCCCATCACGTCCACGACCCAGCGCACCTGCAGGACGCCCGCGGGCCCGCTCAGCGCGCCGTATTTGGCCGCGTTGGTCATCATCTCGTGGAACACCAGCGCCAGCGCCTGGTAGGCACGCGACCCGAGCGTCACGACCGGGCCGTCGAACTCGACGCGCCCGCCCGCCTGGCTCGCCCAGGCATCGACCTCGGCCACGAGCAATTGCCGAAGGGGCGCGCCGCGCCAGCCCACGTGGGTGAGCTGGTCGTGCGCGAAGGCGAGCGCGCGGATGCGGTGCTCGAGGTCGGTCGTGAAAGTGTCGAGACTGTCTGCGCCCTGCCGGCTCTGCCGCACCAGGGAGCGGATCAGCGCCAGCACGTTCTTGACCCGGTGGTTGAGCTCGGCGATCAGCAGCGACTGGCCTTCCTGGGCGGCCCTGCGCTCCTTGTTGAGGAGGTCGGACCGGCGCAGGATCACGTCGAGCAGCGACACCCGCAGGCTTTCCGCGATCTGGATTTCGGCCGGCCGCCACGGCACGCTCTGCCCGCGCACGACCTCGCGCCAGGCCTCGAAACTCTTGCGTGGGCCGATGCGGATGCCGTCGGGGCTCTTTTCGACCGGCTTCTGCGGGTTGCCGCCCCAGGTCACGGTCTGGATGACCTCGCGGCGGAAGAACAGCAGGTAGTGGCGCGTCGCCCGCGAGAACGGCAGCGCCACCATGCCGCTCACCCGGTCCGCGAAGGTGGTGGCGAGCGGCATCTCGCGGGCGAGCAGGCTGGTCGAGAACACCTCGTGCGGGTCGGCGTGGTCCAGGAGCTCGATCATGCCGGGAAGCGCGCTCGTGGGCGGCACGTCGCCGATGCCGGTGAATCGGCCCTCGCTCCAGACACCGATCCCGTCGCAGGGAATGAGCTCGCGCAGCGGACGATCGAAGCGGGCGAGGTTGTCGAAGGGCGTCTCGTCGAGCGGCATGCCCGCGATCAGACGGTCGTGCGCGTCGTGCGAACGCGCCGCGTGGGCCTGCTCCTCGGCGTGCTCCTTGGCCTCGATCTGCAGGGAGAAGATCTGCCCAAAGAGTTCGGCCGCCGCGCAGGTCGCGGCCGAGATCCGCCGCGGCGCCTCGTGATGGCAGGCGATGAGGCCCCACAGCCGGTCGCCCGCCATGAGCGACACCGTGAGGGTCGCGGCGGACCCCATGTTGCGCAGGTATTCGAGGTGGATGGGCGACACGCTGCGCAGCGACGACAGGCTGAGGTCGAGGGGCTCCGCGTCGGCGTGGTCCAGGATGGGGACGGGCGTGTAGGTGACGTCGACGATCATGCGCAGCCACTGGCGCTTGTAGAGGTCACGCGCCTGGGCGGGGATGTCGGAGGCGGGGTAGCGCAGGTCCAGAAAGGGCGTCAGGCCCGAACGGACCGCCTCAGCCACGACCTGGCCGCTGTCGTCGGGCAGGAACTTGTAGATCATGACCCGGTCGTAGCCCGTCACGGCGCGCAGCTGGGCCGCGGCGAGCTGGAGGAAGCGGGCCAGGGTCGGGGCGCGCTTCAGGCGGCCCACCATGCTCTTCACCAGCACGATCGGGTCGGTGGTGGTGGTGTCGGCCCCCGCGTGCAGATTGAATTCCAGCACCGCGGAACGGCCGGCCGCGTGGATGGCCGCATCCATCGCGGGGAGACCCTCCGCGACGGTGACGTTCACGAGCCGCTCCGCGGACCCCGAGATCATCGAGCCCTGGAGGGTGTTGCGGAGGTCGTGCAGGAGCTGCCGCGCGATGATGTCCTCGGCCGAGCGTCCGACGAGGGGAGCATCACCGGCGAGCTCGAGGAAGGCCGCGGCATTGGCCGAAGCGTGCGTCACCGTCCAGCCGTCGAGGTCGCAGACCAGCAGGCAACCGTGCGGCTGGATGGCACCCGAAAGGTGGATGGGTTCCCGGGCGCAGTCCGCGAGATCGGCGTCGGTTTCGATCAGGCTGTCCGGAAGCGGAGCTTGCAAAGGCGGTCCTGTTCCTGCGCGCGGGCGCCAGGGTCGGCACCGGTCTGGGATGTCAACCGGGACGGCCCCAATTCGTTCAGGTCAAGCTGGCACTTTCCAGAGGACCCGGAGTCGCGCCGTCGCGAACCATCGCCGAGACGGCGCGCGCGCCCTCGCCGAACAGCGCGAAGGACGCTGACGCCCCGGCCAGAAACGCGTCGGTGCGCTCCGGATCTGCGCCGTAGAGCTCCAGCGCGTCCAGGACGCGCCGCCACCAGCCCGCTTCGAGGGCGTGCCGGAGAAAGCGCGTGGCGTCCGTCGCGACACGATCGCCCCCGGCCAGCACGTCCCGGAGGAGGACGCGACCCCCGTGGCGGGAGCCTTCGAGCACGTAGGCGACGCCCAGGGGATCGGCGGGGGGCGCTCGGAGGGGATGCAGGTCGCAGGCCGACACGCCCAGGGTGTCGAGGTCGGCCCGCAGCAGGTCGCCGCGCCGCCGCGCGGGCCAGTCGGGCAGCCAGCGTCCGACACCACCCCGGTCGGCCACGTCTTCCAGCGGCAGGTAGGCCATCGCCTGCGCCCGGAGGAAGGCGCGGTAGCCGTCCCGCGTGCGGAGATCGAAGGGCGCGAAGGCCCGCTCGGTCGCCGCGTGGAGGTCCAGCGTGTCCTGCTTCACGCGTGCGGCGAGGCCCATCATCGTCCGGCAGTCATGTCATCACCGGCGGCCTTGACGCAAGCACCGCCTTATCCGACGCAGCCCGGGCGGGCGGGCCGCGTGGGGACGACGGGGCGTGGCGGAACGGGCAGAGGTCGGTCGGGTGGCGGATGAGAGCGCCGCGGCGTTCCGCGACGTCGAGCGGTTCATCGAGCGGGGCACGCGGGAATTCCGCCTCACCAACGTGGCGCTGTTCGCGGCGGGCTTCACCACCTTCGCGCTGCTCTACTGCGTGCAGCCCATCATGCCGGTGTTCTCGGCCGAGTTCGGGGTGGGGCCTGCGGCCGCGAGCCTGGCGCTCTCGGTCACGACGCAGTGCTTGGCCCTCGCGATGCTGGTCGCGAGTTCGCTGTCGGAGGTGTTCGGCCGCAAGCCCGTGATGGTGGCTTCCCTCTGGGCGTCGTCGCTGCTGGTGCTGCTCTCGGCCGCGGCCCCCGGCTGGGGATCGCTGCTCGTCCTGCGGGCGCTGGCCGGCATCGCGTTCAGCGGCCTCCCGGCGACCGCCATGGCCTACGTGGGCGAGGAGGTGGAACCCCGCTCGCTGGGACTCGCCATGGGGCTCTACATCGGCGGCACGGGCCTCGGCGCGCTGGGCGGACGGTTCATCGTGGGGGCGCTCACCGACCTCGTGTCCTGGCGGGCGGGGCTGGTGGCGATCGGCGTGCTGTCGCTCGCCTCCAGCGCGGTGTTCACCGCCGTCCTGCCGCGCTCGCGTCACTTCCTTCCTGCCCCGTCACGGGCGGGCGCGCTGCTCGCCTCCTTCGCGACCCACCTGCGCGACCCCGTGCGCGTGCTGCTGTTCGCGGAAGGTTTTTTGCTGCTGGGCGTGTTCGTGGCGACCTACAATTACGTGGGCTACCGGCTGATGGCGCCCCCCTACGGCTTCAGCCAGACCGCGGTGGGGCTGGTGTTCGGCCTGGCGCTCGTGGGGATCGTGAGTTCCGCCTGGGTGGGCGACCTCGCGGGACGGCTCGGCCGCGCCAGGACCTTCCCGGTCCTCGTGGCCCTGATGGCTCTGGGCCTGCTCGCGACCCTGCCCGAGCACCTGCCCTCCGTGCTGGCGGGTCTCGCGCTGCTGACCTTCGCGTTCTACGGCGCCCATTCGATCGCCTCGAGCTGGGTCGGCCTGCGGGCCCGCCACGCCAAGGCGCAGGCCTCCGCGCTCTACCTGTTCAGCTACTACACGGGCTCGAGCGTCATCGGCACGCTGGGCGGACGAGCCTGGGAAGCGGGCCGCTGGCCCGGCGTCGTGCTCATGCTGGGGGCCGTGCTGGCCGTGGCGTTCGCCGCGGCCCTGCTGATGGCGTGGCGCGACGGCCCCGCGCGCGTCCTGCGACCGTGAGCGGGCGATCCAGGTTCGGCACCACCCTTCTCGCGTCCCCATATAGCGTATAGACCCTGGCCCGAAGCGCGACCGGCGCGAAGAGACACGACGAAATGCCCCACGACACCGTGCAGGACCTGCCCGCGGCCGAGGCCGCGCTGCCCGCGGCGCACGAGGACGGGCACGGCCGCAGCGGCTTCATGGCGATGACGCTCGGTTCGATCGGGGTCGTCTACGGCGACATCGGCACGAGCCCGCTCTACGCGCTGAAGAGCGCGCTCGCCCACGCGCAGAACACGGGCGCCTCGCAGGGCGAGGTGGTGGGCGTGGTGTCCCTGCTCATCTACGCGATCTTCTTCATCGTCACGGTCAAGTACGTCCTGTTCCTGATGCGGGCCGACAACAAGGGCGAAGGCGGCACGCTGTCGCTCATGGCGCTGGCCCAGAAGGCGCTCGGCCGCCGCGCCACGCCCGTTTTCATCCTCGGCGTCGCGGGCGCGGCGCTGTTCTCGGGCGACGCCATCATCACGCCCGCGATCTCGGTGCTGTCGGCCGTGGAGGGCCTGGGCGTCGCCCAGAAGGAACTCGTCCCCTACGTGATCCCGATCACGGTGGTGATCCTGATCACCCTGTTCACCGTGCAAAGCTTCGGCACCGCGCGGGTGGCGACCTTCTTCGGTCCCATCATGGTGCTGTTCTTCGGGCTGATCGGCCTGCTGGGCCTCATCCACATCTTCGACGCGCCCGTCATCCTGACGGCCTTCAACCCGCTCAACGGGCTCGCCTTCCTGTTCGGCCACGGCGCGGCCGGTTTCGTGACCCTGGGCCTCGTGTTCCTGGCCGTCACGGGTGCCGAGGCGCTCTACGCCGACATGGGGCATTTCGGCCGCATGCCGATCCAGGTCGCGTGGCTCGGCTTCGTGCTGCCCGCGCTGCTGCTCAATTACCTGGGCCAGGGCGCCCTGGTGCTGCACCGGCCCGACACGATCGGCGACCCCTTCTACCTCATGGTGCCCGGCTACGCGCTGATCCCCTTCGTGATCCTATCGACGCTCGCCACCGTGATCGCGAGCCAGGCCGTCATCACGGGGGCCTTCTCGCTGATCCGCCAGGCGATCCAGCTGGGGCTCCTGCCCCGCATGGAGATCCAGCACACGTCGGAAACCACCGAAGGGCAGATCTTCGTGCCGCGCGCCAACCGGCTGATGCTGGTGGGCGTGCTGGTGCTCGTGTTCCTGTTCAAGAGTTCCGACGCGCTCGCCAACGCCTACGGCATCGCGGTCACGGGCACGATGGTGGTGACGACCTCGCTGTCGTTCTTCGTGGTCTGGAAGCTGTGGCGCTGGCCGCTCGCCGGGGCGATCGCGTTCGTGTCGTTCTTCCTGGTGATCGACCTCGCCTTCCTGTTCGCCAACATGGCCAAGGTGCTCGACGGCGGCTGGGTGCCGCTGCTGCTCGGCTTCTGCTCCATGTTGCTGATGTGGACCTGGGTGCGGGGCACGGCCTTCCTGTCGCAGAAGACGCACCGCGACTCGATCTCGACGCGCGACCTCATCCGCATGCTGAGCAAGAGCAAGCCCACGCGCGTGCCGGGCACGGCGATCTTCCTGACGTCCGACCCCGAGGTCGCGCCCTCCGCGCTCATGCACAACCTCAAGCACAACAAGGTCATCCACGAGCGCGTCATGGTGCTGTCGGTCAAGACGGCCGACACGCCCCGCGTTTCGGCCGCGCATCGCTTCCAGATCGAGAAGATGTCGGACGACTTCACCAAGGTCATCCTCAACTACGGTTACATGGAGATCCCGCGCATGCCCGACGCGCTCGCGAGCCTGCGCAAGGCGGGCCTGCGCTTCGACGTGATGACGACCTCCTTCTTCCTGGGGCGGCGCACGCTGAAGGCCTCGCCGAACTCCGGCATGCCGGTGTGGCAGGACAAGCTCTACATCGCGCTCACCAAGCAGGCCGCGACCGCGACGGACTTCTTCTCGATCCCGTCCGACCGGGTGGTGGAGTTGGGCGCGCAGGTCACGATCTGAGCGCCTGGGATAGTGGGCGACGCTCGAGATCCACGCCAGGCAGACATTACCGCAGAGCTGAGGGAAAAGCCGATGGGCCAGTCAAATCCGTACGACGATAACGCGCGGGCTGCGACCTACGCTAAAATCGACTTCAGAAACACCTATTACCTCGCTTACCGCGACCTGCCCCGTCTCTTCGCCAAATACGGCATCTCCGGCTCTGCCCTCGACTACGGCTGCGGCACTGGCCGCTCGACCCGGTTCCTGCGAGATCACGGGTTCTCGACCGTCGGCGTCGACATCTCCGAGGCGATGGTCAGGGAAGCTCGTGGACACGAGCCGACAGGCGATTACGGGGTCATCAGCCCAGGCGATCTCAAGGATTTTCCGGATGGCAGGTTCGACCTGGTTCTTTCGGTGATGCCGTTCGACAGCATCCCGACCGCGGAGGAGAAAGCAGAGACGTTGATCGAGATCAGCCGCGTCCTGAAACCGGGCGGATGGAAGATCCTCGTCGCGTCGTCACATGAGGTTTATCTTCGCGAATGGGTCTCGTTCAGCGCGACCGAGTTCCCGGAAAACCGGTCGGCGAAAGACGGCGACACGGTCCGTGTCTTCATCAACGACATCGGCGACCGGCGGGCCGTTGAGGACATCCTTTGGACGGAGGGCGCCTATCGTTCGACGTTCGAGAAAACCCCCTTGCAGCTTGTCGAAACGGAACACCCGATCGTCACTCCTGACGATGACTACCGGTGCGAGTGGATCAGCGAGCGGACGCACGCGCCATGGACCATCTTTGTCCTCCGAAAACCGGCTGCTGCGGCCCAGATCGCGCGCATGTAAGGTCGAAACGGCTTCGGACCGGCGGCCCCCCGCAGCCGGGCGCATCCGCGGTCCGCGATGAAGGCGCGCGCGAGTCCGCGGCTCCGGCGTCATGAGAGCGGATCCTGCGCCTGATCCGCTGTAACGGCCGACGCGATCTTCGGCGACCCTCGGGGTGTCCGACCCAGGATCCACCCTTCCCACGTCCGTATCTCGTCGGTGTCCGGCGCACCCGCCGCCCAAAGGCCGTCGACCACCGCCATCATCCCGAACAGGCCCACGACCGCGTCGAAACTGTCGCCGCCCCTGTCGGCGGCCCCGAAGCCGTCGCGGATGGCGGCGTCCAGGGCGGGGGTGAGGTCCACGCCCACGCCCGCGGTCCAGGCCAGCAGCGCGGGCGCCTTCGCGGCGCGGTCGGCCGCCCGAGTCTTGCTTTGGCGCGGACCGAATGCGGCGCCGAGCCGGGCGTAAACGTCGGCGGGGTAGGTTTCGGCGAGCGTCAACCCGCGGTCGGACAGCGCGACGAGGTCGCCATCGAAAGGCCAGAGCCTGGCGCCCCGCGCCAGCACCGGAACGATCAGTTCGCGCCAGCCGATGCCCATCGCTTTGCCGACCTGATTGGCCCCCATCGTCCAGAACAGGCAGCCCGCGGCCTTGCGGCCCGCGCCGCCCGCCTCGCACCGGCGGGTGAGGGCGTCGACCGTCACCACCCCGTGGCCGTCGAGAAGATGGCGCCGCAGCCGCCCGCCAGGTGATGCCGGGTAGAAGGGCCGCGCGAGCCCGATCTCCGCCCGGTCGGCCGCGACCCGGTAGAAGTCGGCCCAATCGCCGCGGCCGAACCGCGGAAGCGCTGACCGGAAATCCACCAAGCCGGTCCGCCGCCCGTAGCCCACCGGCAAGCCGAGCGGGAAATCGAACCCTGCGAGGGTCGGGCGCGCCCCGGCCCGTACCAGCAGGTCATCGGCGAAGCGCGCGAGATCGCCCACCGGCTCGGGCATCGCGGCCAGCCAGCGGCCGTCCGCCCGACGGACCGCTTCGGCCTTCCACCGCCCCTTCGGCCCAATACTCCAGTCGGCGTGGACCAGCCGCTCGAAGACGCCCCTACCCTCCCACGTTGAAGGCCGCCAGCGCCGCCATGTTGACGATGTCGGTGTCCCGGGCGCCGAGCGGCAGGATCTGGACCGGGCGGTCGAGGCCCACGACGAGCGGTCCGATCAGCGTCGCGCCCCCCATCTCCTGCAGCATGTGGGTGGAGATGGAAGCCGAGTGGAAGGCGGGCATCACCAGCACGTTGGCGGTGTCGGACAGGCGGCAGAACGGGTAGGCGGCCATCCGTTCCTTGTTGAGCGCCACCTCCGCCGACATTTCGCCGTCGTATTCGAAGTCGACATGCATCCCGTCCAGGATGCGCACGGCCTCCTGCACGCGCTGGGAGCGCTCGCCCGGCGGGTGGCCGAAGGTCGAGAAGGCCAGCAGCGCCACGCGCGGCTCGTAGCCGAGCCGCCGCGCCACCGAAGCCGCCTCGACCGCGATGGCGGCCAGGTCCTCGGCGCCGGGCATCTCCGTGATGGCGGTGTCGGCCACCAGCACTGTGCGGCCCCGCGCCAGCACCAGCGACACGCCCATGACGCGGTGACCGGGCTTGGCGTCCACCACGCGGCGCACTTCCGACAGCGCCACCGAGAAGTTGCGCGTCACCCCCGTCACCATCGCGTCGGCGTCGCCGTTGGCGATCATGGCGGCCGCGAAATGGTTGCGGTCCTGATTGATGAGGCGCTGGCAGTCGCGCAGCAGGAAGCCCTTGCGCTGCAGGTGCTCGTAGAGGAATTGCGCGTAGGTGCTGTTGCGGTGGGACAGCGCGGCATTGTGGATCTCGATGTGGCGGTCGCCGATGTCGACGCCGGCCGCCTCGGCGGAGGCCTTGATGCGGTCCTCGCGGCCCACCAGGATCGCGGTGCCGAGCCCCTGGTTCACGAAGGCCAGCGCGGCGCGGATCACCTGCTCCTCCTCGCCCTCGGCGAAGACGACGCGCTTGGGGAAGCGCCGCACCCGCTCGATGATGCGTTGCAGCGCGCCCGCCACGGGATCGCGCCGCGCCGAAAGCTGAGCCTTGTAGCCGTCCATGTCGGTGATGGGGCGGCGCGCCACGCCCGAGTCCATGGCGGCCTGGGCCACGGCCGCCGGCACCGTGCGGATCAGCCGGGGGTCGAAGGGCGCGGGGATGATGTACTCGCGGCCGAAGCGGGGGCGGGAACCGTCGTAGGCGGCCGCGACCTCGTCGGGCACGTCCTCGCGCGCGAGGTCGGCCAGCGCGTAGGCTGCCGCGAGCTTCATCTCGGTGGTGATCGCGGTGGCGCGCACGTCCAGCGCGCCGCGAAAGATGTAGGGGAAGCCCAGCACGTTGTTGATCTGGTTCGGGTAGTCGGAGCGTCCGGTCGCCACGATCACGTCGTCGCGCACCGCGTGCGCTTCCTCGGGCGTGATCTCCGGGTCGGGGTTCGCCATGGCGAACAGGATCGGGTTGGGCGCCATGGCGCGCACCATGTCGGCCGTCAGCGCGCCCTTGACGGACAGGCCGAAGAAGATGTCGGCGCCCTCCATGGCCTCGGCCAGCGTGCGCCTGTCGGTCTTGGCCGCGTGGGCCGACTTCCACTGGTTCATGCCCTCCGTGCGGCCCTGGTAGATCACCCCCTTGGTGTCGCAGAGCAGCACGTTCTCGGGCCGAAACCCCATGGCCTTGACGAGGTCCAGGCAGGCGATACCGGCCGCGCCCGCGCCGTTGCACACGAGCCGGGTCTGCGCGATGTCGCGGCCCGTCAGCCGGATGGCGTTGAGCATGCCGGCCGCAGCGATGATGGCGGTGCCGTGCTGGTCGTCGTGGAAGACGGGAATGTCCATGAGCTCGCGCAGGCGCTGCTCGATCACGAAGCACTCGGGCGCCCTGATGTCCTCGAGATTGATGCCCCCGAAGGACGGGCCCAGGTAGCGTACGGCGTTGATGAAGGCGTCGGGGTCCTCGGTATCGATTTCGAGGTCGATGGAGTCGACGTCGGCGAAGCGCTTGAACAGCACCGCCTTGCCTTCCATCACGGGCTTGGAGGCGAGCGCGCCGATGTTGCCGAGGCCGAGGATCGCGGTGCCGTTGGTGATCACCGCCACCATGTTGCCGCGCCCGGTGTAGTCGAAGGCCTTGGCGGGGTCCTCGTGGATCGCCTTGACCGGCACGGCCACGCCCGGCGAATAGGCGAGCGACAGGTCGCGCTGCGTGGTCATCGGCTTGGTGGGGATGACTTCGAGCTTGCCGGGCCGCCCCATGGAATGGAAGCTCAGCGCGTCCTGGTCCGTGATGGTGGGCCGCTTGGGGCGGCGCACGAGCTGGTGGTTCATAGGGGCGTTCCTCGGAGGGAGCCGGCTCTGATGGCCGTGTCCTCCGCCATAGAACACGCGGGCCCCGCCTCGAACAAGCGGGGGACCGAGTGGTCCGTCACCCGGCGCGATGACGTGAGCGGGTCTTCAACGACGAGGCTGACCGACGGACTGGCGGCTCAAGCCGTTGCGGTCGAGCGAGGTGCGACGCCGATGGACCACCGGAGGTTGCACACGCTTCGCCTCGTGCAGCAAGACGACCCGGATTTGCCGAGAAACGGGACGGCGCCCAAAACCGGCGACCGCGTCGTGCCCAGGAGACGGCCAGACGCTCTGGTCAGTCTGCGTCGCCGTATCCGACAGCCTCCGGCGTCCAGTTGCGTCGTCGTCGTGCCAGCCGCTCGTCGAGAGTCTCGCCCTCGAAGTCGGTGGCCGTCTGCGCGAGCTGCGAGTCTTCCACGCCGTCGAACGTCGTGGCATTGACGACGGCATACCGCAGTCCCGCGATGACGCACGTCACGACCGGCACGACACCGCAGGTCGAGCACACGTGGAAATGCGCGGTCCCTGTCCCGAGCTGATAGGGTGTCGTTCGAGAAGCATCGGCGATCCGCAGGTAGAAGCGGCCGTTCGGATGCGATGTCCAGGCGGCTCCGTGCTTCGTGCAGAAACCGCAGCCGCAGGCGCGCACCGGGATGGTCGGCTTGGGATCGGAGTCCGGCCAGTCGAGGGCGACACGGATGTTTCCACAGTGGCAACCTCCGCGAAGACGAGGGCGGCTCAACTCGGTCGTGCTTTGCGCAACGGGCATACGTCCTCAGTAGCCCGAGGCGACCTTGGATGCGACGTCGATGGCGTGGAACTGCCTGCGCATGTCGGGCGCGATCTTGGACGCGAACGCCAGGTCGACGAAATCGTCGTCGGTATGGGGCCAGGAGGACGAGCCGTTGAACATGCGCAGACCGTGCGCGGTCATGACCACGTCGCCCCGCTCGAGCGTCTTGTCGGTGTAGAGCGTCACGCCCCTGGAGTCGGCCAGGACGTCCTGCGGGGTGCGGGCGGACGCGGTGAAGGCGCGGTGGCGGGGATGGCGCCGCACGGTCAGCGGGGGTGCCTCGTAGCTGTAGCCGGGGTTGTCGGACTCGGGTTGCGTCCCGCGCTGGGCCGAACCGCCGCCGAACGCCTGCTGGAAGAAGGAGAAGATGCCGTCATCGGCGCGCGCAGCTCCTGCGGTCATGGCCAGCGCCACGACCGAAACACCCACCCGGAGGCTCGTCCCGAAGGTCGCCATCACCGTCTCACTCCTCAACACCCACACGACCGACGGCCCGCGACGACTTCTGGCGTCACGCAAGCTTGGCTGCAAGTTGAACAATGATCGAACCTGCCGCTTCGTTGCGTGGCTGCCGCACAAACCCCTACGGTGGATGGCTGGTGCGAGGCGGGTGCGCGGAACGGGCCGGTCTGCTAGCCTGCCGGTCATGCATGCCCCGTTCCCATCGCCGGTCGAGCCTACGGTCCGGGCGGCGGCCGAGGGCACGACGCCGATGATGGCGCAGTACCTCGCCATCAAGCAGGCGCATCCGGACTGCCTGCTGTTCTACCGGATGGGCGACTTCTACGAGCTGTTCCTGGAAGACGCGGCGGTCGCGGCCCGCGCGCTCAACATCGTGCTCACCAAGCGGGGCAAGCACCAGGGCGAGGACATCGCCATGTGCGGCGTGCCCATCGACCGCAGCGACGACTACCTCCACCGCCTGATCGCCCTGGGTCACCGGGTCGCGATCTGCGAGCAGGTCGAGGACCCCGCCGAAGCCCGGAAACGGGGCGGCAAATCCGTCGTCAAGCGCGCGGTGGTCCGGCTCGTGACGCCCGGCACGATCACCGAGGACCGGCTGCTCGAACCCGCCCGCGCCAACACGCTCGTCGCGCTGTCCCGCATGCGGGAGGGGGAGGCCGGCTGGACCTACGGCTTCGCGGCCGTGGACATCTCCACCGGTGCCTTCACGGTGGGCGAGGTTGCGGAGGACGGCCTGCCCGCGCTGCTGGCGCGCCTCGACCCGCGCGAGGTCGTGGTGCCCGACGCCTTCCACGCCGAACTCAGCGTCGGCCCCGCCCTGGCCCATTCCAGCGCATCCGTGACCCCCGTGGCGCGCGAGTTCGCCGACGGCACGGGGGCGGAGCGCCGGCTGCGCGAATGGTACGGCGTCGACACGCTGGATGGCTTCGGCACGTTCACGCGCGCCGAGATGGCCGCGGCGGCCTGCGCGGTCGCCTACGTGACGCGCACGCAGGTCGGCGCCCGGCCGCAGCTCCGCCCGCCCGTGCGCAGCGAGGGCGCGCGCGCGATGGAGATCGACGCCGCCACCCGCGCCAACCTGGAGCTGACCCGCACGGCCTCGGGCGACCGCTTGGGATCGCTGCTGGGCGCCGTCGACCTCACCGTCACCTCCGCGGGCGGGCGGCTGCTCGCCGAACGGCTGGCCGCGCCCCTCACCGACCCCGAGGCGATCGGCCGGCGGCTGGACGCCGTGGAGGCGCTGGTCGCCGACAACCGGCTGCGCGCGGAGCTGACAGCGCTGCTGAAGGCCACGCCCGACATGGCCCGCGCCCTGTCGCGCCTCGCGCTCGACCGGGGCGGGCCGCGCGACCTCGCGGCCGTGCGCGACGGGCTGGCTGCCGCCACCGCGCTGGGTGCCCTG
>CAXTFJ010000094.1:0-18148 GCA_964243405.1 uncultured Lichenihabitans sp. | reverse complement strand
TGCCGCCCTTCTGCCGCGTGAAGGCGATGTAGTCGCCCTTGGGCGACCAGACAGGCGTGGAATAGCGGCCGTCGCCGAAGCTCAGGCGCTTGGCCCCGCCGCCGCCGGCGCCCATGATGTAGATCTGCTGGCTGCCGCCGCGGTCCGACTCGAACACGATCTTCGAGCCGTCGGGCGAATAGGAGGGTGAGGTGTCGATGGCGGCCGAGTCGGTCAGCCGGGTGGTCTGCTTCGAGCGGAGGTCGAGTGCGTAGATGTTGGAATTGGATCCTTCGGTCAGCGACATCGCCACCGTGCCGCCGTCGGGCGAGAAGCGCGGCGCGAAGGTCATGCCGGGGAAGTTGCCCACGACCTCGCGCTGCCCCGTCTCGATGTTGAGCAGGTAGACTTTTGGGTCGGCGTCGCCGAAGGCCATGTAGGTGACCTCCTGCGCCGTGGGCGAGAAGCGCGGCGTCACCACGAGCTGGTCGCCGCGGGTGAGGTATTTCACGTTGCCGCCGTCCTGGTCCATGATGGCCAGGCGCTTCTTGCGATCGTTGGCGGGGCCCGACTCGTCCACGAACACGACGCGGCTGTCGAAAAAGCCCTTCTCGCCCGTGATGCGGGTAAAGATGGCGTCCGACACGATGTGCGCCACGCGCCGCGCGTTGCTGGCTTCCGTGGTGTACTGCTGCCCCGCCACCTGGTCGCCGTTGGACACGTCCCACAGGCGGAACTCGGTCTTGATGCGGTCGCCCTCTCGCCCGCTGCGGCCGGTGACCACGAACTGCGCCGGACCGCCCTGCCAGGCGGCCATCTGCGGCGCGTCCGGGTCGACGGACTGCTGCGGGAAGGCAGAAGCGTCCACCGGGCTGATGAAGACCGACCGTTTGAAATTGTTGGTCACGATGCCCGACACCTTGGCGCCGCCGTCGCCCGCGAAGCTCGTCACCGCGATGGTGACGGGCCGGAACTGGCTGCCGGGGCGGATGTCGAGGAAGCGCTCCTCGGCCGCTGCGGGGCGGACCAGCGCGGCCGAACCGGCGGCGAGCAGGGTGCCCAGGGCGTGGCGTCGCGTCAGCATGGGGGACCTCCTCGGGTGTACGGGACCGGGGCCGCGCGCTCCGGCCGGGCTCGGCCGCCGTTTAAGAACGGCCAACGGGGTTAACGAAGCGTGTAGCGCGCGACAGGCACGCCGACGCTCAGCCGTTCAACTCCTGCGGATCGAAGCGGAGCACGCGGCCCTTCCACTGGTCGTAGAAGGGCGAGAACTGGTCGGGGATCTTCAGCGGGTTGCACCGCCGCACCGCCCGCAGGGCGCTGTCGGCGAGGCTCCGCAGCGCCGGGTCGGACGGTGGGTTGGTGAGCACCGGCTGCCCTTGGAGCGAGCCGTCCTGGTTGAACATGACCCGGACCTGGGGGACGTAGGTCGCGCCCGTGTTCAGCCCCAGGTTGCTCCAGCACTGCCGGTACTGGTCCTGCAGGAAGCCGTCGAGCGCCCCCCACAGCGACGGTGACATCTGGGCCGCGCTGGCGGTCGGGGAGCCAAGGCTCGCCACGTGGGTCGCCTGATGCCCGCTCGACGCGTGCTGCGCCGGCGCGTCGTGGCTGAGCAGGCGGGAAATGTCCGTCGGGTCGAACTTCGAGTCGTCGGTCGGCGGGTGCGCGGGCTTGCGGGCCGGCGACGGCCTCGGGGCGGGCGAGGGCGTGGGATCGCTCGGCTGATCCTGGATCAGCTTGGCGAGCTGGTCCAGCCTGGGCCTGTCGGACGGGCGCGGCTTGGGCGGGGGCGCGGGCTTGGGGTCGTGCAGCCGCACGATCTGGGGTGGCACCGGCACGACCTTCGGCGGCGGCGGCTTGGGGACCGGCTTCGGCTCGGGCTTGGGCTCGAGGGGCTCGGCCTGCACGTCGCGGATGGGCGGCGTCGGCACGGGCGGCGCCTTGGCCTCGGGCTGCGGCGGGGTAGGCCGCGCGGGCGGCGTCGGGACGGGCGGCGGCGGGGTCGGCTGGATGGGCGGGAGCGGCGGGGCTGTGTCCGGCGGAAGCTCCGCGGTCGCGGGCGGCGGGGGAGGCTGGTCCTCGGGCTGGTCGGGCGGGGTCGGCTCGCTCGCGACGGTCGCCTGCTGGGCGTCCGCGGCGGCGTCGGGCTTGACCTCCTTCGCGTCCTTCTCGCCCTTCATGATCTGATTGAACTGGGAGTCCGTGACCATCTCGATCGGCACGGTTTCCTGATCCGTGTCGTCGAGCAGCTGGGGTTTCGAGCAGGACGAGGGCACCAGGAAAACCAGCAGCACGCCCAGGTGGACGAGCCCGGAGACGACCGACCCGGGTTCGGTGATCCGGCGCGGCAGCCTCACGACCGCCTCACTTGCTCTCGGCTTCGGTGACGAGCGCCACCTTCTTGTAGCCCGCCGTCGTGATGATCGACATGACCTCGGCCACCCGGCCGTAGTTCACGGTCTTGGAGCCGCGCACGTAGATCCGCTCGTCGAAGCCCTGCTTGGCGAGCTCCTGCAGCTTCGCCGTGAGCTGCTCGATGGGCACGGGCTGGTCGAGCACGCTGATGTCGCCGTGGTCGTCGATGGCGATGCTGAGCGGCTTCTGGTCGACCGTGAGGGGCGCCGCCGACGTCTTGGGCAGGTCGATGGGTACGCCGCTGGCGAGCAGGGGCGCCGCCACCATGAAGATGATGAGCAGCACCAGCATGACGTCGATGAACGGCGTCATGTTGATCTCGGCCATGGCGCCGTAGCGCGGCACGCCGCGCCGCCGCCTGCCGCCCTTGTGCCCCGCCGCCTGAACCGAACCGGCCATCTCAGGCGCTCCCTCAGGCCGCGCGGTCGCGCTCGCCGCCGACGTGCTGGTCGATCTGCCGCGACAGGATGGACGAGAACTCGTCCGCGAAGCTTTCCATGCGGGCCTGGAACTTTGCCACGACGCCCTGGAGGTTGTTGAAGAAGATCAGCGCCGGGATGGCGGCGAACAGGCCGATGGCGGTGGCGAGCAACGCTTCCGCCAGGCCCGGCGCGATCACCGCCAGCGAGGTGTTCTTGGAGGCCGCGATCGAGCGGAACGACGTCATGATGCCCCACACCGTGCCGAACAGCCCGACGAAGGGTGCGGTGGAGGCCACGGTGGCGAGCACGATGAGGCTCGACTCGAGTTTCTCGACCTCGCGGGCAATGGAAACGTCGAGCACCTTCTCGAGCCGGGCGTGCAGGCCCATGAAGGACGAGCCCACGTTCTGGAACGAGCGCTTCCATTCCCGCATGGCGGCCACGAACAGGGACGCCATGCCGATGGTCTCGCGCTGGCTCAGGTTGGTGTAGAGTTCCTCCAGCGACTGGCCGGACCAGAACACGCCCTCGAACCGGTCGATGGCCTTGCGGGTCTTGGAGAACAGCATCGTCTTGTTGATGATGATGGCCCAGCACCACACGGACGAGAACAGCAGGCCCAGCATCACGCATTTGACGACGAGGTGGGCATTCCAGAACATGCCGAAGATCGAGATGTCGCCCACGGGAGCGGCTGCGGCGTCGGCAGGGTTCATCGAAGGCTCATCCTGGGGTCGATCCCGCGCGGGTTCTTGGGAAACCAAGTTTCCTGTCGCCCAATTCGGTCAATTCTGGGGCCCGGCCGGCGCGGTCCCTCGCCGGGGCACGATCCGTTAAGCGCCCGTTAGGGTTAAGGCGGCGTTACCGCACCCGCAAGTCTGGCGACGAGGTCGGCGGGAAGGCGCGCGGGCCGGCCGCCGCTGACCAGCGCCACCCGGACCTCGGCTGCGACGAGCAGCGCGTCGCCGCGCCGGATGCACTGGCGCAGGGTCACGGACGCGCCCCCGATCTCGGAGGCCGCCGACTCGACGTCCAGCAGGTCGTCCATGCGTGCCGCGGCACGGAAGTCCAGGGTCATGTGCCGGACCGCGAAGGCCGCGGGCGGCCGTCCGTCGCGACCGGCGAGCAGGGCGGGCTGGTCGACGCCAAGGTCGCGCAGCCATTCGGTGCGGGCCCGCTCCAGGTAGCGCAGGTAATTGGCGTGGTAGACCACGCCGGAGAAATCCGTGTCCTCGTAGTAGACGCGGACCGCGAAGCGGTGGGTCGCGCTCATTCGCCGTCGCCCGGATCGTGGCCCAGGTCGAACAGCCCGATCTGGTTGGCCGCGGGCGCCTGGGCGGGCACCGGCATGCCGAGGTGGCGGAAGGCGTGCGGCGTCATCATGCGGCCGCGCGGCGTACGCTGCACGAAGCCCAGCTGGATCAGGTAGGGCTCGATGATGTCCTCGATGGCGTCCCGCGGCTCCGACAGCGCCGCCGCGATCGTCTCGATGCCCACCGGGCCGCCGCCGAAGGAGATCGCGATGGTGTCGAGGTAGCGGCGGTCCATGCCGTCGAGCCCCGCGTCGTCCACGTCGAGCAGTTTCAGCGCGCGGTCCGCGACCGCCCGGGTGATGGCGGGTTCCTCGTCGACGATCGCGAAGTCGCGCACCCGGCGCAGCAGGCGCCCGGCGATGCGCGGCGTCCCCCGCGCGCGACGGGCGATCTCGTTGGCGCCGTCGGCCGCCATGCCGATGCCGAGCACGCGGGCGCCGCGCCGGATGATCAGCTCCAGCTCGGCGACCGTATAGAAGTTGAGCCGCATCGGGATGCCGAAGCGGTCGCGCAGGGGGGTGGTGAGCAGGCCCGCCCGCGTCGTGGCGCCCACCAGCGTGAACTTGGCGAGGTCGATCTTGACCGAGCGCGCCGCCGGACCCTGGCCGATGATGAGGTCGAGCTGAAAATCCTCCATGGCGGGGTAGAGGATCTCCTCGACCGCCGGGTTGAGCCGGTGGATCTCGTCGATGAACAGCACGTCGCGCTCCTCCAGCGCGGTGAGCTGGGCCGCGAGGTCGCCCGCCTTGGCGATCACGGGCCCGGAGGTCGAGCGGAAGTTGACGCCGAGCTCGCGCGCCACGATCTGCGCCAGCGTGGTCTTGCCCAGGCCAGGCGGTCCCACGAACAGCACGTGGTCGAGCGCCTCGCCGCGCGTCTTGGCGGCCTCCACGAACACCTTCAGGTTCTTGCGCAGCGCTTCCTGGCCCGTGAAGTCGCCCAGCACCTGCGGGCGGAGCGAGGCGTCGGAATCGTCGTCGCGCTTGTCGGCGTTGAGCAGGCGGCGGGGCTGAGCGGGCACGAAGGGCGTCCGGGTTGGAGCGAAAGGACGATTGAGCGATTTAGCGCCTGTGCTAAGTCTTTGCACGAGTGCAAACGGGATCGCCGCGATGGGCCGCCTGTCCGACCAGTTCGACTACATGAGCCTCGACGATTTCGAGGAGTTGCTGGCCGATAAGCCCCGCGACGAGAAATGGGAGCTGATCGGCGGCCGCGTCGTCAAATTGATGGTGGGTGCCCGGTGGGAGCACCACCTTGTGACCCAGAATCTCGCGTTCGGCCTGCGCCATCGCCTGCGCGTCAAGGGTGCCAATTGCCAAGTCTCGTCCGAGACGTTTTACATGAAGAATACCTCGGTCGAGAGCGCGACCCTGCCGGACGTCATGGTCCGGTGCGGGTCCATCCCGCCTGGCTCCACATCCTTTGATGACCCCATTGTCCTTGTCGAGGTTGTTTCTCCCGGCAGCGAGGGGCGCGACCGCTGGGAGAAGTGGCATATCTACCGTAAGCTCGCTTCTCTCCAGCACTACGTGTTGATCGAGCGCGACCGGGCCGCCATCGACGTGTTCGACCGAACCGGCGATGTTTGGGCGAGCCGCCGCACCCTGGAGGGCTTCGGTGAGGTGCTCGACCTCCCGGCGCTTGACCTGTCGGTCCCGCTCGCCGACATCTATGAGGGCGTGCTGGCTGCCTGATGGGTCCCCGCGCGTTCGTGATCGGCCACCCGGTCGCGCAGTCCCGCTCGCCGCTGCTGCACGGGCACTGGCTACGCACGATGGACCTCCCGGGCTCCTACGAGAATATCTGCGTCGCCCCCGAGGCGCTACCCGCCTTCGTGCGCGGCTTGCGCGAAGCGGGGTTCGCGGGCGGCAACGTCACCGTGCCGCACAAGGCCGCTGTCCTCTCCCTCGTGGACGACCTGGACGAGGCGGCGCGCGCCATCGGGGCCGTCAACACGCTCTGGTTCGAGGGTGGGCGGCTGCGGGGGGGCAATACGGACGCGTTCGGCTTCCTGGCCAACCTGGACGCCGCTGCGCCGGGATGGGCCCGGCCGGGCGGTCGGGCCGTGGTGCTGGGCGCGGGCGGGGCCGCGCGGGCGGTCGTCCACGGCCTGCTCGGGCGGGGGGTCGATGTGGCGCTGGCCAATCGGACCGTCGAGACCGCCGCGGTGCTGGCCGACCATTTCGGCCCGATGGTCACGGCGCACGCCTGGGTCGACCTGCCCGCTCTGCTCCCGACGGCCAGCCTGCTCGTCAACACCACCTCGCTTGGCATGGCGGGTCACCCGCCCCTCGCGCTCGACCTTGGTCCCTTGAACGGGGACGCCGTCGTCAGCGACATCGTCTACGTGCCCCTCGACACCGCTCTGCTGCGGGCGGCCCGCGCGCGGGGCAACCAGGTCGTGGACGGCCTCGGCATGCTGCTGCACCAGGCGGTGCCGGGCTTCGCGCGCTGGTTCGGCGCCACGCCGCGAGTGACGCCCGCGCTCAGGGCCGAGATCGAGGCGGACCTCCGGGCGGTTAGGTCCTAGACGCCCTTGCCCGCGTCCGATCCCCGCCGGGCCTGGCGCGCGTTCAGGATCGCGATGACGAGCAGCGCCAGCGAGATCACGCCGAAGGAGACGGCCGTGGTCGTGGTGCCAAGCGCGTAGATCTGCGGGTCCGTGACCGTGGTGGTGAGCGCCTGCAGTTCCATCGGCAACGTGTTGTAGGAGCCGATCGCCTGGCTGGAGCGGGCGATCTCGTCCCAGGACAGGGTGAAGCCGAACAGCCCGACGCCCACCAGCGAGGGCAGGATGATGGGCAGCACCACGTAGCGGAACGTCTGCCACGGCGTCGCGCCCTGGTCGCGCGCGGCCTCCTCCAGGCGTCCGTCGAAGCGGTTGAAGATCGCGAACATGATGAGCAGCCCGAAGGGCAGCGTCCAGGTGAGGTGGGCGCCCAGACCCGAGGTGAACAGGCCGGTCGTCGTCGTGAAGCCGTCCGTCATCCAGTCCGGCCCGTAGGCCTTGATGGCCTCGTCGATGAGGCGGAACAGCAGCGCGATGCCGAGCGAGGTGACGATGGAGGGTACGATCAGGCTCGCGACCGCGGCGTAGAACAGCGCGCCCTGGCCGACGAACCGGCGCCGGAACGCCAGTCCCGCGGCGACCGAGAGCACGATGGTCAGCACCATCACGGTCAGTCCGAGTTCCAGCGAGCGCCGGAACGCCGCGCCGATGTCGACGATGCCGCCGCCCGCCCACAGTTTGGCGAACCAGTGCATCGACAGGCCCCTGAGCGGGAACACCAGCCCGCCCTCCGGCCCCTGAAAGGACAGAATGAAGATCACGATCATCGGCCCGTACAGAAACAGCACGTAAAGCCCGAAGAAGGCGGCGAGCAGGTAGAAGGCGGGTGAGCGGCGTCCGTCCACGCTTGCGTCAAAGCTCCTTGCGGATGTCGACCACGCGGGTCAGCACCGTGATGATCACCAGGGTCACGGCGAGCAGCAGCACCGCGTTGGCGGCGGCGGGCGGGAACTGCAGCGCGTCCAGGCGCGTCTGGATCACCTTGCCCGCCGAGGCGATCTGCTCGCCGCCCATCACGCCCACGGTGATGTAGTCGCCCATCACGATGGTGATGACGAAGATGGAGCCGATCACGATGCCGGGCTTAGCGAGCGGGATCACCACGTTCCACAGCGTCTGCCAGCCCGACGCGCCCGCGTCGTAGGCGGCCTCGATCAGCCGCTTGTCGATCCGCACCATGGAATTGAAGATCGGCACCACCATGAAGAAGGTGAACAGGTGCACGAAGGCGAGCAGGACCGAGAATTGCGAGTAGAGCAGCCATTCGACCGGCTGGGAGGTCAGGTGACTGTCCTGCAGCACCTGGTTGACGAGCCCGTTGCGGCCCAGCAGCGGCACCCAGGAGATCATGCGGATGACGTTGGAGGTCCAGAACGGGATCGTGCAGAGCAGCGCGAGGGTGACCTGCATCGTCAGCGAGCGGACGTGGAACGCCAGGAAATAGGCGATCGTGAAGCCGATCACGAGCGTCACGGCCCAGACCAGCGCGCAGAATTTTACGGTCGACACGTAGGTTTTCAGGATCGTGCAAAGGTCGGGCAGTTGCGCGAGGCAGCCCTCGAAATTCTCGACGTAGGAGCGCGTCGTGAAGGTCGGGATGATCTCGTAGTCGTTGTAATCCCAGAAGCTGACCAGGACGACCAGCGCCAGGGGAATGACGAAGAAGATCAGGAAGACGAGGGCGAAGGGGGCGGCCTGGAGCCAGGCCGGGACGTCGCGCCCGAGCGGGATGGAATGGGGCATGGGGGAGAGTGAGTGCTCCGAAAAACCCTTTGCCCGCCCGGCGGGACAAGGGGGCGCGGCGAAGCCGTGACGGATGAGGGGACTCCCGGACCGCGTTTCCCCTCATCCGCCCTGTCGGGCCCCTTCTCCCGCCTCGCGGGAGAAGGGCAGGCGGCGAGATCTCAGGCGGCGATGAACTCGTTCCACTTGCGGACCATGTAGTCGTTCTCGTCCATGATCGAGTTCCAGCACGCGACCGCGCCCATGCGATCGTCGTAGGAACCGCCGTCGCGGGCGGAGCCGGCCTTCTCGAGCACCGAGCCGTCGGGGCCGTGGATGTCCTTCTCGGCGGGCTGGCCACCCATCCAGTAGGCCCACTCGTAGGGCTCCATGTTGGCCTTGGCGGTGGACAGCACGGCCGAATAATAGCCCTGGCGGTTGAGGTAGGCGCCCGCCCAGCCGGACAGGAACCAGTTCACGAACTCGTAGGCCACGTCCTCCTTCATGCCCGACACGCCCTTGGACACCGCGAAGCCTGACGCCCAGGAGCGGTAGCCTTCCTTGAGCGGCTGGAATTTGCAGGCGATGCCCTTCGACCGCACGGCGGTGACGGCCGGCGACCACATGGACTGGATCACCGTCTCGCCCGAGGCCATCAGGTTGACGCTCTCGTTGAAGTCCTTCCAGAAGGCGCGGAACTGCCCCGACTTCTTGGCGTCGGTCAGGCCCTTCATGGTCAGGTAGATCTCGGGCTTGGTCATGTTGCCATTGTCGGCATACTTGTGCTGGCCCGTGGCCTCGATCACCATGGCGGCGTCCATGATGCCGATGGACGGGATGTTCAGGATCGCGGCCTTGCCCTTGAAATCGGGGTTCAGCAGCTCCGCCCACGACTCGATCGGCCGGTTGATGAGATCGGGCCGGATGCCGAGCGTGTCGGCGTTGTAGACGGTTGGGATCAGGGTCGCCCATTCGGTGGGGGTCGCGGAGAACTTGGTCGAGTGCTCGCCCTCGACGAACATCACCTTCTTGGGCGCGGTCCCCTGGTCGCCGATCTTCTTGCCGTTCGGCAGCTCGCCCTTGGTGAAGACCGGTGTGATGTTGTCGAATTCCTTGATCTTCCCGGTGTTCATCGCCTTCAAATTGCCCGCCGGGATGAGCTTCTTGAGGGAGAAGAATTCGGTGTCGACGATGTCGTAGGAGCCGGGCTGGGTGATGACGCGCTTGGTCACGTCGTCGGTGGTGACCGCCACGTATTCGATGGTGATCCCGGTGTCCTCCTTCACCTTCTTGGCGATATCGGCCGACTGGTTCACGGCGGTGCCGAGATAGCGCAGCACCTTGGCCTCCTGCGACCACACGGCCGGAAAGCCCGTGATGGCGCCGGACGCCGTCGCGGCCCCCGCGACCGCCGCCGCACCCTTGATGACGCCGCGGCGCGAAAGGCCCTTGTCCGTCGTGTGATCCGTCATGGCTGTTCTCCTGCTGACTCGGCCGATCAGGCCGCTTGGAGGTGGTGGACGTCGTTCTCGCCCCAGGACACCGCGATGGCGTCGCCCGGGGAGAAAGGGGTCTGGTCGAAGGTGGCCTCGTCCACGGTCGCGGTCATCTCGCGCCCGCCGGTCGCGTCCAGCGCGAGCTGGATGAACGTGCCCTGGTACTCGACCGAGCGCACGACCCCCTCGACCGCGGCGTTCGTGCCCGGCGTGGGGCGGCGCAGCACCAGCCGGTCGGCCCGCACGGCGATCGGTCCCGTCGCGCTCTGCAGCACGTTGTGGCCGCCCATGAAGCGGGCCACGAAGGCGGTCTTGGGCTCGTTGAAGACCTCGCGGGGCGCGCCCGCCTGCTCGATGCGGCCGTTGTTCATGATGACGATCAGGTCGGCCAGAGCCATGGCCTCGTCCTGGCTGTGCGTCACGTGGACGAAGACGATGCCGAGCCGGCGCTGCAGCTGCCGGAGCTCGGCGCGCATGCGGATGCGCAGGAATGGATCGAGCGCCGACAGGGGCTCGTCGAGCAGCACGATCCGCGGCTCGGTGATGAGCGCGCGGGCCAGCGCCACGCGCTGCTGCTGTCCGCCCGACAGCTGCGCGGGCAGGCGCTCCGCATAGGTGTCCATGGCGACGAGGGCCAGCAACTCGCGCGCCCGGGCGTGCCGCTTGGCCTTGGGAACGCCCTTCATCTTCAGCGAAAAGGCGACGTTGTCGAGGCAGGTGAGGTGCGGGAAGAGCGCGTAGCTCTGGAACATCATCGCGGTCCCGCGCCGGGCGGGCGGCAGGTCCGTGATGACGTCGGGACCGTACAGCACGTCGCCCTCGCTCGCCGCCTCGTGGCCCGCGATCATGCGCAGCGTCGAGGTCTTGCCGCACCCGGACGGTCCGAGCAGGCAGCAGTAGGAATTGGCGGCGATCTTCAGGTCGATCGCGTCCACCGCGGTCGTGGAGCCGTAGCGCTTGGTCAGGTGGACGAGTTCGAGGTCGGCAGGCCGCATGGTCGCTCCCGGTGTCGGGAGACGACGAAGCAAGCGATGTGCCAGCGTTCCCGCACCCAGCTCGGGTCCGCGGTCATCGGGAACGTGCGCGCTGATTGCTCAACCGTGCTCAATCGAACGGCAGATCGTATACACTTCGCCGGCTCGATCGCATGCACGGTTCTTGCACGTCGGGGCCCATGTCGAACACCGAGATCGGGCGCGGCCCGGCAATCCGACTCGGGGCCCCCGGCTCCGCTCCGTCCGACGCGAACGTCCAAAGCTCGCAGGATCACCGCGCCGACGCCATCGCGGCGGCCATCCGCCAGGCCGTCGTCGAGCATCGCCTGCCGCCCGGCACGAAGCTGCCGGAGGACCAGGTCGGCGCTCTCTTCGGGGTCAGCCGCACGCTCGTCCGGGCCGCGCTGCAGCGGCTGGCGCACGACAACATCGTCGTGCTGGCCCGTAACCGGGGCGCGGCCGTGGCCTCGCCGTCGGTCGCGGAAGCCCGCCAGCTCTTCGACGCGAGACGGGTGGTCGAAGGCGCGCTGGTCCGGCGAGCGGCCGGCCATCTCCGCGCCGACGACGGCACGACTCTCGCCCGGCTGATCGAGCGTGGCGAGCGCGCCGTCCGGGACGGCGACCGCGGCGCGGCGATCCGGCTCTCGGGAGAATTCCACCTCGCGGTGGCCGATGTCGCCCGCCAGCCCGTGCTTCGCGCCTTCCTGGCCGAGCTGACGTCGCGCACGTCGCTGGTGATCGCGCTCTACGGGCGGAGCCGGGCGTCGGACTGCGGCGTCGAGGAACACCGTGCGCTGCTCGACGCCCTGCTGGCCGGCGACGCCGGAGCGGCCGAAGCGCTGATGCTCCACCACCTCGCCCATATCGAGGACGACCTCGACCTCGCCGAAGTGGCGCGCGCGCCGGTCACGCTCGCAGGAGCGCTCCGCGGCCTTGTCGGCCCATCCTAAAAGGCCGATTCCGCCCTCAGTCGTCCGATTGCTTCGTGATCACGAAGGTTCGGTCGGTGTCGGTCCAGATCCGCCCGAGGTCCAGCGCGTCACCCTGGTGGTATTCGACCTTGCCGGACTGGTAGGTGTCGCCGCGCTGGATCGACGCCTTCAGGTACTCCGCCGCGTCGGCGCTCATCGCGGTGACGACCACCTCGGTTTTCGGCCTGTCCCAGTGGAAGGCGGCCGATAGCGCCGCCTGCTCGTAGACCTTCAGGGCCGCCGCGAGCTTCTCGCTCACCGGCGCCTTGCCGCTGACCTCGAAGCGGTCGAAGGCGTCGCCCTTGCACTTCAGCGTGCCGTCCACGTCCTCGCCCGTCGACAGCACCCGCACCTCGATGCCGCCCTCGTCGCCCCCGAAGCCGCGCGCGATGACGAGCGGCCGCTCGAAGGTCGCGCGGTGCCCCTCGGCGGCCTTGGCGAAGTCCTGCATGAACGCCGCGCACCCGGGGATCGCGTCCGCGGCCGCCCAGGCGCCCGAGCACCACACCCCCGAGACGAGCAGGGCGAGACCACGGACGACGTTCATGGGCGGAAACTCCTGGATGAGGGCGGTCCGGCTCAGCCGTCCATCTTCAGCGCGGCGATGAAGGCTTCCTGCGGGATCTCCACGCGGCCGAACTGCCGCATCTTCTTCTTGCCCGCCTTCTGCTTCTCCAGGAGCTTGCGCTTGCGGGTGGCGTCGCCGCCGTAGCACTTGGCGGTCACGTCCTTGCGCAGCGCGCGGATCGTTTCGCGCGCGATCACCTTGCCGCCGATCGCCGCCTGGATGGGGATCTGGAACAGGTGGGGCGGGATCAGGTCCTTGAGCTTCTCCACCATGGCGCGGCCGCGCATCTCGGCCCGGTCGCGGTGCACCAGCATGGACAGCGCGTCCACCGGCTCCGCGTTGACCAGGATGGACATCTTCACGAGGTCGCCCGCCCGGTAGTCGACGATCTGGTAGTCGAAGCTGGCATAGCCCTTGGAGATGGATTTCAGCCTGTCGTAGAAGTCGAACACCACCTCGTTGAGCGGCAGTTCGTAGGTCACCATGGCCCGCTTGCCGACGTAGTTGAGGTCGAGCTGGATGCCGCGCCGGTCCTGGCAGAGCTTCAGGATGGAGCCGAGGTAGTCGTCGGGCGTCAGGATCGTGGCCTTGATCCAGGGCTCGCGGATCTCCTCGATGCGGGTCGGGTCCGGCATGTCGGCCGGGTTGTGCAGCTCGATGGCGGTCCCCTCCCGCAGCGCCATCTGGTAGATGACCGACGGCGCGGTCGCGATCAGGTCGAGGTTGAACTCGCGCTCCAGCCGCTCCTGGATGATCTCCAGGTGCAGCAGCCCCAGGAAGCCGCAGCGGAAGCCGAAGCCGAGCGCCGCCGAACTCTCCATCTCGAAGGAGAAGCTCGCGTCGTTGAGCCGGAGGCGCCCCATGGCGGCCCGCAGGTCGTCGAAGGCCGCGGCATCCACCGGGAACAGCCCGCAGAACACGACCGGCTGGGCGGGCTTGAAGCCCGTGAGCGCGTGGGCGGTCGGCTTGCGCTCGTCCGTGATGGTGTCGCCCACCCGCGTGTCGGCCACTTCCTTGATCTGCGCCGTGATGAAGCCGATCTCGCCGGGACCGAGGCTCGCCACGTCCTGCATCTTGGGCTTGAACACGCCGATGCGGTCCACCTCGTAGTGGGCGCCCGTGCCCATGGTGGCGATCCGCGAGCCTTTCTTGAGGCTGCCGTCGATCACCCGCACCAGGACCACGACGCCCAGGTAGGCGTCGTACCAGCTATCGACCAGCAGGGCCTTGAGCGGCGCGGCCGCGTCGCCCTTCGGCGGCGGCAGGCGGGTCACGATCGCCTCCAGCACGCCCTCGATGTTCAGCCCCGTCTTGGCCGAGATCAGCACGGCGTCGGAAGCATCCAAGCCGATGACGTCCTCGATCTGCTCCTTGATGCGATCCGGCTCGGCGGCGGGCAGGTCGATCTTGTTCAGCACGGGCACGATGTCGTGACCCGCGTCGAGCGCCTGGTAGACGTTGGCGAGCGTCTGGGCCTCGACGCCCTGGCTCGCATCCACCACCAGCAGGGAGCCCTCGCAGGCGGCGAGCGAGCGCGATACCTCGTAGGCGAAATCGACGTGGCCGGGCGTGTCCATCAGGTTGAGGACGTAGCTCTTGCCGTCCTTGGCGACGTAGTCGAGGCGCACCGTCTGCGCCTTGATGGTGATGCCGCGCTCGCGCTCGATGTCCATGGAGTCGAGCACCTGCTCCACCATGTCGCGGGCCGCCACCGTGCCCGTGTGCTGGATCAGCCGGTCCGCGAGCGTCGACTTGCCGTGGTCGATGTGGGCCACGATGGAGAAGTTGCGGATCGCGTCGAGCGAGCTTTGCGTCATCGGGTCGGAATAGCAGCCGGTCCGTGTAAAACCAAGGCGAAGCGGGGGCCCGCGCGGCCGAGTTCGTCCGAGATCTTCGGCGCTGCACCGCGCGTGCCGATCCGGTTCCCTGGCCCGAACGGGATTTCGGTCATGTTTACGTGAAAACCGTTCTTCCCGTAACCGCGCAACGATCCCCATCGTAAAGGGTGCCGAGCCGGGCGCAGAACCGGCGCGCGGAGCTTACTCGATGTCGACACGCCGGATGCTTCTGTTGCACGCCGCCCGAGGGGCCGTGGTCGCGCTCGCGGCTCCGCTGTGGACTGCCGTGGCCCGCGCGGCCGACATCGTACCCGTGGTGCTGAGCGACGCGGACTGGCGCAAGAAGCTGACCGAGGACCAGTACGCGGTGCTGCGCAAGAGCGGCACCGAGTGGCCGGGCACGAGCCCCCTGCTGCACGAGGCGCGCCACGGCACCTTCGCCTGCGCGGGCTGCGACCTCGACGCCTTCTCCTCCGATACCAAGTTCGACAGCGGCACCGGCTGGCCGAGCTTCTGGGCCCCGCTCGATGGGGCGGTCGCCACCACGGACGACACCTCGCTCGGCATGACGCGTTCGGAAGTCCACTGCGCGCGCTGCTCGGGCCACCTCGGCCACGTGTTCCCGGACGGCCCCAAGCCCACGGGCCTGCGCTACTGCATGAACGGCGTCGCGCTGTCGTTCAAACCCGCGACCGCGTGAGGCCGGACCCCGACCGATGATCCTGTTCCTGCTGGCCTACCTCGGCGGCGCGCTCACCATCGCGAGCCCCTGCATCCTGCCGGTGCTGCCCTTCGTGTTCGCGCGGGCGGACCGGCCGTTCCTGCGCTCCGGCCTGCCCATGCTGGTGGGCATGGCGGTGACGTTCGCGCTCGTGGCGACGCTGGCCGCGGTGGCGGGCGGCTGGGCGGTGGCGGCCAACCAGTGGGGCCGCGTCGCGGCCCTGGTGCTGCTGGCGCTGTTCGGCGTGACGCTGCTGCTGCCGCACCTGGCCGACCGGGCCACGCGGCCGCTGGTGGCGCTCGGCGCCCGGCTGTCCGACACGGCCCAGGGCGGGGCGGGCGGGGGACGCCAGACCGTTTTCGCCTCCCTGCTGCTCGGTGTCGCGACCGGCCTGCTGTGGGCGCCCTGCGCGGGCCCCGTGCTCGGCCTCATCCTGACGGGCGCGGCCCTGGGCGGCGCCAGCGTGCAAACCTCGCTGCTGCTGCTGGCCTACGCGCTGGGGGCCGCGACCTCGCTGGCGCTGGCGCTGCTGGTCGGCGGCCGGGTGTTCGCGGCGATGAAGCGGGGCCTGGGCGCGAGCGAATGGGTCCGCCGCGGGCTCGGCGCCGCCGTGCTGGCCGGCGTCGCGGCCATCGCGCTGGGGCTCGATACGGGCGTGCTGACGCAGGCCTCCTTCGCGAGCACCACCGGTCTCGAACAGGGCCTGCTCGACAAGCTCCACCCGGTTCCGGGCGACCAGCCCCACCCGTCCGTCGTGATGGACGAAGGCCAGGGCGGCGCCATGATGATGAGCGGCAACCCGGCCAAGACGACGGGCGCCGACGGCGGTGCCATGGCGGGCGGTGGCGCCGCAACCGGCGGTGGCGCGATGATGGCGGGTGGCGGCGCCATGATGGCCATGAACGCGCACCTGCCCGCCGCCGCCCCGGCGCTGCCGGTCGAAGGTACGCTGCCGCCGCTGACCGGCGCCACGCAGTGGCTGAACTCGCCCCCGCTCACGCCCGAGGCGCTCAAGGGCAAGGTGGTGCTGGTCGACTTCTGGACCTATTCCTGCATCAATTGCCTGCGGGCGCTGCCCTACGTGAAGGCCTGGGCCGACAAGTACCGCGACAAGGGTCTCGTGGTGATCGGCGTGCACGCGCCGGAGTTCGCCTTCGAGAAGGACGTCGGCAACGTCACCAAGGCCGTGGCCGACCTGCACATCGACTATCCGGTGGCGATCGACGACGACTACGCGATCTGGCGCTCGTTCAACAACCAGTTCTGGCCCGCCCACTATTTCATCGACGCGGAGGGCCGCGTCCGCCACCACCACTTCGGCGAGGGCGAGTACGCGGAATCCGAGCGGATCATCCAGCAGCTGCTGGAGGAGGCCGGGCAGAAGAACCCGGGCCGCGCGGGGATCGTTTCCGTCAGCGCCACGGGCGCGGAAGCGGCCGCCGACCTCGCCGACGTGCGCTCGCCCGAAACCTACGTGGGCGCCGAGCGGGCCGAGAACTTCGTGTCGCCCGGCGGCGCGGTGCTGGGACAGGCGCACGCCTACCAGCCCGGCACGCCCGACCTGAACCAGTGGGGCCTGTCGGGTCAGTGGACGGTGGCGGGCGAGAACGCGGTGCTGGACGCCAGCGACGGCGGCATCGTGTACAAGTTCCACGCCCGCGACCTGCATCTCGTGCTGGGACCGGGTGTGGACGGCAAGCCGGTGCGCTACCAGGTGACGATCGACGGCGCCGCTCCGGGCGACAGCCACGGCAGCGACACGGACGCGCAAGGCCAGGGCGTCGTGACGGGGGAGCGCCTCTACCAGCTCGTGCGGCAGGCGGGGCCGGTGGCCGACCACACCTTCGCGATCAAGTTCCTCGATCCCGGCGTGCAGGCCTACGCCTTCACCTTCGGCTGACCTTCGAAACAGGAGACATCACGCGTGCTCAGTTCCTTGAAGACGATCCGCATCCGTGGGTCCGTGCGTCCCGCCCTGCTCGCAACCGTGGCCCTGGCGCTGGCGGGCGGCGTCGTCGCCCTGCGCGGCACGTCGTTCGCGGCCGAGGAGGCCCACGCCGTCCCGGCGCCCGTGACCGACGAGGCGTCCAAGCCCGCGGGCACTACGGAAACCGTCGTCCTGGCGGGCGGCTGCTTCTGGGGCGTCCAGGGCGTGTTCCAGCACGTCAAGGGCGTGCAGAATGCCGTGTCGGGCTACACGGGCGGCAAGGAGGACACGGCCAGCTACGAGGAGGTCAGCACGGGCACGACCGGCCACGCCGAATCCGTCAAGATCACCTTCGACCCCCGCCAGATCAGCTACGGCCGCATCCTGCAGATCTACTTCTCGGTGGCCCATAACCCGACCGAGCTCGACCGGCAGGGGCCGGACCACGGCACGCAGTACCGGTCGGCCATCTTCCCGGCCGATGCCGAACAGGCGAGCGTGGCCCAGGCCTACGTGGACCAGCTCAATGGCGCCCACACGTTCGGCACGCCGGTGGTGACGCGGATCGAGCCGGGCCAGACCTTCTACTCCGCCGAAGGCTACCACCAGGACTTCCTGACCCGGAACCCGACCTATCCCTACATCGCCTACAACGACCTGCCCAAGGTCGACGACCTGAAGACCATGTTCCCCGACCGCTACCGCGCCGATCCGGTCCTGGTCGCTTCCGCGCCCCAAACGAACTGACGTGTCGACGGCCCCCGCGGAGGCGGGGGCCGTCCAATGCTAGGCCGCCTTGCGGCCCTGTTCGTCGAGCGTCCTGAAGTCCTCGTCCGACAGGGCGAGGGTCGCGGCCGCGACGTTCTCGGCCAGGTGGTCGGGCTTGCCGGTGCCCGGGATGGGCAGCATCACGGGCGACCGCTTCAGCACCCAGGCGAGCGCCACCTGCGAGGGCTTGGCGCCGAGCTTGTCCGCCACCGTCGACAGCGTGGAGCCGGGCTTGGCGAGGTCACCGGCGGCGAGCGGGAACCACGGGATGAAGCCGATCCCGGCCTTCTCGCAATGGTCCAGCACGGACTCGCTCTTGCGCGTCACGAGGTTGTACTCGTTCTGCACGGTGGCGACGGGAAAATGGCGGCCCGCCGCCTCGATCTCCTCGACGCCGACCTCGCTCAGCCCGAGGTGGCGGATCAGCCCCTCCTTCTGCATCGC
>CAXTFJ010000093.1:0-18165 GCA_964243405.1 uncultured Lichenihabitans sp. | reverse complement strand
AAATCGCGCGGCGGCGTCGGCCGAAACACGTCAGTTCGCCAGAACCTGCACGGCGTCGGGCATGAAGTTGACGCTCACGCCCACACCGCGCTCGGGCGGGGGAAAGGCGGGCGAGTTGAAGGTGTCGAGCACCGCGGTGTTCTCGCCGAAGCGGATACGCAGGCGGACGACGGCCCCCATGAAGCTGACCTCCTCGATCGTTCCCGCGAGCTGGTTGCAGCCGGGGGTTCCTGGCCCGAGCGCGACGGCTTCGGGCCGCAGCGACAGCGTGCAGGCCTCTCCGGCCGCCCCGAGTGCCGCCCCGTTACCCAGGCGCACGTCCTGTCCATCAACGGTGACGCGGGCCGCCGCGGGGTCGGCCACGCGGCCGTTGAGCAGGTTCAGCGTCCCCACGAAGGACGCGACGAACCGGGTGCGGGGGTGGTTGTAGATCTCGAACGGAGTGCCGAGCTGCTCCATCCGTCCGTCGCTCATGACGACGATGCGGTCGGACATCGACAGCGCCTCTTCCTGGTCGTGCGTCACGAAGATGGTGGTGATGCCCAGGGCCCGCTGCAGCGCGCGGATCTCCTCGCGCAGGGACACGCGGATCTTGGCATCCAGCGCCGACAGGGGCTCGTCGAGCAGCAGCAATTGCGGCTTGGTGGCGATCGCGCGGGCCAGCGCCACGCGCTGCTGCTGGCCGCCCGAGAGCTGGAACGGGAAGCGGTCGGCCAGGTGAGGTAGCCGGATCATCTCCAGCATCTCGCCCACCCGGGCCTTGGTCTCGGCGGCACCCTTCTTGGCGACCTTCAACCCGAAGGCCACGTTCTGCGCCACCGTCATGTTGGGGAACAGGGCGTAGCTCTGGAACACCATGCCGATGTCGCGCCGGTTGGGCGGCAGGCCGGTGACGTCGCGGCCGCCGATGCGGATTGTGCCCGCGCTCGGCCGCTCGAAGCCCGCGATCATGCGCAGGTTGGTGGTCTTGCCGCAGCCGGAGGGTCCCAGGAACGAGATGAACTCGCCGCGCTCGATCGCCATCTCGAAATGCCGCACCACCGTGTTGGCGCCGAACGACTTCTGCAGGCCCTGGATGTCGAGGAAGCTCATGAGGTCCGATCTCAGGCGGGACGGGCGCGGGCGATGAGCTGGATCAGCCCCATGCAGGCCCAGGTGACGAGGAAGGCGATCACGGCCAGCGCGGACGGCTCGTAGGCCCGGTTCGCGCCCACGAGCTGGAGGTACGGCCCGAAGGCGGGCCGGTCGAGCAGGCTCGCCAGCGTGAACTCGCCGATGACGATCGCGAAGGTCAGGAAGGCGCCGCCCAGGATCGCGGAGCGGATGTTGGGGAAGATCACCCGGAACAGGATGGTGGGCCAGTTAGCGCCCAGGATCTGCGCGGCCTCGGTCAGACGATGCACGTCGATCGTCCGCAGACCCGTGTCGACCGAGCGGTACATGTAGGGGAGCGCCAGCGTGGCGTAACCGCAGGTGAGCAGCACGTTGGTGCTGCCCGGACTGCCGGTGAGGGGCAGCCACGACGACGAATTGTACATGCGCAGGTAGCCGAAGACGAGCACGATGGCCGGTATGACCAACGGCAGCAGAGTCACGAACTCGACGTAGGGCCGCAGGCGCGGCAGCTTGAGCTGCAACCAGAAGGCGGTCGGCACCACGAGCACGGTCCCGAGCGCGATGGTGGCGAGCGCGATCACGGCCGAGTAGAGGAAGCTCGCCTGGAAGCGGGAGTCGGCGAAAACGTTCGCGTAGGCCCCGAAGCTGTAGGCCCCGCGCTTGATGCGCAGCGAGAACTCGAACGTCGCGATCAGCGGGACGATGAAGTAGAGCGTGCCGACGGCGAGCGCGATCCAGGCCCCGACCCTGTTGCCCTTCACTTCAGCCATCGTTCGCTCCGGGTGCGCAGGACGATGTAGAGGGCGTTGGAGACGGCCGTGATGACGATCATGCCGAAGGCCAGCGCGAAGCCGAGGTTCGGGTCGTGCAGCACGTCGCCCCTGATCTGCGCGTAGAGCAGGATGGTGACGATGTTGAGCGACGAGCCCGTGAGCCCGTAGGCGGTGGCGATCGCCCCGAAGGAGTTGGCGAACAGCAGCAGCGTGGTGCCGAGCAGGCTCGGCCACAGGATCGGCATCGCGACGTGGAGCCAGTATTGCGTGCGGGTGGCGCCCAGGATCTGCGAGGCTTCCCGCCATTCCGTCTTCAGGCCGTCCAGCGCCGGCGTGAGGATCAGCACCATGAGCGGGATCTGGAAATACAGGTAGGTGAGCGTCAGCCCGAGGAAGCTCAGGATGTTGAAGCCGTGCCGGTAGATGTTGAAGTCGAACACGCTGGTCAGGAAGGCGGTCACGAGACCCGTCCGGCCCAACGTGGCCAGGAACGCGAAGGCGAGCGGCAGACCGGCGAAGTTGGACGCCACGCCGCAAAACGTCATCAGCGTCGGGCGGATCCAGCGCGGCAGGCCGCCCAGCACCACGGCCCAGGCCAGCGCGAAGCCGAGCAGGCCGCCGCCGAGCGCGGACGACAGGCTGATCTCGATGCTGATCCAGTAGGCGCTGAGGATCTGCGGCTGGAACAGGTGGCCGATGTTGACGAAGGTGAAATGGCCGTCGGGGTCCTGGAAGGCGCCGACCATGAGCAGGCCGGTCGGCAGCAGCAGGAACAGCAGCGCGAAGACGAAGAAGGGAACGACGCCGATCCAGGCGAGCGGCAGAGGCGCGCGCACCGCCCGGGGCGGCATCGCCTTGTCGGCTCGGGCGAGGCTGGAGTCGGACGCAATTGTCGTCAAGCGCTGGTTCGCCTCGGAGTTCGAGTCAACAGGCGGCGGCCCCGGGTCGGCGACCCATCGGGCCATGACGTTTGCCGGATGCGCTCCGAACCTTGACGGACGTCGGAGCGCGCCGGAACCGCGGGTTTCAGCCCGCGCGGGCGATCCTTACTTGACGGTGGCGCCGACCACCTGATCCCACTGCTTGGTGATCACCGGGCTCGCCGCATTCTGCTCCGCGAGGGTCGGGAAAACGGCCTTCGCGTAGGAATCGGCCGGCGGCAGCTTGGCGAGCACCGCGCTGTCGATCGCCTTCTTGCCGACCATGTCCCCGAAGCGGATCGGGTGGCAGTAGCCTTTGAGGAAACCCGTCTGCCCCTCGTCGGAGTAGAGATATTCCATCCACAGCTTGGCGGCGTTGGGATGGGGTGCGAAGGCGCTGATGCCCTGCACGTATACACCCGCCACGACGCCGGACTTCGGCACCACCACCTGGACGTCGGGGTTGCCCTTCAGCGTGTCGCGGTCGGCGAGCGCGTTGTAATCCCAGCGGACCAGGATGGGGGTCGCGCCCTGGGCCACGGAGGCGGCCTTGCCGATCACGGGGACGAAGTTGCCATCCTTGTTCAGCTTCGAGAAGTAGCTCAGGCCCGCGTCGGCAGCCTTGCCGGCATCACCGCCGTCCGACGACAGGCCCGCGGCGTAGACGGCCTGGATGGCCTGGTTGGAGGTGCGCGGATCGCCCGAGAGCGCGACGGAGTTCTTGTACTCGTCGGTGAGGAGGTCGGGCCAGTCGGCCGGCGCTTTCTTGACGATGTCGGCATTCACCTCGAAGGCCAGCACGCCGTAGTAATCGCCGTACCAGGCGCCGTCCGCGTCCTTGGCGGTCGCGGGGATCGTATCCCAGGTGGACACCTTGTAGGGCATCAGCAGGCCGGCCGCCTTGGCGGTGGGGCCGAACGACAGGCCCACGTCCACGACGTCGGGCGCCTGCGGGCCGGTGTTGCCCTTGTTGGCCTTGATGGCCTCCACCTCGTCGCCCGAACCCGCGTCGGGGTTGAGCTCGTTGAGGGTCAGGCCGTACTTGGCCTTGAAGCCGTCGAGGATCGCGCCGTAGCCGCACCAATCGTGCGGCAGGGCGATGACCGAGAGCTGACCTTCCTTCTTGGCGGCGGCGACCAGCGCGTCCGGCGCTTGCGCGAAGGCGGACGACGCGCCGAAGGCGGCCAGCACGGACAGCGACACCGAAACCTTCAACGCAGCCCGCATGATCATTCCCCTGTACCCTTTGATGACAGCCAGGGCGCTACCACGCGTTCTTGACAAGGAAATGTCAAATTTCGAGGACGGACGACGACGCACAGGTCCGGAGCTCCTGCCAACCCGTCGGAAAAGCTTGCGCATCGCGGGCGCGATGCCGATGCTGACGATCGCGAAACGGCCCAGGACCTCGATGCCGGCCGGACCGCATCGGAGCATCGCATGGGGTATCGGCACAGCCATCGGGGCCAGACCTGGGCCTTCACCGACCTCAAGGACCTGATGGCCAAGGCGACGCCGCGCCGCTCGGGCGACATGCTGGCGGGCATCGCGGCGGGCACGATGGCCGAGAACGTCGCCGCGAAATGCTGCCTGGCCGATGTGCCGTTGAAGGCCTTCCTGGCGCAGCCGCTCATCCCCTACGAGGACGACGAGGTCACGCGCCTCATCGTCGACACGCACGACGAGCGGGCCTTCGCACCCGTGTCCCACCTGACCGTGGGCGATTTCCGCGATTGGCTGCTGTCGGAGCGCGCCACGCCGGACGCGCTCGCGGCGCTCGCGGCTGGCCTGATGCCCGAGATGGCGGCGGCCGTTTCCAAGCTGATGCGCAACCAGGATCTGGTGCAGGTCGCCCGCAGGGTCCGCGTCGTGACCCGCTTCCGCGACACGATCGGCCTGCCGGGCACGATGGCGGTCCGCATCCAGCCCAACCATCCGACCGACGACCCGCGGGGCATCCTGGCCTCGACGCTGGAAGGGCTGGCCTACGGCTGCGGCGATGCGGTGATCGGCGTCAACCCGGCCTCCGACTCGCCCGGGGCCGTCGCCCGCATCGTCCACCTGCTGGACGAACTGATCGCTCGCTACGCGATCCCCACACAGTCCTGCGTGCTGACGCACGCCACGACCTCCATCGCGCTGGTTGAGCAGGGTGTGCCGGTGGACCTCGTCTTCCAGTCGGTCGCGGGGACCGAGGCCGCCAACGCCTCCTTCGGCATCTCGCTCGGCCTGCTGCGGGAAGCGCAGTCCGCGGGCCTGTCGCTCGGGCGCGGCACGGTGGGCCGCAACGTCATGTATTTCGAGACCGGGCAGGGCTCGGCCCTATCGGCCGACGCGCATAACGGCCTGGACCAGCAGACCTGCGAAGCCCGCGCCTACGCGGTCGCCCGCGCCTTCGATCCCCTGCTCGTCAACACGGTGGTGGGCTTCATCGGCCCGGAATACCTCTACGACGGCAAGCAGATCATCCGCGCCGGGCTGGAGGACCATTTCTGCGGCAAGCTGATGGGCCTGCCGATGGGCTGCGACGTCTGCTACACCAACCACGCCGAAGCCGACGGGGACGACATGGACGTGCTGCTCACCCTGCTGGGCACCGCGGGCGTCACCTTCGTGATGGGCGTGCCGGGCGCCGACGACGTGATGCTGAACTACCAGTCGACCTCGTTTCACGACCAGCTCTACCTGCGCGACGTGCTGGGGCTGAAACGCGCCCCGGAGTTCGCGTCCTGGCTCGAGGGCCAGGGCCTGACCGACGGTGCGGGACGGCTGCTGCCGCTGCCCGGCAATCACCCTTTCCTGCTCGACGCCCGGAAGGTCGCCGCGTGAGCGACGAGGGCGGGACGGCGCGGGCCATCGTGACCCGCGACGAGCTCGGCCTGCCGGTGGGCGTCACGCCGGCGCGCCTCGCGCTGGGTCGCGCGGGAAGTGGGCTACCGACCCGGCCCGGGCTCGATTTCGCGCTGGCACATGCCGAGGCGCGTGATGCCGTGCATGCCACGCTGGACGACGCCGCGCTGGAGGACGGCTTGCGGGGGCTGGGGTTCGAGGTGGTCCGCGTGGAAAGCGCGGCTGCCAATCGCGACACCTACCTGCGTCGACCCGACTTCGGGCGACGGTTGTCGCGCAACGCGCGAACCGTGCTGGCCGTGCGACCGCGCGCCGCGTGCGACGTGCTGATCGTGATCGGGGACGGGCTGTCGGCGCGGGCCGTCGATGAGAACGCATTGCCCGTTGTGATCGCCCTCGCGCCCCTGCTGCGCGGGATGGCCCTGACGCTCGGCCCCGCGATCGTCGCCAGCCAGGCGCGCGTGGCGCTCGGGGACGAGGTGGCGGCGAGCTTGGGCGCCCGGCTCGTCATCGTGCTGATCGGCGAGCGTCCCGGCCTTTCGGCGGCCGACAGCCTCGGCGCTTACCTCACCTTCGCGCCGGCCGTCGGGCGTACCGACGCGGAACGGAACTGCCTGTCCAACATCCGCACCGCAGGATTGTCGCCAAAGGAGGCCGCACGGTCGATCGCCTGGCTGGTTCGACAAGCCTTCGCGCTCGGGCTGACGGGCGTCGGCCTCAAGGATGAAAGCGATACGGTCGCGAGCTTGCCGCCCAGCGGCGCAGCGCATGCCCCAGGGATCGTCAGCCGATGATCGTCAACCGATGACCGTCATCCTGAAAGCCGCACCGGTTGGCCTGGCGCTGCTGATCGTCCAGGCCGACGCGCGCCCTCTGGACCTGATCCCGTACGTCAACGCGCGATACGGGTTTACCCTTCTCATTCCCAAAAGCTTTCGAGCGGACCCTCCGCCCGTCAACGGCGACGGGCGATCGTTCGTCTCTCCCGACACGACGGTCACGGTCAGCGGGTCGGGCCACGTCCTCGACCCGAAGGGAGACATGGCGGCCGAGTTCACGCAGGAACTGGGGTTCGAGAAGCAGGACGGCCTGACCCTGACCTACAGCCGATCGACGAAAACAGGCTTCACCTACTCGGGTCTCGACAAGGGCAGGATCGTCTACGTTCGCGCCATTCCCAGCTGCGGAGGTGACGCGGTGGTGAGCCTCACGGTGACCTATCCTGTTTCGGCCAAGGCGGCCCTGGAGCGGTCCGTGATCGCGATGGCCAAGTCCCTGCACGCGACGAAGGGCTGCCTCTGAAGCAAGCCCGGCTTCGAGAGCCGGGCTTGCGTTGTCGTGAAGGCGGCGCGTTACCAGCTTGCCTTGGCGTCCACCGCGGTCTTGTTCAGGTGGACGTGGGTGTCGACGTGGTCGACCCAGGCCAGCGGCACGTAGTGATGCTGCCCGTCCGGAGACGCGTTCTTGGCGAGCTTGATGCGGTCGGGGCCGTCCAGGTGATCGACGACGCCGATCTTGGCGCCGTCTGACGCGATCACGTCCATGTGCTCGGCAATGCGGCTGCTCTCGGTCGCGGCCGAGAAGAGCGGCGCAGAGCCGGTCGCGGCGGCTGCCGCACCCCGGCTGTCGTCCACCTCGACCTCGGTGCGGCGCACCGTGTCGTTGATGGTCTGCGTCCGGTCGTCCGCGGTCTTGCGCAGCGTGATCTCTTCCTTGACGCGCGTGGTCTTACCCACGACCGCCTCTTCGGCGCGTTCCTCGGCCTCGATCACGCGATCCTGGAACACCGCCTCACCCGCCCCGATGGCACGGTCGACCGGGCGGCGGTCGATCTGGACCTGCTCGTTGTGCAGGCTGACCTGCTCGTTGACGGGCGTCTCGACCACGTAGCTGCGAAGCCGGATACGGCCGTGGCTGACGTCGCGCTTGCCGACGTTCAGCCGCTCCTCGTAAACCGGCACGGTCTCCTCGGAGGTCGCCTCTAACCTCTGCACGTCGCCTGCGATCCCGGTCTGGGCCGCGCCGGCCACCGAGGCCGACCGGCCGGCGGTGGAGGCCGCGATGCGATCATCCGCCAGCGTCGCCCGATTGACGGTCGACGCGGTGCCGGCCGTCATGCCCGCGTCGCGGTCCGTATCGCCGAACAGCCCCGTCGCGGTCTGGCCGGTGCGGGTCGCGGCGGTCGCGCTGCTCGACCCGGTCCAGCCTTCCGACCGCCACTGGGTTTCCCGCTCGTCGATGTTGACCGCCCCGTCCGTGTCGAGGATGCCGAGCACGCGGTCGTAATTGGCCTCGTCCGTGCGGACCGTCAGCAGGTAGCCGCCGCGCCGCAAGCCCTCCGCGTAGGCGTACTGATCTTCCTCCGGGAGGAACAGGTCCTTGAGGGACGCCAGGAAGCCCTTGTCCTGCGCGGTATCCGCGGGGGTCGCCGCACCCGCGCCCTGCCCGGCGGTCATCGAGATCTGCTCGCGCGCGATCCCGGCCGCGATCAGGTCGTCGGTGGCCTTCTGGGCCGCGCCCTGCGTGTCGAAGAAGGCGCTCACGCCGCGGTTGTGGGTCGCGTTCGACCGGTCGGTGCCCGTCGTGGTGTTGAGACTCATCGGTGGTCCTCCTCGTTGAGTAGATGCCCGGCGTCGTCGCATCGCTCCACCAGAACCCTCCGCCGGCGCAGGGTCACGGGTGTTTCGACCTCGTCCCGGAACGTCCGTCGCCGGATGTGCAGCTCCTCGTTGAGGACGAGCTTCTTTTCCACGACGAGCACTTCTTCCAGGACGGGAATAATGGTGATGCTGCCCTCGGTCCTTACGGCGGGCGCTCTGCCAACGACGATGCCGGCCGCAACGCGCGTGACCTCGATCGGCTTGCTCTCCAGGACGGCGCGCGCGACGTCGTCCATGAACTCGGTTCGGGTCGACACCCGCACGCGTCCGGTGACAATCTCGTGGGTCGACACGGCCGCCGTTTCCCCCGGAACGCGCACGACGTTGGCGGCCGCCCGGCCTGATTCCGCGTCAGCCTCGATCTGTTGTGTCATCACGGCCTCCGCGGTGCGCTAACCCGCCCGAGTCACGTCGGTTCCGCTCCATCGAACGTGCGGCAGGCTGACGCATACGGGGTGCGGTGCGGAGACGGTTCGACCGGCCCCGTTCACCGTTCAGGACGGATGCGACACCCGGCAGGCCACCAATCTCATGGCGCGCGCGTTGATGCGTTGTCACGGGTCGCAAAAACCCGTCCCTGAACGAGTTGGAGATGATCTTGCAACGATCCATTATCGCCGGCGTCGGCTTGGCGCTCGCGCTTCTGCCGCTCGCGTCAGCCCAGGCTCAGTCGTCCCACCACCTGCGCCGGGACGTCGCCTATGCCGGCCCTAGCGGCGACCGCCCGCTCACCATCACCGGCCGTCACCACTATGGACCCATCGTCTACAAGCCGAACGAGATCGACGCACCCGGCGGCTTCAGCGCGCACGGCTACGGTTACGGAGATCCCGGCAGCGAGGAAGCGCGCCGCGCCTATCAGAACGCCGACGTTCGGGCCCGGACGAACGGGGTCTACGGCTACGGCCTGGACGGCATCGGCGGCACGCAATTGTTCGGCGATCACGGCGAGAGCGGCTACAACAACCCCTTCTGGGGCAATGCCTTCAACACCTACACGGGCTTCAATGGCGTCCCGACGGCGCTCGCGTTCGGCCCCGCCTATGCGGGCCGTTACATTGCCGACCACGAGCCCGAGTTCGACAATCACGAGAACGATTATCCGTCGCTCCGGGAGTTGGGGTACTCCCACGCATCGGATGACGACGAGTAAGGACCAAGCAGGGTTTGTCGCCGGGGATGCGCGCGTCCCCGGCGGCGCTCCATACCGAATCTAGATATTGGTCTTTGACTTAAAGGGGCAATTGCCCGTAAGGCGTTGTCATGGCGACGTCCGATCCCGAAACATGCACCTGCGCGGCGCTTCGCCAGGCGACGCGGCACGTGTCGCGTCGCTACGACGACGCTCTCGCGCCCGTGGGTCTCGGCATCAACCAGTTCTCGATCCTGGCACGGCTCGACCGTCTCGGGCCCTGCGCGATCCGCGAGCTCGCGATGTCGCTCGTGATGGACCGATCCACGCTCGGCCACCTGCTGCGTCCGCTTCAGGCGCGGGGTCTGCTGACCCTGCGATCCTCCGAGCAGGACCGACGCTCGCGCGTGCTCGCGCTGACGGACGAAGGCCGGGCGCTGCTGGCGCGAGCCAGGCCGCTCTGGGCCGCGGCGGAGGTCCAGTTCGAGCAGGCTTTCGGCACCGACGCGCTCCAGCAGATGCGAACGACCTTGGAACGTGTCGAGACGCTCGACCTGACCCCAAACCATTCCCTTGAAGGAAGCCTGCCCCGATGAGCCACGCCAAGACGCAGCGGTCCCCGCGGCTCCACTACGCCTGGCTGATGGTGGTCCTCACCTTCGCGATCATGCTGGTCGGCGCCGGAGTGCGCGCCACGCCGAGCATCCTGATCGTGCCGCTCGAACATGAATTCGGCTGGAGCGCCGCCACGATCGGCGGCGCGGTGGCGGTCAACATCTTCCTCTACGGCATGATCGGGCCCTTCTCGGTCGCGGTGATCGAGCGCTTCGGGCTGCGTCGCGTGGTGACGGTCGCGCTTGTGGTGCTGTCCGTCGGTGTCGCGTCCACCAGCCTCATGCGTACGCCCTGGCAGATGACGCTGCTGTGGGGCGTGCTGGTCGGCTCCGGGACGGGCATGGTGGCCAACGTGCTGGGCGCGACGGTCGCCAATCGCTGGTTCGTGCGGAACCGGGGCCTCGTGTTGGGGGTGCTCACGGCCAGCAGCGCCACGGGCCAACTCGTCTTCCTGCCCCTGCTGGCGAGCCTCGCCACGCACCAGGGCTGGCGCACCGTCTCGTTCACGGTGGCGGGTGCGGCGCTGCTTCTCGCGCCGGTCGCGGCACTGTTCCTGCGGGACCGGCCCTCCGACCTGGGCCTGCCGCGCTACGGCGACACCACCCTCCAGCGCGCGACGCCCTCGGGCGTCAACCCGGCCGTGCGAACGTTGCGGGCCCTGATGGTCGGTGTGCGGTCGCGGGATTTCTGGCTGCTGGCGGGCACGTTCTTCGTGTGCGGCGCCTCCACCAACGGTCTCATCGGTACCCACCTGATCCCCGCCTGCGTGGACCACGGCATCGCGGAGGTCGCCGCGGCCGGTCTGCTCGCCACCATGGGCATCTTCGACCTGATCGGCACGACCGCGTCGGGCTGGCTCACCGACCGGGTCGACAGCCGCAAGCTGCTCGCCTGGTACTATGGCTTGCGCGGGCTCTCGCTGATCTTCCTGCCCTACTCGTTCGACTTCACCTTCTACGGCCTGTCGCTGTTCGCCGTCTTCTACGGGCTCGACTGGATCGCCACGGTGCCGCCCACCGTCCGGCTCGCGGGCGAGGCGTTCGGCGAGGAGAATGCCGCGATCATGTTCGGCTGGATCGCGGCCGCCCACCAGATCGGCGCCGCCACGGCGGCCTGGCTCGGCGGCGTCGTGCGGACGCGGACGGGCGACTACGCCACGGCCTTCACGACGGCTGGGTTGATCTGCATCGTGGCGGCCGCGCTGGCGCTGCTGGTCGGGCGGCGGTCCGGGCGGACGGGCGTCGAGGCGGGCGTGCCGACGCCGGCCTGAGGCGGATTCAGACCGCCACGCCGCCGATGCGCGTTTCGCGCACGGCCATGTCGTCGCCCAGTACGACCAGGTCGGCGCGGTAGCCGGGCGCGATGCGGCCGTACCGGTCGTCGATGCGGAGGAACTGGGCGGGGTAGAGGCTCGCCATGCGCAGCGCCTCGGCGAGCGGCACCCCGAGCGTCCGCACCGCGATGCGGATCGCCTGGTCCATCGTCAGGTCGGAACCCGCCAGCGTGCCGTCCTCCAGGGTCAGCCGACCGTCCCGCCGCCGCACGGTCCGGCCGTTGAGCGAGAACGTGTCGCCCGGCGCGCCAGCGGGCGGCATGGCGTCGGTGACCAGCATCAGCTTGGCGGGCCCGCGCTTGGCCGCGATCGCGGCCCGCAGCGCCGCTGGCGCGACGTGGTGACCGTCGGCGATGATCCAGCTCCACAGGCCGCCGTGGTCGAGCGCCGCGCCGACGAGCCCTGGCGCACGGTGATTGAGTTGCGACATGGCGTTGAACAGGTGGGTGACGCCGCGCGCGCCCGCGTCGGCCGCCGCCATCGCGACCTCGTAGGAGGCGTCGCTGTGGCCGAGGCTCACGATCACGCCGCCCTCCACCAGACGCCGGATCAGGTGCGGTGGGACGGTCTCGGGCGCCACCGTCAGCAGCAGCCGGTCGATGCCCGTGTCGAGCAGAAGGTCGACGTCGGCCTCCGCCATCGGACGGATCAGGGCCGGGTCGTGCGCGCCCTTGCGCGCTACGGCCAGGAAAGGGCCTTCGAGGTGCAGTCCGACGACGCCGGGCACTCCCGAATGCAGGGCCTGCGCGGCGGCGCGGATCGCCTCGACCATGCGGTCCGGGCGGTCGGTCACGAACGTGGGCAGGAGGGCGGTCGTGCCGGTCGGTGCGAAGGCCCGCGCGAGGCGCCGCACGCCGTCGACGCCGCGCTCCTCGTTGAACAGCACGCCGCCCCCTCCGTTGACCTGGAGGTCGATCCAGCCCGGGACCACGGCCGCCGCGGGATGGCGGATGCGGGGGAGGCCGGCGGGCAGGTCGGCGGGCGGCACGAGGCCCGCGACACGGTCGCCCTCCACCAGCACGGCCAAGTTCTCGACGAAGTGTTCGCCCGTGAACACCCGGTCGGCGTGCAGCGCGAAGGTCGGCATCACACCGTCTCCGTGACCTTGCGCAGGTGGCTGGGTCGGTCGGGGTCGTGCCCCCGCCCCCGCGCGACCTGTTCGGCCAGCGTGTAGAAGGCGGTCAGGGCCGCGAGCGGGTCGAGTGACCCGTGGCCGGTCGGCGGTGTCGGCAGCACCTCGCCCTCGGACGCGTCGCGGCCGGCGACGAACACCCGCCCGCCCGCCCCGCGCAACCGGGCGACCGCGCCGTCCATCGCCTCCGCCGAGGCGTCGCGCTGCCGGAACGCCAGCACGGGAAAGCCGTCGTCGAGGAGTTGCAGCGGCCCATGCATCACCTCCGCGCCGCTGAACGCCTCGGCATGGAGCACCGCGGTTTCCTTGAACTTCAACGCCGCTTCCGCGGCGATCGGAAAGGCGGGCCCGCGGCCCACCAAGTAGGCGTTATCCGCGGCCGTGAACACCGGCAGCGCAGGGCTCCAGTCGGCCCGGACCGCCTCGCGCAGGACGCCGGGAAGCGCATGCACGGCCTTGAGCAACGCTCCGTCGTCGCGCCAAGCGGCCACCAGTGCGGCCAGCACGACGGCCGAGCCGATGCAGCTCTTGGTGGCCGCGACGCTGCGCTCCTCGCCCGCGTGCAGCGGCAGCGCGGCGTCGGCTTCCGCGAACAGCGGCGAATCGGTCCGGTTGACGATCGAGATCGCGAAGGCCCCCGCCTCGCGCGCCGCGGCCTGCAGCGCCACGATATCCGGGCTGCGGCCCGACTGCGACACCGACACGATGACGGCGCCCTTCAACCGGAGCGGCGCACGGTAGACGGACGCGACCGACGGGCCCACGGAGGCCACCGGAACCCCGAGGTGGATTTCCGTCAGGTATTTGAAATAGGCGGCGGCATTGTCGGACGAGCCGCGCGCGCAGGTCACCACTACGGCGGGGTCGAGGTCGCGCAGCCGCCGTCCGAGCAACTCCACCCGGCCGCCCTCGCGATCGAGGAAGCGCGCCACGGCGTCGGGGATCTCGGCGACCTCGGCCGCCATGAAAGAGGGCTGATCCGTCATGGGTCCCCGCGCAAGGTCAGCTCGGCCACGAAGTCGTAGGTGTCGCCGCGATACCAGCTCCTGGTGAACTCGACGGGGCGGCCGTCGGCCAGGAACGAGACGCGCTCGATGGCGAGGGCCGCGGCGCCGGTCGCCACGCCCAGGAGGTGGGCCTCCTCCGGCCCGAGATTGTCCGCGGTGAGCCGCTGGAGCGCGCGAACGGGCCGCGCTCCTCGCGCATCGAGCGCGGCATAGAGCGACGCCCCTACCGCGTCGGGGTCCGGGAGCACGCTCTGGGGGAGGGTCGCGAGCTCGATCGCCATCGGAACGCCGCCCGCAAGCCGAAGGCGGCGCAGGCGGGACACCTGCTCCTGCGGCGAGAGTGTCAGGCGCATGGCCTCCTGCGGCGTGGGCGGCGACACCTCGCGGTGCAGCACGGTCACGGACGGCTGCAGGCCACGCACCCGCATATCCTCGGTGAAGGAGGTGAGACGAGACAGCGCCTGTTCCACGCGCGCGGGACGGCTCGCCACGTAGGTGCCCGATCCCTGCCGCTGCTGGAGCAGCCCATCCTCGACCAGCCCGCCAAGGGCCTTGCGAATGGTGACGCGGGACACCTCGAAGGATTCCGCGAGGTCGCGCTCGCCCGGCAGCGCTTCCTGAGGGCGCCAGCGGCCGGCCAGGATGGATTCCCTGATCCGCTCCTGCACGCGGAGATAGAGCGGCGTGGTGGAGCCGTCCGCGACGAGGGCGAGCGGCGTCACCGAGGTTTGTTCCGGCTGCGGCGATCAGGTCCAGTTCGTGTCACGGCTACCCCGTCCCGCGTCGTCCGCAGATAATACCAATCCAAACCAGTTTGGCAAACATCCGATCCTTCCATCCTTTAAGCTCATCGCCGTTTTTCCTCGCAAGATGCTGCTTTTTTGATGCGGAAGCAGTGAAAGTGGCGACAACAAATCGGTGGGGTTGGGCAAAGACGATTGACGACAGGTACGCAATTGGTACTGTGCGCCGCCGCCGCTTCAAGGGACCTTGATGGTACAGCCCGCGACAGAACAGGCCGACACGCGCTACCGTGACATCGACCTCTGGCCGGCGGCCGACGTCGTGGCGGCGGTGGTGGACGTACAGCGCGCGGCGCTCGACGCCGTGGCATTGGCCGGTCCTGCCCTGGCGCGAGCCGCGGAGGCGATCGCCGACCTGGTCGGCCGCGGTGGCCGCTGGGCCTACGCGGGCGCCGGATCGTCGGGCCTACTGGCTCAGATGGATGCCATCGAACTACCGGGCACCTATGGGATCGAGGCTGACCGCGTGCCCGTCCTGCTCGCGGGGGGCACCGAGGCACTGCTCGCCATCCTGCCCGAGGCGGAGGACGACGCCGAGGGCGCGGTCCGGGCCGTCGCGGCCCTCGATCTCGGGCCGGGCGACGCGCTTGTCGCCCTGTCGGCGAGCGGCACCACCCCCTACCCGCTCGCGGCGTTGCGCGAGGCCCGCGCCCGCGGCGCGCTCGCGGTCGGCCTCGCCTGCAACGCGGGAACGCCGCTGCTGCGGGAGGCCGACCACGCCGTCCTGGTCGCGACCCCGCCGGAGGTGATCGCGGGCTCGACCCGCATGGGGGCCGGCACGGCGCAGAAATGCGCGCTGAACGCGCTTTCGACGCTGGTCGGCCTCCGTCTCGGCCACGCCTACGCGGGTCTGATGGTCAACATGCGGGCCGCCAACGGCAAGCTGCGCCGACGCGCGGTGGGCATCGTGGCCCAGGCCGCGGGCGTCGACGAGACACGGGCCGCACGCGCGCTCGACGCCGCGGGCACGATCAAGCCCGCCATCCTCCTTTGCTCCGGCGCCGCCTCCGCGCGCGCCGCGCAGGACACCCTCGCGGCGAGCGGGGGACATCTCAGGGCGGCGCTCGCGACGCTCGGTACCGGCGACCCGGGCGCAACGACCCGGGCGCGACATCAGGCAGGAGTTGGACGAGCATGACGATGACACGCACCTTGGCGCTGGCCACCGTGGGCGCCCTCGCGCTGGCGGCGGCCCCGGCGCTCGCCGCCGACACGACGCTCACCATCGAGAGCTGGCGCAGCGACGACCTGCAGATCTGGCAGCAGCAGATCATTCCGGCTTTCGAGAAGGAGCATCCCGGGATCAAGCTCAACTTCCAGCCGACCGCGCCCAAGGAATACAATGCGGCGCTGAACTCCAAGCTCGACGCCGGCACCGCGGGCGACATCATCGCCTGCCGCCCGTTCGACGCCTCGCTCGATCTTTACAAGAAGGGCGAGCTCGCGAGCGTCAACGACGTACCCGGCATGAATAATTTCACCGACGTCGCCAAGGCCGGCTGGTCGACCGACGACGGCAAGACCACGTTCTGCGTGCCGGTCGCGGCCGTGCTGCACGGCTTCATCTACAACAAGGACGCTTTCGCCAAGGTCGGCATCAAGGACGTGCCGAAGACCGTGGACGAGTTCTTCACCGACCTCGACAAGATCAAGGCCGACGGCACCTACGTTCCCCTCGCGATGGGCACCCCCGACCAGTGGGAGGCCGCCACCATGGGCTACCAGAACATCGGCCCCAACTACTGGCACGGCGAGGACGGCCGCGAGGCGCTGATGTCGGGCAAGGAAAAGCTGACCGACCCCGAGTGGGTCGAGCCCTACGAGCAGCTCGCCAAGTGGGCGCCCTACATGGGTGACGGCTTCAAGGCGCAGTCCTACCCCGACAGCCAGAACCTGTTCACGCTGGGTCGCGCCGCCATCTACCCCGCGGGCTCGTGGGAGATCGCGCAGTTCAACAGCCAGGCGCAGTTCAAGATGGGCGCCTTCCAGCCGCCCGTGCCCAAGGCCGGCGACCAGTGCTACCTGTCCGACCACCCGGACATCGCCTTCGGCATGAACGCCAAGAGCAAGAACACCGACGCGGCCAAGACCGTGCTGGCCTGGATGGCAAGCCCCGAGTTCGCCAAGCTCTACGCCAACGCCCTGCCCGGCTTCTTCAGCCTGCAGACCCAGCCCGTGGAGACCACCGACCCGCTCGCCAAGGAGTTCGTGGCGTTCCGCAAGGACTGCAAGTCGACGATGCGGTCCACCTACCAGAAGCTGTCGCGCGGCACGCCCAACCTGGAGAACGACACCTGGGTGGAATCGGCCAACGTGATCAACGGCACCGACACGCCCCAGGCCGCGGCCCTGAAGCTGCAGAAGGGCCTCGACGGCTGGTACAAGCCCGGCAACTGAGCGCTTGACAGGCCCGGCCCTCCCCTCGCGGGAAGGCCGGGGTTCCGCCGCACGGGCCCGGGATCATGAACCGAGTCGAGAAGCTTTCCATAGACGCGCCGTCGATTCCGGTGGCGGACATCGGTCCGCGACCGGGCCGCCGTTGGCACGTGCTCGTCTTTATGGCCCCCGCGCTGCTGGTCTACTCGGCGCTGATGGTCATCCCGTTGGCCGATACGCTCAGGCTGTCGCTGTTCCACCGCACCGACGGCGTGTCGGCTTTCGTCGGCCTCGACAATTTCGCGCTGCTGTTCGGCGACCCGGGCTGGTCGGGCCATTTCTGGCAGGCGCTGCGCAACAACACCTATTTCTTCGTCTTCCACCTGCTGCTGCAGAACCCGATCGGGATTGCGCTCGCGGCGCTCCTGTCGCTGCCGGGCCTGCGCGGCGGGGCGGTCTACCGGACCGTGTTCTTCCTGCCCACCATGCTGTCCTTCGTCATCGTGGGCTTCAGCTGGAAGCTGATCCTGAGCCCCCTGTGGGGCGTGGCTCCCACCCTGATGGGCGCCCTGGGCCTGCGTGGCTTCTTCCACCCCTGGCTCGGCCAGGAGAGCAGCGCGCTCACGACGCTGGCGCTGATCTCCGTGTGGCAGTACGTCGGCATTCCGATGATGCTGATCTACGCGGCCCTGCTCGGCATTCCCGACGAGGTGATCGAGGCGGCCGAGCTCGACGGCATCACCGGCTTCGCGCAGTTCCGGCGCATCAAGCTGCCCCTCATCCTGCCCACGATCGGCATCTGCTCGATCCTGACCTTCGTGGGCAATTTCAACGCCTTCGACCTGATCTACATCACCCAGGGCGCGCTCGCCTCGCCCAATTACGCGACCGACATCCTGGGCACCTTCCTGTTCCGGACCTTCTTCGGCAACCAGCTCCAGCTCGGCGACCCCAACATGGGCGCGACCATCGCGACGGTCATGTTCTTCATCATCCTGGCGGGTGTGTGCGCCTACCTGTTCGGCATCCAGACGCGCCTGCGGCGGTACCAGTTCTGATGGCGCCCGCGCGAACCTCGCCCCTCAGCCGCGGGTCCGTCCACCTGGTGCTGCTGCTCTACACGGCGCTCTGCCTCGGGCCGGTGCTTCTGGTGGTGGTCAATTCGTTCAAGTCGCGCGCCGCGATCTTTCGCGCGCCCTTGGCCCTGCCGAGCCCCGCCGTGTTCGACCTCGTGGGCTACCGCACGGTGCTGGGCCAGGGGGCGTTCGCGGACTATTTCCTGAACAGCCTCATCGTGACCCTGGGCTCGCTCGCGGCCGTGCTGCTGTTCGGCGCCATGGCGGCCTTCGCGCTCAGCGAGTACCGGTTCCGCTTGAACACGTTCCTCGGCCTGTTCCTGGCGCTCGGCACCATGGTGCCGATCCGCCCCGGCACCGGGGCGATCCCCG
>CAXTFJ010000092.1:2578-18171 GCA_964243405.1 uncultured Lichenihabitans sp. | reverse complement strand
CCTGGAGAGCGTCAAGCGGATACTCATGCGCGACGATCCCGCCTTCGCGACCTGAGCCACTTGAACCCGCGGCCGCAGGGCGGCGATCCCAGGATGCACGATCGATGTCCGAGCAAGGCCCGCGCGCGGGTTGGAAGACCCGCCTGATCCAATCCCGCGTCCGCGCGTCGACGGATTTCCGCTCGCTGGCGACGCCGGTTTTCAGGGGCTCGACCGTCGTGTTCGACCGTCTCGCCGATGCCCGCGACGACTGGACGGCGGAGAACGGCTACACCTACGGTCTCTACGGGACACCCACGACGCGGGAACTCGCCGAGCGGATCGCGGAACTGGAGGGCGCCCACCACACGGTCGTGGTCCCCGGCGGGCAGGCCGCCATCGCGCTGATCTTCCTCGCCTGCTGCCGGGCGGGGTCGCACCTGCTGGTGCCGGACAGTGCCTACCGGCCCGCTGCGCAACTCGCCTCGGGGCTGCTCGCGAAGCTCGGCGTGGAGGTCGAAACCTATCCGGCGATGATCGGTGCCGGCGTGGAAGCGCTCATCCGCCCTGAAACCGCGCTGCTCTGGTGCGAGAGCCCCGGCTCGATCACGATGGAGGTTCAGGACGTGCCGGCGTTGGTCGCCGCGGCGCACCGGCGCCGGGTCAGCGTCGCGCTGGACAATACCTATGCGGCCGGCATTCTCTTCGATGCCTTCGCGCACGGGGTCGATGTCAGCATGCAGGCGCTGACGAAATACGTCGGAGGGCACAGCGACCTCCTGCTCGGGACCGTGTCGGTCCGCGACGAGGCGCACCGCCGCGCGATCGGCGAGACGCATCGCCTGCTCGGCTTGGCGGTGTCGCCGGATGATTGCAGCTTGGCGCTGCGCGGGTTGCAAACGCTCGGGCTCCGCCTGGAACGGCTGGAACGGACGGCCCTGGCGGTGGCGCGCTGGCTGGCGAGTCGCCGGGAGATCGAGGCGGTGCTGCACCCCGCCCTGCCGGGCAGCCCGGGCCACGACCTCTGGCGCCGGGACTTTGACGGCTCGTCCAGCGTCTTCTCGGTCGTCTTCCGTGCCGACCTCGGCCCCGGTGTCGTGGCCCGCTTTGTCGACGGCCTTCGGCTGTTCAAGATCGGCTTCAGCTGGGGCGGGGTGACGAGCCTCGTCATGGCTTACGACAGCGTGCCGCGCGGGCAGGTCGACCTCGGCCTTCGTTTGGTGCGCCTCAACGTCGGTCTGGAGAGTGAGGATGACCTGATCGGCGATCTCGCCGCAGCCTTCGATGGGGCCACGCGCTGACCGTCGAACCACGTGCGATAACTCCGGCTCGCGTTGCGGTAGCGGCCCGGTGAGCCCGCGCGATGCTTGGCTGGCGGTGCTCGTGGCGGCGCTGTGGGGCTTCAATTTCGTGGCGGCGCGCCTGGCCCTGGCCCACGTACCGCCGCTGCTGCTCGTGGCGCTCCGCTTTGGCGTTGCGGCACTCCCGGCCGTCCTACTTCCCCGACCGCAGGTCGCTTGGCCACGGTTGGTGGCTATCGCCGCGACCCTGTTCATCGGCCAGTTCAGCTTCTTGTTTCTCGGCCTGCGCGTCGGCATGCCGCCGGGGCTGGCCTCGGTTCTCTCCCAGGCCCAGGCCATCCTGACCGTCGCGGGCGCAGCCCTGGTCCTGGGCGAACGGCCAAGGCCGCGTCAGACCGTCGGCCTCGGGGTCGCAAGCGCCGGCTTACTCGTCATCGGTTTGACCGCCGGGAGCGGCGGCTTGACCTTAGCCGGCTTGGCCCTGACCCTCGCGGCGGCGGCGAGTTGGGCGCTTGGAAACCTGCTGCTCAAGCGGGTCGGCGACACCGACATGCTGGCGCTCGTCGTCTGGCTCAGCCTGATCACCGCCGGACCGGCACTGATTTTGTCGCTGCTCGTTGAGGGGCCTGCCGCAATCTCCCGGTCTTTCGACGGTGATGTTTGGATCAGCCTGTTCGGGGTGCTCTATATCGCGATCGCGGCGACGCTGGTCGGCTACGCCCTGTGGGGGGGCCTTCTCCGGCGCTACCCGGCCGGTACGATCGCGCCCTTCGCGCTTCTGGTCCCCGTGTTCGGTCTCCTGTCGGCTTGGGTCGTGGTGGGCGAGCGGTTCGGCCCGCTGCGTCTGATGGGGATCGCGCTCGTTGTGGTTGGCCTTGCGATCGCCGGCTTGACGCGTGAGGACTGAGCGGGAGGTGCAGCGACAGGATCAAAGCCGCCGGGGCGTCGCCCACCTCGTCCCGCCTGCGCTGGGCCTTGCTCAGAAGGGTTGCGCGCTGCTCGGGCGACATGGCCCGGATCTGCGCCTCGCTCGGGGGATCGATCGCCATGCTGCTACCTCCCGAGGGCCATAGGGCCGGAGATCGGGCCTACATCGCCAGGCCCTGGCCCGCCTGCCGGTCCCTCAAGGCGTCCCGGTGCGCTTGGATTCGGCTCGGGCGAAGGCGTGGGCGTCGGCGGCGACGTCGCCCGGGTCCTTGGGGCCGGCGCCCTCCTTCACGGGTCCGAGGAGCAGGTCGTCGCCTTCGACGCGGAACGTGAACTCGTGGCCGGTGTGGTCGTGGCGGACCACGATCTCCGTGGCGCTCTTCGATACCAGGCTGCATCCGTTCATCGGCTTGGTCTCCGTCGCGAGCAGGCTGCCTCACGGTCGGCGCCAGCTTGATCGCCCTGGCCTAATAGGTACGACAGGGGTGCGTCGAGATCGTCGGAGAGGCGATTGCCCGTCCTGCCGCCGTTGAATTTAATCGATGGCAGGGCGAAGTCCTATCCCGTCCAGATTGAGCTGGGAGGGATGCGTCAGCTCTTCGGAGGCGGAATACCCTCCGCCCGGTTGACGAGGAACTTACGTTTCCCTGCTTTTTAGTTGACGCTCGCTGCAATTCTCAGCGTTTCGGTCGAATTCATCAAATGAAATCAGCCTCGGCCGCAGCAGCAGAACCGGTGATTACGAGGGCGCGCGAGTATCAGGGGTATTTTCGACTGCGTGCGGGGGAACCGCGACATCGCGGGGCGTAGGAAAAGATGCCGCCCGGTGTCGGATCATCATGATTGAATCGCAAAGCGCTTGGGTTCACACGACTCACCCGCACTTTGGATGGGAGATGACACGATGGAGAAGCAGGTCGTCGAGGTTCCGGTCATCTCGGATGTGATCCGCGGACTGAACGTTCCATTGTCGCCGGTCGTTCGAGCAAACGGGTTCATCTTCGTGTCTGGGCTGCCCGGCATCGACCTTGCCACGGGCAGACTGATTGGCGGTGACATCGAGGAGCAGACGGAAGCATCCCTCGTCGCGCTCAAGCACGCGCTGGAGGCAGCGGGATCATCGTTGGCCAAGGTCGTCAAGACCACGATCTACGTCAGCAACGCTGCCTATTTTCGCCGGGTGAACGAGATTTACGGCCGCTACTTTACCGAAAACTGTCCGGCAAGGACGTTCGTCGCGGTAGGCTCCTGGCCATTGGAGTTCGACATCGAGATCGAGTGCATCGCTTTGGCTTAGGCCACACCGGGAACGGCAGACGCCGGGACCGCAACGCACCGCGTTTGCGATCAACTGTGTTACGGTAATCCGGCTTTGCGGCAATGACAGCCTGCAAGAACATGGTGTTGCCGGAAAATGGCCTTGCCAAACTTCGTTGATGCTACAGCCCACGAATGTGGGAGTGCTGCATTACAGGAATCCCAACCTACGAAAGTGGGAAAGACAACTCGCGGCCTGCAGGTCTATCTTTCAGTTTAAAAGTTTTGATTTTGAATTTTGACAAGATACCGTTTTGTGGGCCACACCGGGGACGGCTGCCCGGCAGCCGCATCAATGAAAATCAGCTTCGGCCGCTGCAGCAGAACCGGTGGTCACGAGCGCGCGCGAGCGTCGCGGGTATTTTCGACAGCGTGCGGAGGTGCCGCGACATCGCACGGGCCCTAGAAGAGTTGCCGCCCGGTCAAGGTCAGCTTCGCTTGATCCTGGCTTCGATCGCATTCGACGCCCATAGCGCGCTCACCGAGACGAGCCCCATGAGTGCGGCACCGCACAGAAATCCAGCGTCCATTCGATTGATCCTCGACCACGTGTCCGGGTGTCAGAACGCTGAACTCGACGGCTGCTGCAATGCGGGATGAATGTGAAGATCCATTTCGTGACCGCGGTATTTCCGGGCGGGCGAACTGCCGCCATCACCCGGACCCACTGTGGTTCTCCGACGCGCGGCCGCTACCTATCCCGATTGCAGCACGGGGGTGCGTCGGACCCCTGACGCTGATCGCGTCGCAAAACGACACCACACGGATATGGGAGAACGACGATGGACCAGGACAAAGAAGCCGAGATCAGGAGCCGCGCGTACCAGATCTGGGAGGAGGAAGGTCGTCCAGACGATCGCCACCATGATCATTGGCAGCGTGCAGAGCAGGACATCGGCGCCGGTGACGGTGGGACCGCGACGGCGGCGAACTCAAATGCCTCACTCCCTGGCATGATGGGCGACGGAACCGAGGAGCAGAATCTTGGGCAGGCCGGGAAGCCCGACGCTCGCATCACGCAGGACGAAGTGGAAGCGGCCTTCAAGCAGAAGCGATGAAATGGGCCATCAGGACGCTCGAGACCTTCACCCACTTACTCGCATGAACCGTCCCTCCTGCCGCGGGTCTTTGACGTAATAGAACCCGTCCGGCGCTTGGCGCGACGTTCTCAGGATCGGGTGCCCGACCGGTACGTGAATGGTGGGAGTCGGCGCGGCCGGAGGCGTATAGGACGGTGCCGGATCGGGCGCGGGGGTCTGCCGCTGCAGCATCGGCCCCACGATCAGGCTGCGCGTCAGGAGGCGGGCCAGCGTGTGCAGCTTACCGCTGTCGGCTGCGGCGGGCATCTTGGAGATGAGCGTGCGGGCCAGTTCGGGATCGGCCAAGGCCTCGCGGTACAGGTCGCCCACCCGCCTGACGCCCGCCGAGCGCAGCGTGTTGACCAGGTAGGCCGCAGCCGCTCCAGCGCCGCCTGGCGCACCTGAGTGGCTGTGGCCCTTGTGGACTTGGCTGGCGTCCCTCATCGCAGAGACTGCGTGATCGCCTGATCGAGGTCGGCGATGATGTCGTCGATATGCTCCAGCCCGACCGAAAGCCGGACGTAGCCTTCCGACACGCCGGTCGCGAGTTGTTCGTCGGCATCAAGCTGGGAATGGGTGGTCGAGGCAGGATGGATAGCCAAGCTACGTGCGTCGCCGATGTTCGCCACGTGGTAGAAGAGCTGCAGGGCGTCGATGAACCGGCGCCCCGCTTCCAAGCCGCCGCTCAGTTCGAAGCCAACGAGGCCGCCGAAACCGTTCGGGAGATAGCGGTCTGCCCGTTCCCGGCGAACGCCACTCTGCGTCGACGGATGGATAACAGCCTGCACGCCCTCACGGCGGCCTAGGAAGTCCGCGACGGCTTGCGCATTTGCAACGTGCCGCGGCATGCGGAGCGGCAGGGTTTCGAGCCCCTGGAGGATCTGGAACGCGTTGAAGGGCGAGAGCGCCGCCCCGAGGTCCCGGAGCAGCACGACGCGGGCACGCAGTACGTAGGCAATGGGCCCGAGGGGCTTTGCAGCTTCGGTCCAGACCGCGCCGTGGTAGCTGGCATCCGGCGTGTTGAGCAGGGGCTGGCGGTCTGGGAAGGCGGCCCAATCGAAAGCTCCACCGTCGACAAGCATGCCGCCGATCGAGGTGCCGTGTCCGCCGATGTATTTGGTGGTTGAGTACACAACAACGGCTGCTCCGTGCTCGAGCGGTCGCGCGAGCAGCGGCGCGGCGGTATTGTCCACGATGAGGGGAATGCCCATCGGTCGGCCCAGGGCCGCGATTTCAGCGATGGGGCAGACGGCAAGCTTCGGATTGGGCAGGGTCTCGGCGTAGTAGGCTCTGGTCCGAGAGTCGCTCGCGTTGGCGAAACGCTCCGGGTCGGACGGGTCGACAAAACGGACTTCGATCCCTTGGTCGCGGAGCGTGTTCGCGAACAGGTTGTATGTTCCTCCGTAGAGGTCGGTCGAACTCACGATATTGTCGCCGGCCCGCGCGAGGTTCTGCACCGCATAGGCCGACGCCGCTTGACCTGACGCCACGGCGAGTGCCGCGACCCCACCCTCCAGGGCCGCGATGCGCTTCTCCAGAATGTCCGTCGTCGGATTGCCGAGCCGGGTGTAGATGTTGCCGAGTTCTTTCAGGGCAAAGAGGTTTGCGGCATGCGCGGCGTTCTGAAACTGGTAGGAGGTCGTCTGGTAGATCGGTGGCGCGACCGCGCCGGTCGCCGTGTCGGCGCGCCAGCCGGCGTGCAGCGCGAGCGTCTCGGGATGTTGGATGCGATCAGCCATGGCGGACCTCCCTGGTATTTCGCCAAGGTTTAGACCGGAACCGTAGCCGGCGCGAGCAGGCAAGATGCTGACCGATGCGGGTCCCGCGCATCTTTGAGCGCTTTCGACGTCGCCGGGCGACCAATCTCACCGATAAGGACAGGCGGATCGCCGAAGGGCTGGCCTTCGCCGATGCCGAGGACATGATCCGGCGGCTCGGGGTCCAGTGGGCCTACATCGTGGCTTGCGAGCATGCGGAGGCCGAACGGCAGGGCGCCGGCGCCGACCCCTTCCCGCCCGAGCATTGGGAACGCGTGCGCAATGATATCCGGCGCGTGATGAGGTCGGAGTGACCGGGAACGAGCGAGATGTGAACGATCCTGTACATCACTGAAATGTATGTTTATCCCGCTATCTATCTTGGTTTAACTACCTATATCCCGTATATGACATCATGGATAACCCGGCTGACTTCGAGTGGGACGATGCCAAGGCTCACGCGAACGCGGCCAAGCACGGCGTCCGGTTTGAAGTTGCCATCGCGGCCTTCTTTGACGTGCGCCATGTCGTGATAGACACGGCTCGTCCTGAGAACGGTGAGGAACGGCACAAGGTCGTCGGCACCATACAGGGCCGCACCTTTACAGTGGTGTTCGTGATAAGTGGCGACGTGTGCCGAGTGATCTCGGCGCGACGGGCCAACGCTTCGGATGAACGGTCCTATGGGAACCGCTAAACTGGACAGGAACAATCCACCGAGGTTCACGGATGCCGAGCTGGACAGGTTCGACGCTATGACGCCGGACGAGGTCGAGCGCAACGCGGTCGGGGACCCCGACAATCCGCCGATGACCAACGACGAACTGACACGGCTGCGTAGCGCGGTCCAGGTACAGGCCGTTCGGCGCGCCCGGGACATGACGCAAGCGGTGTTCGCGGAAACCTACAACATCGCGTTAGGTCGATTGCGGGATTGGGAACAGGGTCGGTTCGTTCCGGACGCGATGGCACAGAGCTATCTCGCGCTGATTCACCGGATGCCTCACGCTGTCGAGGAAACAATCGCGGGCGTGCGGACGAGAGCTATTGAGAGTCGTAAAGTCGAGGGGCTGGTGCAGCAGCATCTTGAGCCAAACCGCAACCGGCCGGACTTGGTCGGGCAGGTTCGCCAGTACGGCAAGAATGCAAACGAGGCCGAGGCCGACCTCGCGGAGCGGCGGCGGCTCGTGTCCGGCAACGCGGGGCAATGACCGGCTAACCCGTGCCCATCCGGCCCGAGCACCGCTGGCTTTACCCGATCGACTGGCCGGAGCTGTCGAAAGCCATCCGCTTCGGTCGGGCGAAGGGCCGGTGTGAGGCCTGCTCGCGGCCCCACGCCACGACCGTGGAATGTACGGCGGACGGCCGGTGGCGAGACGGCGAAACGTGGCGGGACGGCAGGGGCCGGAAAGTCGCGGCATCGAACGCCATCACACGAACGACGCTGGTTTACCTAGCCACCGCACACCTCGACCACGACCCTGCGAACAATCGACCGCGCAACCTCAAGGCTTTTTGCCAGCGCTGTCACATCCTCCACGATCGCGAGGAACACATCCGGCGACGGTGGCTCGCGCGTAGGATGCGGCATGCGCTGGGCGATTTGTTCGCGGGGCCGTATCGAGCTTGGTAGGCGGCCTACTTTACATCCACCTGCGGACCAACAACCGGTGAGATCACCTCGCCCACGCTGTTGATGCGAACTTCAGGTGCGGTATCCGAGATCGGCATTCCAGGCGCCCCGCGCGAGTAGTGTGGCCGGTGCGGGCGGTGGTGGCGGACAGTGGCCGAAGCCGTGAGGGTCGATCCAACCGTCATCAGGACCGTAGCGGCTGCCAAGCCATATCGAATTGGACGCCGCATGGTGGTGCTCCCTTTTGCAAGGGCAACAAAGCAATCGACCGCGGGTTCCGCGGCACGGCAGCTCCATCTCGAATGGTCGACGACCCGCCTTCCGTTGGTGTTCAGGGCGCGGGAGGAACCGAGCTGTGCATGCTGAATGCGGACGGTTCGATGCGGAAGTCACTTCGGAACGGGCTGTCCAGCGACACGATCAGGACGATCACCAACGCGCCGGATGTACACAGCGCCCCGGTCATCAACAGATGGAGCACGTAACTCGGCGCCCGGAGCAAGGCGGAAAACATCACCAGGAAGGATCCCCCGCTCAGCAAGACGATCCACACCACAGCCGGTACGCTGGGTGTCGTCGCCAGTAGGCGAACCTGCCGAGCCATGTTCAAGGCGCCAAGCTCCCCCAGGACACGCGATTGAACGCTCGCTAGCGCGGGGCTGTCCCCTCTCAGACCACCGGTGGCGACGTGCAAGGCTTCCAACGCCGATTCGCCTCCCGGCACAACCTTGCCGTGCTCTTGCGCCGGCCATTCGACCTCGACGACAGCACGAACATAGGCGTCGAGCATCGTACGCAACATGTCGGTATCGGGCTCTGGCAATGCAGAGGAGAGGCGCCGCATCTCGGCAACCGCGCCCGCTTCCTCGAACGTGGCGGCTCGGGCCCTGTTGAAGCCTTCCCAGGTCAGCATCGCAACGAAGGCCAGAAGCACCGCGTACGTCGTCCCGATAACGACGAAGATCGCCGTCACCGCGTCGTTGTGCTCGTCACGCAGCTTGGTTGGAAGGAGACGATGCATCACAGCCTGGACGATCATGCCGATGGCCGTCGTGAACAGGACGATGGCGAGACCTGAAACCCAGCTTGGATAATCGTAGACGATCTCGGGACGCATCATCGCGGGCTGTCACCTTTCGCTTACAGCCCTGACCGGTAAAGAGTTCGACGGTGGATGACAAAACCACCCTCGCTACGCCGTCGAGGCGGCCGAGATCATCGCGCTCACCAACACCTGCTGCGTAATCGTGGATGGCCGCAAGTGATCGGACGGCGATGCTGATTGATGTGGATACGTGTTCCGCTTGAACTGCATCGCTGATGATGGGCGCCATGCCTGCTAACAGGACCGGAACAGTCCACTGGCGGGTGCTGCGCTGGGCAATATCTGGCGACGGACCAACATAACTTTTGAGCGGCCCTAAATGGCAGGCTCGATATGCTCGCCCGCCATGGCTCGCCAGAAGCCGTATAGCGGCATGGGACCATTTTTGCTACCTCTCAGCGGCTAACGTCGGCAAAGGCGGTAGGCGGGCTCCGCAGGCGGCTTAGCTTCGATGCCATTGCATGGTGGCGATATTTCTCCCAGCCGGACAGATTCGTTTGATTTCGAGGGCGGGAATCAAACGCCGGATCGGGTTTGGGAACGGGGTCAGTTGTCCATAAGATAAGAATTTGAGTTCAGAGGCGGTTGCGGGGTGGGCAGCGGCAGGGCTTGGCCTGGTCGGCTACGGTTGAATTCTGTGGGTCCCTAAAAGGGGACGCTGATACCGAAGCCTTTGGTAAGCGGGTTCCCGCTGTAAATCATTTCTAACACAATTCAACACCGTCGGCGTGTCGGATGGCAAGGTCGACCCTCGCGCTGGATTCGGTGCGCGCTGGCATCCTGTCAGACGAAAGCGGCTCCTCGGACGGGATAGAGCAAATCAAAACATTTTAATGCACTGGATCGTCCGTCAGGCAGTTCCCTGCGGGCCATGGTGAGCGTCATCGCGCGTGGCCGTGAGAGAAAAAAGGGAAGGTTGGTCGGCTCGGGTAACAGCAGGGCGACTCCGGCTTCGGCGAAGGCGTCCGCGAGGGTTGCGCCACCGCCAGTGTTGAAGGCAACGACCTCGGCCGGGGTCATACCCGCCTCGCTTTTTGAGGGCCGGCCGTCGTTAACCGGTCGGTAATTATGTCTCGGCACAATTTGCTGAAATCGGTGACCGAGAGGACAGGACGATGTTGCGCAAGGTGATCGCGACCGCACTGGTTGTGTCGACGCTGACTTGCGGAGTGGCGCAAGCCAGGGACCAGACGGGAGCCATTCTCGGCGGACTGGCCGTGGGCGCCGTCGGTGGTGCGATCCTCGGATCTGCGCTGTCCCAGTCTCGCCCAGCTCCTACGGTGTACTACGCAGCTCCGCCGCAGCGCGTGGTGGTGGTCGACCCATTCGAGGACCGGCTTTCCAACCTGCATGCGGATTGCGACGCGGGTGACCGTCATGCCTGCATCCGTTTCGGCATCCTGATCGGGCAGCACCAAGAGCGCGTCGCCGACTGGCACCGCAGCCATCCGGACTATTTCAACTACTGAAGCCGGGACTGTAGGCGAGACGGCGTGGCTGATCCGGCTCACGCCGCAGCACTCCCCACCTTTGCCTTACCAGGACCATAGCTCCAGATTGGCACTGATGCCGTGATGGCTCGCGGCCGGTAGAAAATCGTATTGGCAAACCGGATCGCCTCTGCATCAACCGAAACGATGACGTCGCGGTGGGCGAGGATCAGCGCGCCGCAGCTCGCGACATTGCCAAGGCCGACCACGGGGTGGACGCCGAACAGCATCTCCGTTGTCCAACCGTACCGGGCGGCCTCCGCCGCATGTGGTCCAGTAATGAAGTCGTGCAGCACGTCGTAGGTCCGGAGCCACTGGCCTGAGCGGAAGCCAGGACAGGGTTCGTTCGCCAGACTGAGGGACAGGATGCCGTCGAGCCAGAACGCGGGAACGCCCGGGTTTTCTCCCGCCTGCTTGAAATCACTGGCAACGGTGGCAACACTGGCAACAGGCTCGATCGAGCGTTGATTTTGTTTGCCTTTTTCACCCTCATAGGTTGTTGCCACTCCTTTCGGGACTGTGGCAACAGTGGCAACGGAGTGGATACGGATCGGCAGGCGTCCCGGAAATGTTGCCACTGTTGCCACTGGCATTTCAGCAGTGGCAACAGGATTGTGGCGATCTAACACACTGATTTCGTTGCAATTCTCATTCGTGTTGCCAGTGTTGCCACTGTATCCACTCGAAACAGCAAGCCTCGCGAGCGCCAAAGCCGACTTGAGGTCAGGCATGCTCGCCTTCCAGCAGCGTGTGCGACAGGTGATAGAGCCGCCGCGAGCCGTGCGCCGGCACCCGCATGAACTTCGCCCGGTGCGACCCCTTGTCGGGTGCCACCAACAGCCCGCGTTCGGCGAGCGTGCTGGCGAGGCTCTTGGCGTCAAAGCCGGCCGCGACCTCGGGCCAGGCTTCCGTCGTGACGTAGTAGTCCCACGCCGACCCGTCCGCGCCCGTGACCTGCTTGCGGAACCCGGCGAGGTTGACGATCCGCAGCTCGCTCGATTCGTCCTCCCAAGCCGACAGGAACCGCGACGAGCCGTGCGCGGACAGGAAGGTGCGAACCGCCGCAATGCCGTCACGGACTTCGGCCGGCTCGACCCCGCCGCGAGCGTCGATCCACGCAGAGAAGCAGGTGCCCGCGGCCCGAAGCGCTTCGCCCGGTTGCCAGGGAACGATGCCCAAGGTGGTGGCGATCTCTCCCGCCACGGCGATCAAACCGAAGCGCCCTGCTACGCGCTTGACCTGCCCATCGGCGTCGGCCGGGCAAACGTCGGCGATGAAATCCTGCACGCCCTGGTTTGCAGCCGCGCGAACCTCCTCTAGGTCAGGCGCGAGCTTCTCGATGAAGGCCCGCGCCGCCGTACCGTAGTGATCGCGTGAGGCCGCCACGAGATGCTTGGCGAGCGCGCCGGCATCGTCGAACCCGTGCAGCGTCTCGAACAACCCGTGCGCCGATCCGGTGTCGGCTGGCACGTCGACCACCCGCACTTGCTGGCCTGCGGTCTGCCGCCGACCCCGCACGTCCTCGGCGATCTTGTCCGCCAGGCTGATCTCGCCGGAGGACAGGAACAGCAGGCGCCAGCGCGCGGGCTTGCGCAGCAGGGCGTCGCGGGACGCGCGCGACTTCCCGGACCCGTTGGCCAGCATGTAGGCCACTTCGCCCGCCTCGCGGCCTGACAGTTGCGCCAGCTCGTCCAAGCAGAGCAGCGCATCGTTGTGGCACCCGGCCGCAGCTTCCAAGCCGTTCGACGTGGCGCGCCAGGCCCGGACGAAGCCGCGGTCGCCCCCACCCCAAACGGACCCCGCGACCGCGAGCGCCGTGCTCTTGCCGATGGACGATCGGCCCCGGAGGTGGATGCCGCCCGACTCCGCTCCGCACGGCCCGACAAGAGCCGAAGCGAAGGCCGTGCTGATCGCCAGCACCAAGCGGCTGTTAACGGCTGCGTACCGGGCGACGGTCTCCTGCCAGGACGCAAGGTCGCCCTTGACGTTGTAGGCGTGATCGACGCCGCCTGCGGTCTGCAGGATGACCCGTTCGCCCTTGGACTTGCCAATCGCGCCGTCGGGCAGCACGAAAGCCCCGTCGTGCCAGCCGGTAGTAGTAACGGCCTTGGCGCGCTCCTCGACGCGCACGGCGGTCAGGAAGGTAGTTAGTAGGTTGCGAGCCTTGGTGCCGGCCCCGACGTAGAGGCCACCGTCGAGCAGGGCACGGCGGACCTCGACGCCGTCGCTCGCCAGGATGGAGCGCGGCATTGCCCATTCGCGTGAGCGGCCGTCCGGGTCCTGCCATCGGAGCAGCACGCCCCAGGCCCAACCGGCGTCGTCTCGGCTCTCAGCGACCACGTCGAAGCGGCCGGACACGACCACCTCGGGCTTCTCATCATCGGACGGGTCGGACCACACCAGCCCGCGCGCCAGCATCCTAAACCCGGCCGGGTAGATCGGCTCGGGACGCTTGGACGGGCGGGCGACCTCCAGCAGGGCATGCAGGTCGGCGCCGTCGGGCACGCGGTCGGCGAGGTCCCATTTGACCGGGAACTCGTGCGGGACGGGCACCACGAGCGCGCTGTCCGCACCGGCCGCGAGCGCCTTCTCGGCGACGACGGCGGCGGCCTTGCGTCCGGCGTCGTCGTTATCTGGCCACGCAAAAACAGTGCGGCCCTTCAACGGCGACCAATCCACGAGGTGCGCGGCATTGGCTCCGCCCGGCCACGCGATGGCGACATGGTCGGGGAAGTGTTTCACGGCAGGAGCGCACTTCTTTTCACCCTCGCACACGATGACCGGCGCAAGGGGACTGGCGGCCAGCCGGTCGAGGCCGAAGATGGGTCGGGGTGACGGCAGATGCTTCAGCCGCCACCGGGCACGTCCGGCCTCGTTTCTGCACCATGTCGCGAAGCGGAAATCCTTACCGGTGTCCGTGTCCCACCGGCAGGCCACGCCCAGCACGTGCTTATCGCGGTCGTGGTAGAGCCATGTCGACTTGGGCGGCTTGCCCCCAAGCGCCACGTCAATGGGGAACGCTTCTTCCGGTACGGGAGACAGGCACGTCCATTCGTCTGTAGGCGGGGACGTGAACTCGGGAGGGGCATGCTCGGCGTTGGCGGCGCTGAATGGCGCGAATGGGTCAAGGTCGGTCAATGGCCGCCCTCCAGGCCCAACATGGACGCGATGCGCCGTGCCGCTTCGCCCTGGGTTAGGCCGAACAGGTAGGCAGCCAAGCTGATCGGATCGCCGCCACGATCGTCGGTGGCGAAGTCCGCCCACCGCCCGGATCGCAGGTTGATGCGAAAGCTGCCGAGGTGATGATCGGCCCGGCGCGGGTTGAGGCTGATCCACTCGTGTCGTTCCTGTTTGCCCTGCGGCAGCCAGCGCGACAAGATGGTGGGTAGCGAGCGGAGCGCGGCGTCGTTCACCGCGCTGAAGTCGATGGTGCGGGGGGCGATGCCGCTCATGGCCGGACTCCGGCGGCGTGCAGCTTCGCCAGCAGGACGTCGAGGTGCGCCTGTTGTTTCAGTGACGGTGCCCATGACCATAAGGCCACGATTTGCGCGAGAATTGAGGTCGCGAACTCGCGCTCCCAAGCCGTCAACGCGTCTTTCACGAGCGCGGCCTGCAGTACCGCCTTAACGGTGACCCGTCCGGTGTTCGCCCACGTCGGCGCGCTGCTCGATGAGGAATAAGGCCGGTCGCGATAGATCACGATGGGCGCCGGGTCATGCTCGATGCGATCGGCGAGGTCGTGCAGGCTCGCACCCTGTGTCATGAGCGTCCGTCGGCGCGCGCGGGCGGCGTTCAGGCACTCACCGTCGGCAGGCGACCCCAACATGCGGACGAGTTGGCCAAGGCGCGGCAGGATTGTCGTGGGGAGGGCGGTCAAGCGTCGTCCCCGTGTTGCACGAACCCGCGTGATGCCCTGTAGGCCACACCGATGTAGGCGAGGAGGCCGGTCGGTGAGAGACCTTCGGTCAGGCGGCCCAGCGCCTCAATATCGATCGGAACCACGACGGCGCTCATTGAACGCCTCCGTCGCTTGCCGATGTGGAGTTCCTAATCGCGTCCAGCCTGTCGTTGAAGCCGGCACGGATTTGCGCCTCGGCTTCGATCCAGCCGACACCACTCAGGGCTTCGGACGGGAAGATGCGACGGCAGGCACCAACCCATTCCGTCAGGAAGCGGCGCCCGTACAGGCTGGTCGTAGCAAGATCGTATCCCTCTTCATCCGCGAGCTTCGCAAAGCTGGATGCGGCGACGCCTGCCGCGAAGTCGATGTGGTCCAAGATGGCTGAGCGCCGCTGCTCGTCAGGCACGGCTGTCAGGTCCGCCGCGAACTTGTGCGCGAGGTCGTCGAGGTCGAGGAGGCTGGGGTCGAAGTTGCGAATAGAAGCGGTCGCGATCATCGGCGACCCTCCCGGACTTGGGCGCCGATGCCGGCAAGGTCGGCGACCAGCGAAGCATAGGGCAGACTGATCCGGCTGCGGTGGGCGATGATGCGCACCGCAGCTTCATCGGGGAGATCGGGAAAGTGCGGCCCAGGCGTGGGCAGCAACGAGATGGCGTAGTTTTTCATCTGGCGGTCCTTGTGAGGACGCGCGGCGCTTGAAAAAGGAAAGCGGATGCGATACTTCGGACTTGCTCGAACGAAGATCTCTGCAGCCTCCTGCGCCTCGCGTAGGGGGCTGTTTTGTTAGGCGGTGGCCTGTTCGGAGGTGGAGCGGCGAGTGCGGCTCTGAAGCCAGGTCAGAAGCGTCGGTCTGAAGTACCTTACCGCTGCCCCGAGCTTGACGAACTCAGGTCCGTCGCCAGTGAGTCGCGCTTTATTCAGGAAGCTAGCACTGATGCCTGCGACTTCCGCGGCTTCTCTAACAGTCAGGTAGTTGGCTTTTCCATCATGCGTAACTTGTTTGCTTTGATCAAGATGCATTGCCGTACCAAGCCGAAGCTTGCCTTCTCATGAAGGGAACGGGAGGCATCTTGTGAGAACGCGCGCATCTTGTCATACAGACAT
>CAXTFJ010000092.1:0-2568 GCA_964243405.1 uncultured Lichenihabitans sp. | reverse complement strand
GGTAAGTGGCGATGGTATTTTCGAGGACAGCTTGGTTCTGCCACTCGGCTTCAGTCACATCGAACTCGCCGTTGTAATTCATTAGATGCGCAACCTTCTCAGCAACGAGTTCGCGAGCGTCCCGGTCTTGCGTTCTCATCGGGGGGCGCCCGCGGCGAGGTTTGGACGCTGAGTATTTAAGGCTTTCTAGGTTTAGAGAAGGTATATGTTTGCTGATTTCCGGCTGTGCTTCACACCAGTGCAGTGGTGGCTTCCGGTTTAGGAATCCTAACCAGCCATGCCAGCCGACCTTGCCGATCCAGCAGTACGTGAGGACTTGCTTAATCATCACGTTTTCGCCGTAGGCCCGCTCCATCTCCGCATACTTGGTTGAGGAAAGTCGATACGGACATTCATCGTAGCTCAAGACCAGAATTGCTGAGCCGCGTGGCGTGTCGAATTGCTTGCATCTGATGCCGTAGGCGAGACTCCTCATCTCTTCAGCAATTGCTTCGTCCGACGCTCTGTTTTCTGGAGATGAACGAGCGATCCAATCCGCCACCTCGATCAGCGGACGGGCGTAAAGGCTTTGGCGAAGGTAGGAGTAGGAGACGGCATCAAAGGCATTCACGCGATCGGCTCGTTTCAATCGGCGGATCTGGGTTTTCGTTGGCCGGTCTCGCCAACTCCTAACATGCGAGTCGTGCTGATCGTGCAGTGCGTTCGCATTCATTGTGCAAGCCGCCGCTTCGCACGAGCCTTACCGACATCCACGACATTCACGACATCCGCCTTTGGCCGCCCTCCGTCCATCGCTGCCGAGATCGTCGCCCCGATCGTATCCACCGCTCGCCGCATCGGGTCGGCGTCGAGGTGGGCATAGCGAGCCGTGGTCGCGGGCTGGGAGTGCCCCAAGAGTTTGCCAATGATGGGCAGCCCGAGAGATGCCCCAGCGCCGATGCTGGCGAAGCTATGCCGAAGATCGTGTAGGCGGAGGCCGGGTAGGCCTGCAGTGCCGATGACGGCTGCCCACGGCCGTTGGAGGTCCGCACGGGGCTTTCCGGCTTTGGCGCCCGCGATCAAGTGCGGGTTTCCCTCGATGCGTGGCAGGTCGGCCAGGATCACCATCGCGGCGGCGGACAGGTAGACGGGTTTCTTTCCCGTCTTGCTGTCGGGCAGGTGGATAATGCCGCGCTCGAAATCGACGTGGCGCCATTCGGCATGAAGGATCTCGCGCAACCGAGCGCCGGTCAGGATCAGCAGGCGGATTGCCGCCAGGGCGAAAGGGTCGACTGGCCGGAGCTGGTGCTTCGGCGCGTGTTTCGCTTTCGGGTTGGTCGCATCCACCTTGAACGGCAGCCCAACCGTCTCTGCCCGTTGCAGGGCATCCCCAAGGCGCGACAATTCCGCAGTAGTGAGAAACCGTTCCCCACCCTGTTCCGGGTATCGTTCGATCCCTTGGGCCGGATTGCGATCGTAGAGCGGGTCTTCCGTGGCGCCCGCCGCCCAATTCCAGATGGCTGAAACGACGGACACGGCCCGATTGGCGGCTCCGGGCGAGGTCGCGAGGTCGTGGTGCAACTTGGCGACGTTGACGCGCTTAAGATCGCAGACCCGCACCGATCCGAGGGCGGGTAGAACATGGTTGCGCAGTAGTCCTTCGTAGGTGTCCGCCGTGCTTGTGGTGCGCTTGGACCTTACGTGCTCGGCCATGTACCTGTCCGCGACCTCGCGGAAGGTAGGGATCGCCTTCGAGGCCTTGCGATCGGCAAGCGGATCGGCACCTTTCGCGACGGAGCCGAGCACCTTCTTGGCCTCGATCCGGGCCTCGTCCGGTGTGAGCCGGCCATGCGTGCCGAGTGTGATCCGCTTCGACCGCCCGTTCTGCCGGTATTGCGCGACGTACACCTTGCGGCCTGTCGGGAAGGCGCCGATCCCGAAGCCCGCCAAGTCGTCATCCCACAGGAATACCCGATCCAGTCCCGCGGGGCAGGACAGGGCGTCCACCGATCTTTTCGACACGCGGCCTTCCGGCACAGCCACCCTCGGTAAGCGATTGGTAAGCGGAATGGAGGATGCGCCAGCTATCGCCGTGACACAAGGGGAAAGAAGACCGGCGCTAAGCCTCTGCAATATGGATCATTATGAATGGTAAGGAACGACGAGGAAATCACGACCCTGGGTTTCCTAAACCTGGGGTCAGGGGTTCGATTCCCTTCCGGGAGGCCAAGCGCTTAGCTCGCTTGCGAGGCCGGGATGCCACCTGAGCAATAACGCACGAAGTTGAACCTACCGCGGGATTACCCGATGGTGGCGCCGGGCTGCGCAGCGTCGCAAGCTCGCCAAGGTCTCTGGGCTCGGGCGCAAGCGCGGAGCGGCCGAAGCCGACATCCACACGGAGCTACCAGCCGCCGCCCCGGAGCCCCCGCCCGCTATCGACAAGACGAACGCGGGCGGCTGCGGGAGGTCAAGGACAGGTGCAAGGCGATCGACAACTCCCGATACCCCGTTTCACCCCTTCTGCTTGAAGGCCTCCTCCACCTCGTCCTGCGTGATGCGAGCGTCGGGCTTCCCGGGCTGGTCAAGGTT
>CAXTFJ010000091.1:0-18488 GCA_964243405.1 uncultured Lichenihabitans sp. | reverse complement strand
ACCCACGGCCTCGTGCCCTACACGGGCGTGATGCCGATCGAGTCGACCATCGACCACACCGGCCCCATCACGGGCAACGTGGCCGACAACGCCCTCATGCTGGAGGTGCTGGCGGGCGCCGACGGGCTCGACCCGCGCCAGTACGCCCCCAAGGTGGCGCCCTACACCCAGGCGCTCGGGCGCGGCGTGAAGGGCCTCAAGATCGCGGTCCTCAACGAAGGGTTCGGCTTCGCCCAGAGCGAGGAGGACGTGGACGCCAAGGTCCGCGCGGCGGCCGCCGAATTGCGCAAGCTCGGCGCCGAAGTCACCGAGATCTCGCTGCCCGAGCACCTGATCGGTCCGGCCATCTGGACGCCCGTCGCGAGCGAGGGCGCGCAGATGCAGATGATGCTCGGCAACGGCATGGGCTTCAACTGGAAGGGGCTCTACACGACCTCGCTGCTCGACGCCCACTCGGCCTGGCGCGAGCGGGCCGATCAGCTGTCCGACACGCTCAAGATCACCATGCTGGTGGGGCAGTATTTCCTCACCCAGTATCGTGGCCGCTTCTACGCCAAGGCGCAGAACCTCACCCGCATGCTGAAAGCCGCCTACGACCGGGCGCTGGCGACCCACGACCTGCTGCTGATGCCCACCCTGCCCATGAAGGCCACCCCCATCCCGCCCCGCGACGCGCCGCTCGCGCTCAGCCTGCAGCGGGCCTTCGAGATGCTGCCCAACACGGCGCCCTTCGACGTCACCGGCCATCCCGCCATGGCGGTGCCCTGCGGGATGAGCGACGGCCTGCCGGTCAGCATGATGCTGGTGGGCAGGGACTACGACGAGATGACCCTCTACGCCGCCGCCGCGGCTTTCGAGGGCGGCACGGACTGGAAGGCGCTTTAGGTCCGGATCGAACGCCGGCGCGCCAAGGAAAGCGGCTCAGCATGGACGACGCCCTGTTCTTCGCCGACGCGACCGACATCGGCGCCCGCCTGCGCGCGAAGGAGCTCTCGTCGGGCGACCTCACGCGAGCGGTGCTGGACCGCATCGCGGCCCACGACGGCACGCTGCACGCCTACGAGCTGGTGATGGCCGAGAGCGCGCTGGCCGAGGCGCGCACGGCCGATGCCGAGATCGCGCGGGGGACCTCACGCGGACCGCTCCACGGCGTGCCGCTCGCGGTCAAGGACCTGTGCTGGACCGCCGACGCCCCCACGGCCGCCGGCATGGCGATCCACCGCGACTTTCGCGCGCCCGAGGACGGCACGGTCGTCAAGCGGCTGCGCGACGCGGGCGCCGTGATCCTCGGCAAGCTCGCCATGACGGAAGGCGCCTACGCGGGCTACCACCCCGACATGACGGTGCCCGTCAATCCGTGGGACCCGGAGGCTTGGCCCGGCACCTCGTCCAGCGGCTCGGGCGTGGCGACCGCGGCGGGCCTGTGCTTCGGCTCCATCGGCTCTGACACGGGCGGCTCCATCCGCTTCCCCTCGGCGGCGAACGGCATCACCGGTCTGAAGCCGACCTGGGGGCGCGTGAGCCGCTACGGCGCCTTCGAGCTCGGCGCCACGCTGGACAACCTCGGGCCCATGGTGCGCTCGGCCCGCGATGCGGCCGCCATGCTGGGCATCATCGCGGGGCTGGACCCCAAGGACCCCACCACCCTGCGCGCCCCCGTGCCCAACTACCTGGAGAACATCGAGGGCGGCATCGCGGGCCTGACGATCGGCCTGGCTCCGGCCTGGATGGCGCAGGGCACCGACGCACCCGCGGCCCGCGCCGTCGCCGAGGCCCGGCGCGCGCTGGCGAGCCTCGGCGCCAAGTTCGTGGAAATCGATTTTCCCGACGCCTCGCAGATCCTGCAGGACTGGTTTCCGCTCTGCGCCGTCGAGGCGGCGGTCGCCCACGAGGCGACCTACCCGGCCCGCAAGGCGGAGTACGGCGCCATCCTTTCCGGCTTCCTCGACCTCGCGCAGGGCGTCACGGCCTTCGACATGCAGAAGATGGCCCTGCGCCGGCTGGAGTTCCGCGGTCGCGTGGAAGCCGCGACGGCGGGGATCGACCTGCTGCTCGTCCCCGTCCAGGGCATGAGCGGCCCCACCATGGCCGACATCCTCACCGCCGCCGAGGCCGACCCCGTCATCGCCGACCTGCTGCGCTTCGCCTGCCCGTTCAACATGACGGGCCAGCCCACGATCACGCTGCCCGCGGGCTTCACGGATGGCGGCCGTCCGGTGGGCGTGCAACTCGTGGGCCCCCCGCTCTCGGAGACGCTGCTCTGCCGTGCCGGCCACGCCTTCCAGACCGTCACCGACTGGCACAGGCGTCACCCGCCGCTCTGAAGGAGAACCGCCATGGATCTCGGCTTGAAGGGGTTGAAGGCCGTCGTGACCGGCGGCACCAAGGGCATCGGCCGCGCGATCGTGGACACGCTGGCGCGGGAAGGCGCGGACGTGGCCTTCTGCGCGCGCAACGCGGGTGAGGTCGCGGAGGCCGAGGCGAGCGTCGGCGCCTTGGGCGTGCGGGCCTTCGGCCGCGCGCTCGACATCGGTGACGCCGCCGCGCTGAAAGCCTGGGTGGGTGACGCCGCGGCCGCGCTGGGCGGGCTCGACATCGTGGTCGCCAACGTGAGCGCGCTGGCGATCGGCGCCGATGAGGACAGCTGGCGGCAGGGTTTCGAGATCGACCTGATGGGCTGCGTCCGCCTCGTCGAGGCTGCCATGCCCCACCTGGAAAGGAGCAGCGCCGCCGCCCTCGTCAGCATCTCGAGCGTGTCGGGTCGCGAGATCGACTTCGCGGCGGGACCCTACGGCGCCTTCAAGGCCGCGCTGGTCCATTACACGCAGGGCCTCGCCCACCAGCTCGCGGGCAGGGGCATCCGCGCCAACAGCGTTTCGCCCGGCAACACCTATTTCGAGGGTGGCGTCTGGCACAGGATCCAGGACGGCAACCCGGAGCTCTACAAGACCGCGCTGGCCCTGAACCCCACGGGCCGCATGGGCACGCCGCAGGAAATGGCGAACGCGGTGGCCTTCCTGGCGAGCCCCGCCGCGAGCTTCATCACCGGCACCAATCTGGTGGTCGACGGGGCGCTGACGCGGGGCGTGCAACTTTAGAACCGGCGCTACCGGGCCGACCTCAGTACCCGGCCTCGCGCTCCACGGTGTAGTCGAGCGGTGCGCCGTCCTCGTGCGCCGCGATATGGGCCGCGAGGGACGCGGCGATCGCCGCGGGGCTGGAGATCGCCGCATTGTGGGGCGTGACCGTCACCGCCGGGTGGTGCCACAGCTCTGAGGTCTCGGGCAGCGGCTCGGTCTCGAACACGTCGAGCGTCGCGGCCCGCAGCCCGCCACCCTCCAGCGCCGCCAGGATGTCGGCCTCCTTCTGCAGCCCGCCCCGCCCGGCGCTGATCAGGATGGGGGCGCCGAAGTAGCTGTCGCGCGCGAGCCGCGCGAAGAGCGCGCCGTCGAGAATGCCGCGCGTGGCCTCCGTCAGCGGCAGCAGCACGACGAGGATCTGCGTGCGGGCCAGGAAGTCTCCGAGCCCCGCCTCGCCCGAAAAACTCGGGACGTCGGGCACGGTCCGCGGCGAGCGGCTCCAGCCCGCCACGTCGAAGCCCATCACCTTGAGCTTGCGGGCGGCGTCCTGCCCCAGCACGCCCAGGCCCATGACGCCCACGCGCACGTCGCGGGCGGCGGGCTGGTGGACGTCCTCGGCCCAGATCTTCTCGAACTGCTGGTAGTCGTAGAGCCGCTGCTGCCGGTGGTGCATGAGCACGTGCAGCACGACCCACTCGCTCATGCGGGCCGTGAGGTCCGGGTCGACTACGCGGGCCAGCGGCACCCCCACGGGTAAGTCCGGATCGGCCAGCAGGTGGTCGACGCCCGCACCCAGCGAGAAGATGGCCTTCAGGCTCCTGTAGGGCGCGAGCGCGCCGGGCGCGTGCTTCCAGGCCGCGGCGTAGCGCACCCGCGCGGGCTCGGGCATGTCGGCGGGCGACAGTACCTCGAACCCGGGCAGATGCTCGCGGAAGGCGTCGAGCCAGGGCCCGGCGTCCGCGTCGGGGGCGAGCGCCACGAGCAGGACGGGGCGGTCGGTCACGCCGCGAATGCCTCGGCGCCCAGGCGCTCGATCACGGGCGGGTGGAGGAGGGGCGGCGCTTCGCCGATCGTGCAGGCGCGGCGCAGCGCCTCAGCGGCGGCCTCGGCCTGCGCGGGCGTGGCGGCGTGGACCGTCCCGAGCGGCTGGTCGGGCACCATGGCGCCGAGCGGCGCGAGATCGTCGAAGCCGACGCGGGGGTCGATGCCGTCGTTGGGCCGGGTGCGGCCGCCGCCCAGGCCCACCACCGCGAGACCCAGCGCGCGGGCATCGATCCGCTGCACGAACCCGCGCGTCTCGCTCGTCACGACCACCGACACGGGTGCTGAGGGCAGGTGGTCGTCGCAGCGCTCGACGAGATCGGTCGGACCGCCCAGAGCCGCCACCATGCGGCCGAACCGTTCCGCCGCGGCGCCGCTGTCGAGCGCCGCCTCGATCCGCGGCCGCGCCTCGTCCGGATCGGCCGCGAGCCCGCCCAGCACCAGCATCTCGGTCGCGAGCGCCACCACGACCGCGTGCAGCCGGGGGTCGCGCCGGGCGCCCGTCAGGGTGCGGACCGCGACCCGGACCTCCAGCGCGTTGCCGGCCGCGCCGCACAGGCTCTGGTTCATGTCGGTGATCAGCGCGGTCGTGGGCAGGCCCGCGCGGTTCGCGACAGCCGCGATGCTGTTGGCCAGCGCCCGCGCGTCGTCCATTCCCGCCATGAAGGCGCCCGAACCGCGCTTCACGTCCATCACCAGCGCGCCGAGCCCGCCCGCGCGCTTCTTGGACAGGATGGAGGCGGTGATGAGCGGGATCGACTCCACCGTCGCGGTCACGTCGCGGATGGCGTAGAGCGCGCGATCGGCGGGCGCGAGGTCGGCCGTGGGGCCGATGATGGCACAGCCCACCTCGCGGACGGCGGATCGGAACATCTCGAGATTTGGCGCGGTGGCGTAGCCGGGGATGCTGCCGAGCTTGTCCAGCGTGCCGCCGCTGTGGCCCAACCCCCGCCCCGAGATCATCGGCACGAAGGCCCCGCAGGCGGCCGCGATGGGAGCCAGCATCAGGCTCACGTTGTCGCCGACCCCGCCCGTGGAATGCTTGTCCACCACCGGGCCGGGCAGGTCCCACTCGAGCACGCGGCCCGAGGCCGTGAGCGCCTCCGTCAGCGCCACGGTCTCGGCCCGGGTCATGCCGCGCAGGAACACCGCCATCGCGAAGGCAGCGGCCTGCTCGCCAGTGACGGTCCCGCTGCCCAGGCCCGCCACGAAGCCCGCGACCTCGCCGTCGTCGAGCTCCAGCCCGTCGCGCTTCCTGCGGATGACCTCCTGGGGGAGCATGGGCTCAGCCGGCGGCCAGGCTGCTGCGCACGAAGGCGCGCAGCAGGCGGCGCAACGCCACGGCGCCCATCAGGGCGGCCTGCTTGGTTTCCGCGTGCGTGGGATTGCCGCCCGAGATGCCCGTGGCGAAGTTGGTCACGACCGACAGGGCCAGAACGCGCATCCCGAGCCAGCGGGCCAACACCACCTCCGGCACGGTCGACATGCCCACGAGGTCGGCCCCCAGCGTCTTGGCGATCTTGACCTCGGACGGCGTCTCGAACGAGGGCCCGGGAAAGAACATGTAGGTGCCCTCGCGCAGGTTCGGGACGCCGCCCGCCACCGCGGCCCGGCGCATGCGCGTCCGCAGGGTGGGGTCGTAGGCCTCCGCCAGGGCCACGAAACGCGCGTCGCCCTCGGCCCCCACCAGCGGGTTCACCCCGGTCAGGTTGATGTGATCGCTGATCATCGCGATGTTGCCGGGGTACCAGTCGAGGTTGACGGACCCCGCCGCGTTGGTCAGCACCAGCGTGTGCGCGCCCAACCCCTTCAGGGTCGCGAGCGGGGTCAGCATGGTGGCGGCATTGCCCGTCTCGTAATAATGCGACCGGCCCTGCAGGACCGCGAGCGGCACGCCTTCCCAGCGTCCGACGACGAGCTGCCCGTCGTGGCCCGACACCGTGCTCCGTGGAAAACCCGGCAGGTCGGCGTAGGGCACCGCCAGCGGCCCGTCCAAGGCTTCGGCGATGGCGCCCAGGCCGGTCCCCAGCACGATCGCGAGGCCGATGGGTTCGGTCACGCCGCGCTCGCGCAGGGTCGCGAGGCAGTCTGCGGACTGGTCGAGCATCGGTCTGATCCGGCGGCGGCTAGGGAGCCATGAGATTGTCAGGGCCGAACGACTGCGGCAAGATGTCATTCAGCGTGAAGGTGGTCCGCAGGCCTTCCGGCCCCGCGATGTGGATCGGCGTGTCGGGCCCGGCGAACTCGCGGATGCGCTGGCGGCAGCCGCCGCAGGGCGTGACGAGGTGGTCGCCGTCGCCCACCACGAGGATGGCCGCGATGGTCCGTTCGCCCGCCACCACCATGGCCGAGATCGCCGACGCTTCCGCGCAGCAGCCCTGCGGGTAGGCGGCGTTCTCGACGTTGCAGCCCGGGTAGACCGCTCCCGACGGGGTCAGGATCGCGGCGCCCACCCGGAACCGGGAATAGGGCACGTAGGCTTGCGCCTGCGCGGCGCGGGCGGCCCCGAACAGGCTGTCGACGGTCTGGTCCATCACCGTTCCTTCACGTAGGGGATGCCTGAAGCCCTGGGCGGAATGGCGCGGCCCACGAAGCCCGCCAGCAGGATCACGGTGAGCAGGTAGGGCAGGGACTGGATCGCCTGCACCGGCACCTCGCCGACCCCCGGCAGGACCACGCCCTGCAGCCGGATGGCGCTGGCATCGAGGAAACCGAACAGCAGGCAGGTGAGCAGGGCGGGCGTGGGCCGCCACTTGGCGAACACCAGGGCCGCGAGCGCGATGTAGCCCTTGCCCGCCGTCATGCCCGGCAGGAAGGTCGCGGCCTGCCCCACCGACAGGTAGGTGCCCGCGATCCCGCACAGGACGCCGCAGACCAGCACTCCCGCGTAGCGCATCGCCCGTACCGACACGCCCGCCGTGTCGACCGCGGCCGGGTTCTCGCCCGTGGCCCTGAGCCGCAGGCCGAACCGCGTCCGGTACAGCACGAAGCTGGTCAGCGGCACGGCGAGGAAGGCCAGGTAGGTGAGCAGGTTCTGCCCCGACAGGAGGTTGGTGTAGAACGGCCCCGCGATCGGCACGGCCCGTGCGGCCTCCGCGCCCGGCCAGACGAGGCCCTCGAACCGAGACGCGGCCGTTTCCAGCTGGGGCGTGCGGCCGCCCTCGCCGTACCAGGCGTTGCCCACCAGCGCGGTCAGTCCCGCCGCCACCAGGTTGATCGCCGCGCCCGACACGATCTGGTTGCCGCGCTGATCGATGGCCGCGAAGCCGTGCACCAGGCCGAACGCCACCGAGGCCAGGATGCCCGCGCCCAGGCCCGCCCAGGCGCTGCCGGTGACGGAGGCCACGACCGCGGCCGCGAAGGCCGCGACCAGCATCTTGCCTTCCAGGCTGATGTCGACCACGCCCGACCGCTCCGACCACAGCCCGGCCAGGCAGGCGAAGATCAGGGGCGTGGCGAGCCGCAGGCTGGAGGACAGGATCAGGGCCGCTTCGAGCGCGAAATCCTGCACCGGACGCGTCTCACTCGGCCGGCAGGGGGCGGGGACGGGCGGACCGGGTCCAGGCCCCGAACGCCAGCCCGAGCGGGCGGCGGAACACGCCTTCGAGCGCGCCCGCGAACAGCACCACCAGGCCCTGGATCACCACGATCATGTCGCGGGTGATCTTGGGCTCGTCGAAGGCGAGCTCGGCCCCGCCCTGGTAGAGGATGCCGAACAGGAAGCTCGCCAGCACCACGCCGAGCGGGTGGGCGCGGCCCATCAGCGCCACCGCGATCCCCACGAAGCCGTAGCCGGAGGTGAAGTCGATCAGCAGGCGGTTCTGCACGCCCATGACCTCGTTGACCGCCACGCCCGAGGCGAGCGCGCCCGAGATCGCCATTGTGAGCACGATGATGCGCGTGGGCGACACGCCGCCGTAGAGGCCCGCCACCGGGTTGGCGCCGATCGCGCGTACCTCGTAGCCGGTGCGGGTCCGCCACACGAACACCCACAGGCCGGCCGCGCAGGCGAGCGCCAGCACGAAGGACAGGTTCAGCGGCGACTGCGCGACCTCGATGCCGAGCCGGGCGAATACATCTTGGACCGAGGGGATGATCGAGGTCGCGGGCAGGTGCTTCGAGCCCGGCTCCATCTCGCTCGGCTCGCGCAGCACGTTGACCAGCAGGTAGGCCATCAGCGTGGTGGCGAGCCAGTTGAACATGATGGTGGTGATGACGATGTGGCTGCCGCGCTTGGCCTGCAGCAGGCCCGGGATCAGCGCCCACAGGCCGCCGAACACGATCGCGCCCGCGATGCCGGCCGGGATCATCAGCCAGGACGGCAGGCCGGGCACGTGCAGGCACACGAGCGCGGCCCCCAGCCCGCCGAGGTAGGCCTGGCCCTCGGCCCCGATGTTGAACAGCCCGGCCTGGAACGCCACCGCGACCGCGAGGCCGGTGAAGATGAAATCCGTGGTGTAGTAGAGCGTGAAGCCGAGGCCCTCGCCGCTGCCGAGCGCCCCCTCGACCAGTTCGACGGTGGCCTTCCACGGGTCGACCCCGATGGCCAGCACCACGAGGGCGGCCACGATGAAGGCGGTCGCGACGCTGAGCACCGGGACCAGGATCAGGTCGGCCCAGCGGGGGAGGGCGATGGGTGCGCTCACGCGGCCTTGTCCATCACGCCCGCCATCAGCAGGCCGAGTTCGCCCGCGAAGCCCTCGTCCGCCGCGGAGCCGGGCCCGGGGACCCGCTCGCCCGTCAGCCGTCCGCCGCAGATCACCAGGATGCGGTCGGACAGGGCGATGATCTCGTCGAGCTCGACGGAGACGACCAGCACGGCCTTGCCGGCGTCCCGCAGCGCCACGAGCCGCTTGTGGATGAACTCGATGGCGCCGATGTCCACGCCGCGCGTGGGCTGGCCCGCCAGCACGACCTTGGGCTCGCGCTCCATTTCGCGGGCGAGGACGATCTTCTGCTGGTTGCCGCCCGAGAAACTGGCGGTCTTCAGGCGGGGCAGGGGCGGGCGGATGTCGTAGGACGCCATCTTGGCCGCCAGGTTCGCCACGATGCGGCGGCGCGACAGCCACGCCCCGAACCCGTAGGCGGGGTCGCGGTGAAAACCCAGGATCGCGCTTTCGCAGGCCTCGAAGGTGGTGACGAGCCCCATGCGGTGCCGGTCCTCGGGAACGTGGCCCACGCCCATCGCCCGCATGCGGGCGGGGTTGAGGCCGTGCGGCTCGACCTCCCGGCCGTCGACCAGGATGGCGCCCGACGCCACCGGGCGCATGCCCGCGAGGGCTTCGAGCAGTTCCGACTGGCCGTTGCCCGCCACGCCCGCGAGCCCGCAGATCTCGCCCGCCCGGAGCGTGAAGCTGACCCGGTCGACCAGGGGCACGCCGTTGGCGCCCCGCACCGTCAGGTCGCGCACCTCGAGGCGCGGCGGACCGCGGCGGGGCGGTCCCTTGGCGACGGTCAGCGACACGCGCCGGCCCACCATCGCGTCGGCGAGCGCGGCCGGCGACGTGGTGGCCGTGTCGGTGGTGAGAACGATCTCGCCGCGCCGCATCACCGACACGCGGTCGGTCGCGTGCATGATCTCGCGCAGCTTGTGGGTGATGAGCAGGACCGTCTTGCCTTCCCGCCGCAGCACGTCGAGCACGGCGAAGAGCTGGTCGGCCTCGGCGGGCGTCAGCACCGCGGTGGGCTCGTCGAGGATCAGCACGGTCGCGCCGCGCACCAGGGCCTTGAGGATCTCCACGCGCTGCTGCAGCCCGACGCCGAGCCCGCCCACGATCGCGTCCGGGTCGACCGCGAGCCCGTAGTCGCGCGCGAGGTCCGCGAGTTTGGCCCTGATCCGAGCCTTGCCGGCCGCGACCAGCGCGCCGCCCTCGGCGCCGAGCAGGACGTTGTCGAGCACGCTGAGATTGTCGACCAGCATGAAGTGCTGGTGGACCATGCCGATGCCGTGCGCGATGGCGTCCCGCGAGGCCGTGATGCGCACGGGCTTGTCGTCCACCAGGATCGTCCCGCTGTCGGCCTCGTAGAAGCCGTACAGGATGGACATGAGGGTGGACTTGCCCGCCCCGTTCTCGCCCACGATGCCGTGGATGGAGCCACGCGCCACCGCGAGGTCGATGTCGCGGTTGGCGTGAACGGTCCCGAAGCGCTTGTTGATCCCCTCGAAGCGGATCGCGGGGGCGGTCATCAGCCTTTTACAGGGGGCACTTGGAGTCGGCCATGTAGTCGTGGACCTCGATCTTGCCCGAAACGATATCGGCCGAGGCCTGGTCCGCGGCCGCCTTCACGTCCGGGGTGATGAGGCTCTTGTTGAAGTCGTCCAGCGAATAGCCGACCCCGTTCTCCTTCAGGCCCAGCACGCTGACGCCCGCTTTCCAATCGCCGTCCTTGGCCTCGGAGAAGGTCTTGAAGGTGGCGTTGTCGACGCGCTTCATCATGGACGTCAGGATCTTGCCGGGGAACAGGCCGTCCTGGTTCGAGTCGACGCCGATGGCGAGCTTGCCCGCGTCGGCCGCGGCCCGCAGCACGCCCACGCTGGTGCCACCCGCCGCAGCGTAGATCACGTCCGCGCCGCGGTCGATCTGCGACTTCGCCAGCTCGCCGCCCTTCACGGGATCGTGCCAGGCGTCGGGCGTCGTGCCCGTCATGTTCTGCAGCACGTCGGCCTGCGGGTTGGCGTATTTCGCGCCCTGCGCGTAGCCGCACTCGAACCTTCGGATCAGCGGGATGTCCATGCCGCCCACGAAGCCGAGCTTGCCGGTCTTGGAGGCCTTGGCGGCGATCAGGCCCACCAGGAAGGAGCCCTCCTGCTCCTTGAAGACGATCGACTGGACGTTCGGCTTGTCGACCACGGAGTCGATGATGGCGAACTTGGTCTTGGGGTACTCGGCCGCGACCTTCCCCAGGGCGTCGGCCTGGGCGAAGCCCACCGCCACGATGGGGCTGAACCCGTCCTTGGCGAAGCGGCGCAGCGCCTGCTCGCGCTGGGACTCGTTGCTGATCTCCAGGTCGCGGAAGTCGATGCCGGTTTCCTGCTTGAAGCGCTCGGCGCCGTGCAGCACACCCTCGTTGAAGGATTTGTCGAACTTGCTGCCGAGGTCGTAGACGATGGCGGGTTTGATGTCGGCCGCGCGGGCGGCGGCGGTTAGTCCCAGGCTCGCCAGCACGCCGGTCAGAGCGAACACCACACCGTTCCGGACAGCCATCGATCATCCCCATGCAGGCCGCGATGCCGCGGCGGGCCGCGGCCCTCGCGGCGGCGCACAATGGCACGAGGGTCGCGGCGCGGCCAAGCGGAAATCCGCGGGGGCGGACCTCAGCCCTCGTGGCCGAGCTGCGGCTGCGGCGTCACGACGGCCGCGGCCGCCGGGCCGCCCGTCTTGGCGGCGCGCACCGTCCGCAGGCGCTTGAGCTGCACGTCGGCCAGCACGCCGATGAGGATCACCGTGCCCATGACGGCGAAGTTGAGCGAGGAGGGGATGCCCAGCAGGTTGACGAGGTTCTGCAGGATCTGCAGCAGCACGGCGCCGAGCGCGATGCCAAGCACCGAGCCCTCGCCGCCGCGCAGCGAGCAGCCGCCCAGCACCGCCGCCGCGATGCCGTAGAGCTCGTAGAAATTGCCGTGCGAGGCGGGCGAGATGGAGCGGGTGTACATGGCGAAGTAGATGGCCGACAGGCCCGCCAGGCCCGAGCAGATCACGTAGGACCACACGATCACGGCGCGCGTGTTGATGCCCGAATAGCGCGCCGCCTCCTCGTTCTTGCCCACCGCGAACAGGTAGCGGCCGAACACCGAGCGGTGCAGCAGCACGGCCATGAAGACCGCCACGATCACGAACACCGTGAAACTGTTGGGCACGCCGTAGACGCGGCCGGTGGTCAGCCAGTCGAGCGCGGGGAAGCTCTGGCCGAAGTCGAAGCCCGCCGTGCCGTCGTCGGTGTAATAGCGCGCGACGCCGCGGTAGATCAGCAGCCCGCACAGGGTGGTGACGAAGGGCTGCAGGCGCAGGCGGGTGATGAGCAGCCCGTGCGCCAGCCCCAGCACGACGCCCGCACCCACGATCAGGACGGTGGCGAGCACCCAGTTCATCCCGTAGCCCGACAGCAGGGTGATGAACACCACGCCGAGCAGCGCGAACACCGAGCCGATCGACAGGTCGATCCCGCCCGTGATGATCACGAAGCCTTCGCCGATGGAGAACAGGCCGAACAGCCCGATCAGGTTGGCGGTGTTGGACAGGTTGATGGGCGAGATGAAGCGCGGGTTGAGGACCGCCACCACCGTGCCCACGACCAGGATGAGGACGAACAGCCCCAGGTCCTTCTTCAGCATGACGTCCCCGCCTCAGTGTCCGGTCGCGTTGCCAACCGCGAGCTGCATGATGGCCTCCTCGCTGAGCTCAGAGCGCGCCAGCACGCCCGCCACCGCGCCCTCGTGCATCACGGCCACGCGGTCGCTCACGCCGATCACCTCCTCCATGTCGGAGGAGATCATCAGGATCGCGACCCCGCCGTCGGCCAGCCGCCGCATCAGCGCGTAGATCTCGGACTTCGAGCCCACGTCGATGCCGCGGGTGGGCTCGTCGAAGATCATCACCTTGGGCGCCATGCACAGCCACTTGCCGAGCACGACCTTCTGCTGGTTGCCGCCCGACAGCGAGCCCGCGAGCGTGCCGACGTCGGGCGTCTTGATGCGCAGCGCGCGGCGCTGGGTTTCCGCGTTGCCGCGCTCAGCGCCGGGGCTGACGAGGCCCGCGCGGGCCAGCGCGGGCAGGTTGGCGAGCGCCACGTTGCCGGCGATCGAGTCCTCCAGGATGAGGCCCGACCTTTTGCGGTCCTCCGGCACGAGGTAGATGCCGCGCGCGATCGCGTCGCGCGGCGAGCGGACCACGATGGGCTCGCCGCCCATGCGCAGGGTGCCGCCTGCGGGCGGGTCGACGCCGAAGATCACGCGGGCGAGTTCCGTGCGCCCGGCGCCCACCAGCCCGCCGAGCCCGAGGATCTCGCCCGCGCGCAGGCTCATCGTGACGGGGCGGCCCGGGTAGGCGGGGGTGGCGACGCGGTCGAGGTCCAGCACGGCCGCGCCGGGCGGCCCGGCGGGGGGCGTGTAGAGCGTCTTCAGGTCGCGCCCGATCATCAGGCGGATCATCCGGTCGTGGGCGATCGAGGCCCGGTCGAGCTCCCCCACCACCGCGCCGTCGCGCAACACCACGACGCGATCGGCGCACTGCTCGATCTCACCCAGGCGGTGGGTGATGAAGATCACGCCGACCCCGTCGCGCTTGAGCTCGGCCACGACCGCGAGCAGGCTGTTGGTTTCGGTGAGCGTCAGGCTGGAGGTCGGCTCGTCCATGATGATGAGCCGGGCGTCGAGCGAGAGCGCTTTGACGATCTCCAGCATCTGGCACTGGGCGATGGACAGGTCCGCGACGGAGGTGTCCGCCGCGAAGTCGCAGTTCAGCCGGCGCAGCAGCGGCGTCACCCGCGCGTGCAGCGCCTTGCGGTCGATGAGGCGGAGCGGGCCGAAGGCGCGGGGCTCGCGGCCGATGAACACGTTGGCGGCGACGTCCAGGTTGTCGAACAGGTTGAGTTCCTGGTGCACGAAGGCGACGCCCGCCGCGAGCGACTGGGTGACGGTGAGGTTCGGGTACTCCCGGTCCCCGATCGTCACGCTCCCCGCCGTGGGGGCCACGACGCCGCCCAGCACCTTCATCAGCGTCGACTTGCCCGCCCCGTTCTCGCCGATCAGGCCCACCACCTCGCCCGCGTCGACCGAAAAGCTCACGTCCCGCAGCGCCTGCACGCCGGGGTAGGTCTTGCTGATCGACGTCAACCGGAGGAAGGGCGCGGGCATGACCATGTCCTGAACGGGGGTGTCCCGGGCGCGACCGCCCGGGACGGTGCGGCGTCTTACTTGCCCTGCCGCTGCTTCAGCTCGGCCGCGAAGGCGTCGACATTGTCCTTCTCGATCAGCTTGGTGGGAATGATCATGAGGTGGCTGGCGGGCACGAACGACTTGTCGCCCTCCAGGTACTTGGCCATGTCCTTCATGCCCTGGTAGCCCCACTCGTAGGGCTGCTGCACCACCGTGCCCGCGATGGTGCCCTCCTTGACGCCGCCCAGCGTCACCTGGTCCTCGTCGAAGCCGATCACGGTGATGGCCCCGAGCTTCCCGGCCTCCTTCAGCGCCTGGTAGATCTGCGGCGTGTTGTAGGAATAGATGCCCACCATGCAGGTCACGTCGGGGCGGGCTGTCAGCGTGTCCTCGACGTTGCGCTTGGCGCGGGGCTGGTCGATGTCGTCGGCGCGCACGTCCACGAGCTCGATCTTGGTGCCCGCGATGGCGTCCTTGATGCCCTGGATGCGCTCGCGGGCGTTGTCGGCGCCGGGCAGGCCCACGAAGCCCATGCACTTGCCGCCCTGCGGCAGCGCCTTCTTCATCAGCTCGCCCGCCTGCTTGCCCGCGTCCACGTTGGAGGAGCCGATATAGGCCACGCGCTTGGTCTGGGGGGCGTCGCTGTCGGTGGTGAAGAGCAGCGTCTGGCCGGCCACCTTCTCGAGCTCGTCGCCCTGCGTCTTGGGGTCGACGGCGCTCACCATGATGCCGGCCGCCCCGTTGGCCAGCAGGTCGTCCATCAGCCGGTTCTGGATGGCCGCGGAGGACTGCTCCGGGTATTTGAGCTGCATCGTGTAGTTCGGCAACTCGGCCTGGGCCTTCTTGACCCCGGCCTCGGCGGCCTTCCAGAAGTCGGACGCCCCGTTGACGACGAAGTAGAGCGACTTCTTCTCAGCCGCGTGGGCCGAGCCGCAGAGCAGAGCCGCGGCGATGCTTGCGAGCACGATCGAACGCATGATTCCTCCCGAAATGGTCGATCGGTCTTGGCGCCGATCATCTTACCATTAGCACGGCCGGCGCTGTTGGCTAGCGCGATTCCGGGGAGCTCATCAGGGTTCGGCGTCCCCCGCAAAGCTGTCGTCCCGGGCGGAGCTGAAAGCGGAGGCCCGGGACCCACCCGCGTGCGGAACCATGGGTCCCGGCTCGAAGGCCGGGACGACAACGGTGGGTTTCGTGGCGAGTGCCGGTCAGGGCCGCCCCGGCCACCAGGCCGCCACCCTGGCGCGCAACCCGTCCCACGGCGTCCGGGCCTCCCCGTCCGCCGGGGTCACGGTCACGGTCGCGGTCATGCCCGCCGACAGGGTGACGCCGTCCGGCACGCGGTCGAGGGTGATGCGGACCGGGATGCGCTGGGCGAGGCGCACCCAGGTGTAGACCGCCTCCACCGACGGCAGCCCCTGGGTGCTCACGCTGGCGTTGGGGGTCGAGATGCCGCGCGTGATGCTGGCCACATGACCCTCGATCTCCGGCCCGAAGCCGATCAGCCTGACCCGCGCTTGGTCGCCCACCTTGAAGCTGCCGAGCTTGGTTTCCTCGAAATAGCCCGTCACCCAGTAGGACTCGGCGTCGACGACCGAGATGTTGGGCGAGCCCGTGTTGGCGTAGTCGCCCACCCGGAGCTGCAGGTTGGTGACGTAGCCGTTCACGGTGGAGCGCACGTCGGTGCGTTCCAGGTCGAGCTTGGCCTGTTCCAGGTTGGCGAGCGCCGACTGGTAGGCGCCCTGGGCCACGTCGTACTCGCCCTGGAACTGCTGCTTCTCCTCGACCGAGGTGCTGACGGTGGTGAGCTGCTGGCGCCGCTCGTTGCGGGCCTGCTTGACCTCCATGTCGGCCTTCTTGCTCGCGACGTCGGCCTGGGCGAGGTCGAGCTTCACCTTGTAGTCGGCCTTGTCGATCCCGTAGAGCAGGTCGCCCTTGTGGACGAACTGGTCGTCGCGGGCCTGCAGCTCGACGATCTGGCCGCCGACCTGGGGCGCGATGGTGGCGACCTGGACGCGGACCTGGCCGTCGCGGGTCCAGGGCGAGACCATGTAGTGCTGCCACAGGCCCGCCACCGCGAAGGCCGCCGCGAGCAGCAGGAGGCCGGTCAGCAGCAGACGGATGGTGCGCCGGGCGCGGTCGAACATGGGTGATCCCTTACCAGACGAGGTCGACCGCGGCGACCAGGCAGACGTAGAGCGCCGCCTCGGCCAGCAGCGGGTGCCAGAACCAGCGGCGAACGCGCAGGCGCACCAGAACGAAGCGGATACCGACCATCAGGACGGCCGCCAGCAGCGCCGCCCGCACGAAGGGGGTGATCAGCAGGCCGCCCACCACGAAATCGGTCATGGGCGCGGGGCTTCCCGTCACGGCCTGCGCCCGAGCAGCTTGACGCGGCGCAGCAGCCGCGCCTCGCTGCCCGTCACCAGCGCCGTGCCGTGCAGGGCCGCGGCGGCGTGGACGAGGGCCAGCGCGCCCGCGTCGTCCGGCTCGGCCGCGGCGCGGTCCAGGTAGGCGCGGGCGAGCGCGTCCGTTTCCTCCGGCGCGAGCGTGGGCAGCACGCGCCGCGCGTGGGCATCGAGGTCGGCCGGCACGCACGGTCGCGCGCGGTCGAGCGCCCGCCACGAGCGCCGCACCGCGTAGGCCAGGAAGCCGAGGTCGACGAGGCGCCGCATCGTGCGGCGGCGCGCCAGCGTCGGAGCCTCGCCGCGCTGCCACGTCTTGAACTGACTGAGCCGGTCGTAGTGCAGGCTCGCGCGCGGCTGCGGGCGCTTGTCCCTGTCGGCCAGGGCGTTGCGCAGCGCGCGGCCGACGCCCAGCGCGAGCCGGAGCCGCCGCTGCGCGGGCTGCACGGGCAGCACCAACGCGAAAGCCGCGAAGATCGCGACGCCGGACGGGATCAGCATGGTGGCCGACGCCGTGAAGGCGTCGGGGTCGAGCACCTGCACGTTGGCGGGGGCGATCTGGGCGAGGGTCTGCACGCCGATGATGAGCCCGTAGCCGGGCTGGCCCGCCAGGATCAGCCAGCACATCAGCAGCACGAGCGGCGCCAGCGACACGATGAACAGCGGGTAGCCGTCGATGTTGGGGAAAACGAAGAAGGCGTAGATCACGCTCAGCACGACGACGGCCGGCATGCCGAACAGCCCGGCGTTGCCCATGGGTCGGGGGTCCGGCAGCAGCGAGCCGAGCGACACGAAGACGCTGGCGTAGAGCACCGCGATCGTCGTCCCGGGAATGCCGGACCAGATCGCCAGCACGCAAGCGACCGCGACCGAGATGATCACCCGGGCGGCGTTGAGCACCACCGCGACGGTGTCCTGGTGCACGGGCAGACTGACCTGCCTGCGCGGGGCTCGGCCGGTGCGCAGGCTCCTGAGTCCGTCGCGGACGTCCGCCACCGTCGCGATGAGGAAGTGCAGGCGGTCGAACAGGTGGGCATCCTCGACCCGCAGGGTTCCCGTCCGCAGGGCGGCGAGCGCGAGGGCGTCGAACCGCGGCAGGCAGTGTTCCGGGTCCTGGCGGTGGATCGCGGCGCGGGTCAGCTCGACGGCTTCGTCCACCGCGGAAGGCGTCCCGGCCCGGCTCAGGCCGACGCCGACCGCCTGCACGGCCGTGATCGACTCGTAGAGGCCGAGCAGCGCGCTCCGCCCACCCGCCGCGCGGTTGTGCGCCCCGGCCCGCTCGAAGGCCGCGATGCCGATCTCGCCGCGCAAGGGCACGAGGATCGCGGCCACGTCCACGAGGCGCTCGGGATCGGCGGCACGCCGGTCGGCGAAGGCATCCTCGGCGGCGGCCAGCACGCGCTTGAGCCCCGCGCGCAGCTTGAGCGTCACGGCGCGTGACCCGTCGTCGCCGCCGAGCAGGATGTTGGCCAAGGTGATCGCCGCGATGCCGACAAGGACGGCCGCGACCCGGTTGACGGCCGCCGAGAAGGTGGCCGTGGGCGCGTCGACGTTGACGAGCGACACGATCGCGACCGTGTAGCCCGCCAGCACGCAGGCGTAGGCGCGGAAGTCGCGCAGCAGCGTCGCGATCCCGGTCATCAGCCCCATCCACACCGCGAAGCCCGCGACCAGCATGGTGCGGTCCTGCGGGAACAGCGCCGACAGGGTGAGCGCCGCGACCACGCCCACGAGCGTGCCGACCGTGCGGTACAGGGCTTTGGACAGGACCTGGCCGCGCGAGGGCTGGGCCAGGATCAGTACGGTCACGCCGGTGCTCGACGCGCCGTCGAGCTGGAAGAAGAAGGCCGCGTAGTAGCCGATGGCGAGCGCGAGCCAGGTCTTGAGGAAGAACGGGCCGAGGCCGGGCGGCGGGACGAAGCGCGAGCCGGCAGATCGCTCTCCACCCTGCGCTACCGGGATCGCCGTTCCGACGCTCATCGCCCCTGTTCCGGTCCCTGGCGCAATCCGCACGGATAGCTGCCGCGTGCTGTCGCCCGTGGTGAGGCCCCAGGGCTCCGACCTCGGGTTAACGCGATCGGTGCCGAG